>JBBRMF010000006.1:0-46818 GCA_038230975.1 Tepidisphaerales bacterium
CGCACGCGGCTACTCGCAAGGCATCGCAAGACGAAAGCCCCAAAACGAAAAACCCCGCGAATTGCGGGGCTTTTCGATACAATGCGGCAGGGTGCGATGACCCTAACAATAGCCTAATACCCCCAAGGGGAGTCGAACCCCTGTTCGCCGGCTGAGAACCGGCTGTCCTAGGCCACTAGACGATGAGGGCGTTTTTTGCAATCCGTAACACTCGCACCTAGGTTCCTGAAATCTTAGTCGGGGGGGGACTTGTGTCAAGACTTTCCAATGGGTTCCGAACGGTTTCATTTGCGAAGCTCGCTGAGCAGGTGGCCCAATTCGGGCAGGATGAGTTGGGTCATGGCCAATTCAACAGCTTTGGTTGAGCCGGGCATGGCGAAGAGAAGTTTGCCCTGGGTGATCCCGCCGACGGCGCGGCTAAGCATGGCACCGCTTTTGATCTGGGCATAGCTGAGCATTCGGAAAAGTTCGCCGAAGCCGGGGAGCGGATGATCGAGCAGTCGCGAGATGACATCGATCGTTTGGTCTCGCTGGCTGATCCCTGTGCCGCCGTTGGTAAGTATGCAATCGATGGAAAGGTCGTTCAGGTATTGAAGCAGTATTTGTTGAAAAACGGCCGGTTCATCGGGCACGATTTGGTGATAAACAACGGAATGCCCAAGGGAGACGAGCAGATTGCGGATCATTTGGCCGCTCGTGTCGGTGCCTTCCGTTCGAGTGTCGCTGAGCGTTAGAATGGCGCAACGGGCGGTGAGCGATTGGCCGGATTGTTGATGGGATGTATAGGACATTGGTTATCCCTCCGCGCTCGGATTTACGGAGCGCGTTCGAAGTAGTAGAGCTTGGCGGACAGCTTGCCGCTGGGGTCGGTGATGACGAAAGCGTTGTTCTCACCCGGAACCAGCCCTAGATCCAGGCGCCCGCCCGTACCGCGACTGATGGCCAGCAGCTCATTCAAAGGATGTACGCCCGAATAGACCCGCAAAAATGCCGTGGCGCCGGGATAGACCTCGCCGGTCACCCGAAAATTGGCGACTTTGCCGGCGGCGATCACTTCACCCCAGTCCGTCGGCTGACGAGATGGTGGCCAATTCGTAAAGCTTTCCGGTGACATCCACTGGGTCTCGTTCGGTGGATCCTTCTTGACAAATCCAACCGTAAGCGGCCCGGTCGTCGCGTTTCGCAGGGAGACGGCGAAGTTGTATTTCTTAGGCGAAACGCAGCCAGTCATCAGTGCTGCAAGGAAGAGCAGAATAAAAGATCGCATGGGGATTAGAATGCACGGAGAACGCGAATTACGCAACGGCTGTGATGATAGAACGGCGTTTTCGGGGGACCGATTACACCACCAAAAACTCCAGCTTTTTGAATCGGCCGAGTATCAGGCAAAGACCGAAAGTAATGCTGAACGTCAGCAGAAGATTCACGGCCAAAACCGGGATGGCCCACTGTTGGAAATGCGCAAGATGCGGCCCCATTAAGCGCAGTTCGATCAGGCTGATCATCAATATGATGAAAGGGTGCATGAAGTGCAGGCCGAAGGCATAATGGGAGATGCGGGGAAACGGATCGCGCATCAACGGATTGCGAATAAACAATGCAAACACGGAGAATGCAGTGACGATGCGGCCAAATTTGACATAGACCGCCACGCGCTTCATGTACATTCCATCGGAAGGTAGTTGGTGTGAGAGAAATATGGCTTCCGCGGCGTGAAGGGCCAAACCGAAAATCAGTAGACCGACCCAGAGTGAAGTCGGGCTACGGGCTAAGAATTTGCGCAAGGATGTTTGCCCGGCACACATCATTCCAAAAAGCGGAAAGAATAAAAACGGAATCGCCCAGGGTTGATCGAGAATTCGCTGAAGGATTCCGGTAACGCGTTCACCGGTTGAATGGCGACCGAAAATAAGCGGACCCCATTCCAAAACGCCCCACGCGATTGAAGTCACGCCGATCCATCCCCACGAAACGGTTGGTTTCCGCCACAGTAATTTGAGCAATGGGATGCAGAGAAGGAACTGCATAATCAATGGTAAATAGTAAAGGTGATACTCGGCCTGCCCCAGAAATAATCCCCACCAGGTTTGCCATTTGAAAATGCTGTACCCAAACTCATTTAACGGCGTATATCCGATCCGATTTCCATACATCGTATAGACGCGTCGATGGACCAGGAAATAAAACGCCGACCAGCATACAAACGCCGGCACAAGCCGTTTAAGGCGTCGTGAAAGTAACTCGCCCCAACTGCGTCCCTTTTCATACAACTGGTGCCAGTAGATGAAAAAAGAAATCATCATGAAGCAGGGGACGCCGAATCTCCCCATGACGTTGATCGCCAGAATGCTCGCCGGGAGCGGACCGAAGGATTCACCGCGCTGATGGATCGCATCAATGTACGGCTCAGTGACGTGCGTCGTGATAATCGCCAGCATGCAGACGATGCGCAGCGCATCGAGATTTTCCATTCGCCGAGAGACCGGGCTGATGTCCAATAAACTCGGGCGAAGCGACGGCAGTTCATCGCGCAGCAGGCTCTGCGGCGCACTTGCCGCCGGGGAAAGAAGCGGATCGGTGGCAGAAGTAGAAAGACGGTGCGAGTTGCTCATGGTCTGCCAGATTGCGAACGAAACTGCGATACCCGGAGTCTATCGGCACATCCAGTCAAATGCTTGCGGGCATGGTCGATCTTACTCGCATGGCAAACATTTCCGGTCCGCTCTCCCCGGGACTGGGCATGTCGATTTATCTCCCGCTGCGGAATATCGGGATTCGGCGACACTATAGCACCTCTACAGACGTTACTGTCAACGAGCGCGGAGAATTGACCCACCTGCGAGCGCCGAGATTTGACCCGCCCCGGAGGCACCCATGGCAGGTCGAGTGCGTCAGGTCATGCGATCACCTCCTTTGGTACTGTTGTGAAGGACTTGCTGCGCGAGCGCTCGATGACCTGGGGCTTGGGAAGATCCTCGGGACGAATGATGACTTCCGTGGCATCGGGCAGATAAATTCCGGGTGGCACGGTGGGAATGGCAGAACGTCTTCGCGGGCGATGCGCGACTTGCCGGTGCGGTGATCGACCGGTCGACTCACCGCGTGCATATCGTGGAAATCGCCGGCGAGAGCTATCGGCTCAAGCAGAGCCTGAAAGCGAAGGAAGGAGAAGAAGCAAAGAGATCGTCCAAACCATACTATGAGAATCGCGACAGAGCGTGTTTGCCGTCGCCCCGAGTGGGGCTATTCTTTGAAAAGTGGTGGCCCCCGATTCGTCGCCCGCTCTGGCCCCCGATTCAATTCCCGTTTCCAGCTCCGGCGTCCGCAGCATTTCTGTCGAGATCGCAAGGATTTACGATGAAGCAGCCCGATGAAGCGGAGTCGGGCTCTGCTGGGAAGCAGCCTGCGTTGCGGACGCCAGAGCGATGCCTTTAAAATCCAAACATCTGCACGCCGGCAACCACACTACCGACGCAAGAGCCGGACGAACCTTTAAAACGCGTATTCGCGCACGGCAATTTAAAACGCGTCAATCAGGATGTAGTACGTCAGGCTCAATCTGAAATCGACCTTAAACGTGTTATTGACGATGCCATCTTCACCAAAAGAGATACCGGCACCCCCACCGTATCCATGACTGTATCGACTTGCACCGTCAGAATCCGTGTACGTAAGCGTCGGTGACCAGAAGACCGATCCGCCGACACTGACCGGAGTAACAAGGCCACTCTTCGTATTTAAAAGTTTGCTGAGTCCTCCTGAGAGAGACACAGAGAAGAACCAGCCGTTGTAATCCTTCGGTGTAGGCGTATCGAAAACGGATCCCGGACTAAAAGTGCCAATCGATAGCCCGGCCAATTGAGGCGTTCCGAAACTAACCCCGAACTCAAAGTAAACGGCATTGGGTTTTGGCACGTGATTATGAAACTCGAGAAGTTCCAGGCCCAATGTCGCACCGACGGTATCACCCGCGAACGCGGGAATATTCGCACTAATCGCAGGAATTACCGTCGCGGAATACTCCATGTGCTTGAACGATTTATACAGGTTCGTGAAACCAAAGAAGACATCCTGAACGGTCGAACCGGGCAAGGATAGTTCATACCCGATGCCGAGAATCGCCGTCACGACTGCAAGCTCCGCCACTGAAAAGGAAATCTTCCCTGTAGGGTCCAGCTTATTGACCGGGTCTCCCGCACCATAGACGTAGCGGTTAAGAGTGCGAGTGTCGTTTGGTTCCGGGTCGGCCGGATCGCGCTGGATGAACGCGGCCACTTTGGGGGAGTACCAGCGATTCTGCAAGTAGACAAATCCCGTGATCGGATCGGTCCAACCACCAATATACCCAGGGCCTGCGAGATCGGCGGTAGTAGTATCGAGTGGGCGACCGTATGCATCGTAGGCGTAGGAGTGTAGCACTGTTCCATCAGAAGATGTTATGGCGCGTACCGTCCCCTCACTGTCCGTGGCGTAATGCTGGAACACTCCTGCGCCGTCAATTGAACGATGCAGGACACCGGCTAAGTATTCATACCGATGGGTAAGATTGCCAGCGGCATTATGCTCTTCGAGGAGCAGCGGCCAGGCTGCCGAAGTTCGATCCCAGGTAAACATCGTGCGAACACCGTCGACGATTCGAGCGGCCATTAAACCGTCATACTCATATTCATACTGGATGACGGCGGGGCCGGCATTTACTCCAGTTCGGACCACTTTGATGAGCCTGTTCCGAGCATCGTAAGTGAACGTTTCAGTGACACCGGCCTCGGTACGCGTGGCAAGATTGCCATCGGCATTCCAGGTAAAAGCCGCAGCACCGTCGGACGTGAACTGGTCGTCTGAATTGTGAGCGATATTGCTGGTCCCCGCAGCAGAATCAATACGGCTCGTGAGATTGCCGGCTCCATCATAACTATAACTGATTGTCCGAACCCCGACACCGGGTGTGGTGATCTTCTCGCCGGTGACGCGACTGTTTACGTCATAAGTGTACACTACGATCCGACCGTTCCCGTCCACTGTTTTTGAGATGCGGCCTGCAGAATCGCGAGTATAGGCGAGCGAAAATACTTCCTGTCCACCGGTGCCGGTGTCGGCGATTTGAGTCGTGCGATTGTCGGCATCGTAAGTCTTGGTCTCAGTAGCGCCACCCGGCAGCAATACGGTAGTAATTCGGCCCAGCGCGTCATGTGTAGCAGTGCTGATACCCCCGTCGATTCCTGTCAGCGTTGCGATTCCGGATTTCTCATCATATGTAGTTGCAGTTGTGCCGGCGGTCGTCGTGACACCGGTGAGTCGGCCGTGGGAGTCGTACGCATAGCGAACAATCGTTCCAGTGGGCCCTTGCCAACGGGTCACGTGACCGAAACCATCGTAGGCCAACACCGTGCCGCCGCGTGAATCGGTAACATGGGTCAGGTTACCCAGAAGATCGTAGTTAAAGGCTTCTGTCTCCCCGTTGGAGACGGTCCTGCCAGTGATTTTGGATTGGTCATTGAAGGTGTATGTTGTGATGATGCCCGCCGCATCAGTCTTTTCCGCAAGAGTGCCATCAGCGTTGTACTTGTAGGTTTCAACACCTCCTCCGGCCAGCACTCGGGAAGTACGCCTGCCAGCGGAATCATAGGCAAAGTTGACGGCATGACCGGCTGTATCGGTGATCTGCTCGACTTTTCCATCAGAGTTGTAGACATACGAAGTGATCAATCCATCGGGCGCTGTAACGGAATTGAGAAGGTTCGTCACACCGTACGCGTAGTGCCAGACAGCACCGCTGAGGTCTCTGAATTGGTTAGCGTGCCCGTTGTGGTCATATCCAGATGTGGTGAACGTACCGTCGGGGTATGTGGTCTTGGTAACCCGGCCGGCGGCGTCGTACTCGTAACGGGTAACACCGCCCAATGGGTCAGTCACCGATGTCCGATGACCATCGGCATCATATGTGTATGAAGTGACGGTATTGCCTGGTCCGGTTGCAGTAAGTAGTTCACCAGCGGCGTCATAGGTGTAATTCGACGTCGTGCCTTTCAAGCCTGTCTCGGACTCAACTCGACCTGCGGCATCGTAAGTGCGTGTGGTGAAGCTACCGTCGGCGAAGAGGGTCTTCGTTCGGTTCCCAACCGCATCATATTCGAAGTGGACAACGCTGCCATCGGGCATCGTAGCGGCCGACGCGCGGCCATCGGCGTCGTAAGCGACGGTTGTAGTGGAACCATCTGGCGCAACCTGACCGGCAACCTGACCGCCGTCCGTGTAATTGAATGTCCATGGCTTACCAAGGGCATCCGTATTGCCCGAAAGGTTACCCACTGCGTCGTATTTCAGTCTAAGCGAGTTACCCTGCGCATTGGTCTGATTCGTCATGTTCCCGGCGTTGTCGTAGGCGTAACTCCAGGTAGACTCCGTCGTCCCTGAGGCCCCCACGATAAATTGGTGGTCTGAAGTAACATTGCCGTCAGGATCAGCGCTGATAAGCGATCCACTTCCGTCGGCCTGGAATATGCTTGTGACGAATCCGGTACCCGCATAGGTGTAGGTGGTGGTGTTGCCGTTACCATCCTTTGTAGATGTGCGATTGCCCGCGGCATCGTAAGTTGCTGTGAATACGTCGCCAGTGGGTGTGGTCTCGGATGTGATTTCGCCTCGGTTAAAAGTTCTGACAGTCACATTACCGAGCGGATCGATTTCGGTGAGGGGTTTCCCGAAGTTATCGTACGTAAAGGTTGTTTTGTGACCGAGTGGGTCAGTCATCGTCAGCATATTAGAGCGGTTGTCATAGGTTCGCGTGGTCGTATTTCCAAGTGGGTCGGTATCCGTCAGCGTGTTGCCGGCGGCGTCGAACGTTCGGGTCGTAAGATGACCGGCGGCATCAAGAACTTGGACGGGGTTCCCGTTGATGTCGAAGACGACGGTCGACTTGTTACCGAGCGGATCGGTGGTGGTTTGAACTCGGTTGCCACTGTCGTACTTAAGCAATATGGGCGCCCCATTGGCACCGACGATCTGGGTAAGGCGGCCTTGGGCATCGTAGGTCGACTTGACCCCTGTACGCCCCAGCGGATCAATAACCTTCTGCAAATAATGCGGATGTGCCGGGTCATACTGGTATGAGGTGACGTTCGAATCGCGATCTGTGGAGGACACCAGATTCCCGTCGGCATCATAAGTGTATTTGACCGTCTTGCCTGCTGGGTCGGTGATCGCTGTAATACGGCCCTTCGGATCGCGGGTGAACGTTACACCCGAGCCACGACTGCTGGTAATTCCATTGTCGGTAAATGTAAGAGTTGTGCCGAGCGGATCGGAAAGGGAAACCAGACCACCTGAGTTGCCGTCAATTCGGAAAGCGGCACCGGTTTTAGTGGTGAGAGTATATTGACCACTGCCGAAATTACTGTCGGCGGGGTTATAGGGGAGGCTGCCGTAGTAGTCCGTAAATTTTCCGGTTTTTGTGTCGAAGAAGATATCGAATGGGTCGACGGTAAGTGTATCGGTGACGCCGGGGTCAGCTTCGAAGCTGGGCTGGAGAATATCCAGGAAGCGGCCTTTGAGGCCCGGAGCTTGCCCGGGGTTGAAGGTGAAACCTTCTCGCTTGCCGCCCGGCAAGGTGACGTAGACGCGAGTGCCAGGGATGAATGCAGAATAGACACCAATTTCAGCCAGCGGATCTGGAGGAAGGCTCGAACGAAGTTGGGTTCCACCGACATCCAACCGCCAACCAAAACCGAAATCGCTATTTCGATTGGCATTGAGCGTGTCATAGGTACGGCCGATCGTAATCGGAAGCCCACCGAGCGGGATCGTCAAATCTGTAAAGGAGAGAGTGAAGTTACCCAGCTTTAGATTATTAAATACATCCACCGTTACTTCATCTTCAGCCTCGTGCCCGCCGGCGTTTACGGCATCCAGTCGGAGGATGTAGGTATCGTTAGCCAGCAGCGTCGGATCAAACGTTCCGAGTTTGGCGTTAGTCACGTTGGTCGTGCCGCGAAAGATTTCTTTGAAGGCCGCGCTTCCGTCCGCCGGAGCAAACGAAAGCGTATAGAAAAGCAGATTGCTGTCCGCGACCGTACCGATGACGTTTGCCAGGGAGGTAATACGGCTGCCGCCAGTGGGTGAAGTGATATGCACGATAGGTGCCGCAATATCGGTCGGATCGACGACGAGCACGTCGCCGCTGGCAGTCGCCACGTTGCCGAAAGCGTCAGTGGCGGTGGCAACGAGGGCAATATCACCGGCATGCGTGAGCTTTAAAGCCACCCCACCGTTGATATCCAGGACCACAGGTTGACCGTCGACGAGCAATGTACGTTTTGAAACTCCGACTCCATCTGCAGCTTGCACGTGAATGTTCACCACTTCATTGATATTCACGGGCGAACGATCCACCAGAATTTGGATTTTCGGCGCGACGTTGTCGGCACTCACGGTGACGGTAAATGATTGCGTTGCACTTGCCCCATGCGGATCGAAGACAGTCAATTGCACCGGATGCGCCCCAATATCGGCGATAAGCGGTGACCATGTGATATTGCCGAGTACGTCGACCGTCATTCCGGACGGTACTATGTCCAGGTGAATGGCAAGTGGATCGTTATCAGGATCAGTGGCCGTCAACGTATATTGGTAAGTACCAGTTGCGGTTGCCGTGAGGTTGGGCTGCGAAGTGATCGTCGGCGGGTGGTTTACTTTACTGACAACGTGGAATGACTGTGTCATCTGCGCGTCGGAGGTATCAATTGCAGCGAGACTGACGGTAAACGTGCCGACTTGAGCGGCGGTCGGTGTCCAGGTAACCAGGCCTGTTTTGGTGTCGATCGTCATGCCAGGTGGCGCGGTTAACAGCGCGTAATGCAGCACGTCTCGGTCAGGATCAACCGCGATGATAGCATAGGTATAGGTCTTGGTAGGCTCGGCGACGAAGGGTGGAGTCGAAGTGATGGTGGGCGGACGGTTATTCGGCGATGCCGACACGATCACGCTATAGGTTTGCTGGCCGAACGCGCCGTGGCTATCGGTGGCGCGGATGATGACGGTGTTGCTTCCAATTTCGCCAGAGGTTGGAGTCCAGGTCAGCAAACCGCTGACGGGATTGACCACCATGCCAACCGATCCATTCACCAGGGAGTAAGTCAGCGGGTCACCATCCGGGTCGGTCGCCGTGACCGCATAGCTGTACGGCTTGGTAGCGATGGCGAACGTCGGTGGCGCAGACGTGATGCCCGGTGGACGGTTCACGCTAAGAACATTAACGTCGAAACTCTGAGTGACTTCGCCTCCGTGACCGTCAGAAACATGGAGAATGACAGATTGCGTTCCCAACTGATTCGCCTGTGGCTTCCAAACGACAACGCCGGTGATCGGATCGACGATCATCCCTGATGGGGATTTATCAAGATTCCAAATCAGCAGATCGTTGTCGGAATCAGTTGCAGTGGCGTTGTAGCGATACAATTGACCGATTGCCGCCGCGCGCGGAGGGTCAGAAGTGATGACCGGCGCGTGGTTGGGAATTTGTGAGGCAACAGAGATCCCGTAACTTTGCGTTGCAATGCCGCCGCGCCCATCACTTACGGAGACGGTCACGTTCCGCACGAGACCCAGATCGGCCGCCGTTGGCAACCAGCGAATGACGCCGGAGGTCGCGTCGATCACCATCCCGTTTGGCGCGGCTGTCAGTGAGAACACAAGCGGATCTGCATTGGGGTCCGTGGCGGTCACGGCGTATACATACGGCCTATCGGCCTCTGCTTTTTTGATCGGGGTTGATGTGATGGAAGGCGCGTCGTTGACCCCGGTGGCGGCGACTGTCAGATCAAATGGCTGGCTGGTGGTACCCCCACGCCCATCATTCACGACGACAAGGACATGGGACGTTCCGATGAGGCTCACGGGAGGAGTCCAAAGCAGGATTCCGGTGGTTGCGTCGATCGTCATCCCGAGCGGCGGTGCCGGAATGGAGAAACTCAGTGGATCGTTGTCGGGATCCATCGCGGTGACCGCATATTTGTAGGGTAAACCGACGACTGCCGGGCCAACCGGTGGGGTCGAGGTGATGATGGGGGGATGGTTGGTGACGACTTGAATTTGGCCCGACGCAACATTAACTACATAGGTCTGTGTGGTTGCACCGCCTTTGCCATCGGTCGCCTGAATACTGAGGGTGTTTGCACCAACCTGGCTGAGCATGGGGCTCCACGCAACCAGCCCAGTGGCCGCGTCGATCGTAAGGCCGTCGGGGATTGGGATTACCGGCGTTGCTGGGGGAGTGACAGTCAGACGGACGTCATCGAATTCCTCCTGAACGCCGTTACCGACGAGGCGGATCTCCAGAGCCTTGCCGATGGCTGCATTACCGGCATTGATGGCCACATCGACCGTCGCGGTCGTAAAGGTGCCTGGTGCCGACGGAACCGGACCGGTGGCTTGGCCGAGCATTGCACCGTCTGCCCAGAGCTGAATAGCATAACCTCCGAACGGTAGGCCAAGCGGCCAACCCACTTGCACCTGCAATGTGTAGCGATTGCCAGCGACGACAGCCGTTGTTAACACTTGGGAGTAGGTGCTACCGTTGCTGAACAGGACGTTTTGCCCTTCGGGAACGCTCGGGAAACTATTGATGGTTGGATTGTATGCGCCACCCGAGCCCGCAAGTTTGGTCCAGCCGGCAGCTTCTTCGCGGAATCCGGCGTCGTTAAGCACATCGGCCTCGAAACCCGGGTTGACGATCGGCACGGATTTCGGAGACAGGTTGTAGTCCGTAGGGATGAGGGAGTACTTGACCGGGTCGGCATCGGGATCTACCGCTTGCGATGTGTACGTGTACGGCTTTCCGGCGGTCGCGTCGACCACAGGGGCCGTTACAAATATCGGGGGCCGATTACTGGGTGCCACGATGACATTGAGCTGATACTGTTGTTGCGCGATACCCCCACGGCCATCACTCACGGAGATCGAAACATCGTACAATCCTGCCGCCGATGATGCGAAGGAGATCAAACCGGTGTTGGGGTCGATGCTCATACCATCGGGCGCAGAAGTCAGGGAATAGGTCAGCGGATCGCTATCGGGATCAATGGCAGTCACCGCATATTGGTAGGGTTTACCGACGAGAACCTGCACAGTCGGCTGGCTGGTGATGAGCGGCGCGGTATTGAGCGTACCGAGGGGAACCAGATCGAAAGTGAACTGAGTCTTACCGGAATTGGCGAACGAGATTTCGCGGAAACCAGTCTGCTGGCCGGGCTCGAGGTGATTTCCGGTCACGAGGCTGGAGTAGTCGAAATAGGGGATGCCTGTGTCGGTGTACCCGTCGGGGTTGAGGACGGTGACGGACGGATTACTGAGGTGCGTGATACCGACGAACAGCGGCTTATTGACGCCAAACGTTCCGGAGTTGAGCGCGGCGACCTGCGTGTAAAGCACGCCGGTCTTTTCGTTGAGTGAGGTTCGACCGAACTTCGGAGTAAGGTTGCCGGAAAGGTCGACGACGTTGGTTGTCGTGCTGCTACCGACGGTATCACCTGTGATGGATAGCTTGACGAAAGCGGTCTGATCACCTGAGTCTGTGGCGAGGACGACATATCCATTCGGGCCCGGCTGCACGGGAACGTGAATGAAAAAGTTACCGTCCCCGTCAAGCGCGTCGACGGGGACACCGTTAACGGTTACGGACTTGATCGTGCTGGGGAAGATGTTTCCGAATCCGCTGCCGACTGGTCCGATCAGGCGCAGGATTCGGTCGGACTGGGTCAGTAGAAGTGAGCCATCGCTCGGATCGATGGCTACGAGATCACCGCGCGAACCACCAGTGCCGAGAACGGTTTGCACCTTGGTCGCAATGTTGACCTGAATCAGTGTACCACCGTTGGTATTAACGAAGATGCTGCCAGTCAGCGCTCCCACACCGACCGCCATGCCGTCCGCACCTCCGTTGATCGGGCCCGAATCAAATACTTGAGCTTTAGTGACGAAATCGAACCCTAATATATGACTGCCAGACTCGGCATAGAAGATGGTTCCATCGGCGGAGAATCCTACTCCGTCCGCCCCGACATTCAGAAACACCTTCTTGGTCTTTGCGATCGGATCGACCTCGGAAATGGCATTGCCCAGATTTGAGACGTAAAGCAGCCCGTTCGCCCCTGAGACCATACCCGTGCCGCCCGGGATGCCCGTGACGATGGTCTGCACGAATGTGCCGTCGGGGTTTACTTCGATGACGCTGCCGGCACTCTGAAGTGCGATGTAGACGTGCCGGCCAACCTGTGCGATGGCATCACCGTTACTGGAACCATAGTTCTGCGCGAGGGTCGCACCGGCAGTGGTTTGCCCGTCATCGTTATTGGGGAAGATGCGGACATTTCCCAAAACATCTGAGGCCATGACCGTGCCATCGGGCATAAGCGCCCATCCAAGCGGTTCAACAAAGCCCGTGGCAAATGTCGAGAGCTTGAAACCGGCGCTGGTTGCGGCGGCGGTCAGATTCATCACTGTGCTTGGAACGAACGGGCCATGACTCGTCGGGTTGGTCAGTGAGGTGCCTGAAGTCGTTGCGCGACCGCTGATCAACACGGTGCTGTCGGCAGAGACGTGCGACTGCGGCGTGGTCGCTGTCACCTTTACGTCCACCAGCGTATTGAACCCGCCGCCTGCGGGCGCCGTCAGGCGGATGAAGCGATCGGTCTGGCTGAGCAGCAGCGAGCCATCGATCGGATCGACCGTTACAAAATCGCCGCGCGATCCGCCGGTGGCTAAAAGCGTCTGCACGCTCGTGGCGAGATTCACTTGAATCACTGTGCCCGAGTTGGTGTTGACGAAGATGCGTCCGGAAAGTGCGCCGACACCAAGGGCCAGGCCATCGATGGTGCCGGGGATAGCGCCTGAGTTGAAGACAAGGGCTTTGGAGACAAGGTTGAAGCCCTGGATTTCGCCGGGAGCGGGAACGGCTGCGTAAAGCGTGGTACCATCGGGGGAGATGATCAGTCCATCAGCACCGGCGTTGTTGAAGACGGTCTTGGTCTTGGCGATCGGATCGATGTCGAAGATCGCTCCGGATGCCGACACAAACAGATGGCCATTCGGAGCCGCCACGATACCCGTGGCGAATGGAACGCCCGCCATGATAGTCTGGTTGAACGTGCCGTCGGGATTGAGCTGGATGACCGCGTTGGCGGTCTGCTGGGTCATGTAGAACTTCTGACCCACCTGCGCGATGCCGATGGCGTTGCCGATGCCGTAGTTGGCCACCACGGGAATGGCGGCAGCGTTTTGCCCGTCTGCGTCATTCGGGAAGATGCGTATATCTCCATTGTAGTCGCTTGCCATGATGGCACCGCCGGTAACGAAGCCGATGGCAAGCGGGCCGACGATTCCGCCGAGAACCGGAAACCCCGTGGCGTAGGTGGAGAGCGTGAATCCCGCCGCTGCGCCTGCGGCAGTCAGCGACATGGTGGTGCTGGGCGCACTCGGGCCCGCCGGCCGCGAGCTTGTCGCCGTGACCGGACCGCTCGGCTGCGCTGTCGTCGTCACCACATTGATGCCCGGCTGCGAGGGATTTGCCGGCTTGCCTGTCGGAGAAATAAATGCGGCCAGTAGCCCCACCGGCCCGGTGGTTCCGCCAGTCGGTAGTGCGTCTGCCTGCACATGCACATCCGAGATATGCACCGCCGTCGTGGTATCGCTGTCATCATTGACCAGCCGCAGTTCGAGCTTCGATTGTGAACCAGCCGGAATCGAGGACAGATCGACACTGACGATGGTGCTTCCGGCGGTCAGACCGGGGCGGACGTTGACGCCCTTTGCCAGCGAAGCCGACTGACCTTCCGTGAGGTTGTAGTAGGCATCATGAGCCGTACCGATCGTAAAGGTGTCGGGCTTGCCATCCGTGCCGATCAGCGTGGCCTCAAAAGCATCCTTCACAAAACGGGCGGCTGTGTCGAAATTCAGATTGTCGTAGGTAAATGCGAGGAACGATGGGCCCGCAGGCACGGTGATCGTCTGTTGGTAGACAACGTGGTAATGCGTGCCTTCCAGTAAGTTGATGTTGACTGCCGTCACATCGCGCGTGATGGTAAGACCGCCCGTGCCCACATTCCCGGCCAGATCAGTGGCTGTGACACTGAAGGCGTTGTCTCCGATCACCAGAGGAACATTATTGAACGAGAACTTTCCGTCACTGCCTGAAACCAACGAAAGATTTCCCTGGGCTAAGGTCACCGGTGTGGTGGGTTCTGTTAAGCCGTTGAGTATCACCGTTGCGAGCGTCGTGTGATTGTCTCCGAGCGGTGCAGTGTCTGAGGCAGGATCGAGCGTCAGCGACACCAGCGGTGGCTGCGTGTCGATCGTCACGTCTAGTAGGGTAGACGTACCAACATTGCCAGCGGCATCTGTGGCGGAGGCGGTGACATGGTGCACGCCATCCAGTAACGCGGCGGTGAGTGTGAAGCTTGCAAGACCATTGATCGCAGGGGTTGAACCCACCGATTGTCCGTCGATGAGCAGCGTGACCAGGGAGTCGGTCTCGGCCAGAACGTCGAACGTCGGCTTGGTGACATTCGTGTAGTTGTCCGTTTTGCTTGAGCCGCTGTCGCTGGCATCCTGAAGATCCGGCGGGGAGATCGGAGGCGCAATATCATCGAGCGAAACCTTGAGCGAGGCCTGCTGAGTTTGACCGAAGCCATCCGTGGCTTTCACTTTGAGCGTGTTCAATCCTTCGAGAAGCGTCACAGGAATGGTGTAAGTTCCATCCAGCGCCGCGACGGTCGTGCCGTCCACAAAACCGCCCCCACGGGCATCCAGAACCACCGTCGCACCGGGCGAAGTTTTGCCCGTGACACCGCTGGACTTGTTGTTCGTAAGCGGGGTGCCGTCCTTCAGCGACTTCGTCGGGCTGGGAGACAGCGCCGCGGTTAGGCCGAGCGGCGCATCAAGGATCACGGTTACGCCACCGCTACCCACATTCCCCGCCAAATCGGTTGCGCTGGCACTGAAGACATTGGAGCCGGGAATAAGAGCGACGTTGTTAAATGAAAACTTCCCATCCGCACCTGAGATCACCGAGAGATTTCCCTGTGCAAGGGTCACCGGGGTAGTCGGCTCGGTCAGGCCATCGATCGTCACCGCGGACAGCGTCGTGCGATTGTCGCCCAGTGGCGCAGTGTCTGAGGTGGGATCGAGTATGAGTGTGACGAGCGGGGGTTGCGTGTCGATTGTCACGTCCAGCGTGGCAGAAGTCCCGAGATTGCCGGCAGCGTCGGTTGCGGTGGCACGGAAATGATGCACACCATCCTGCAATACCGAACCGAGCGTGAAACTGGCTGTTCCGTTGATGGCCACCGTCGAACCCACCGATTGGCCATCCGCAAGAAGCGTGACCAGTGCGCCAGTCTCGGCCTGCACATCCAGTGTTGGCTTGCTGACGTTCGTGTAGTTGTCCGAGTTGCTTGAACCGCTATCGCTGCTCGAACGCAAATCCGGAGGCGAGACTTGGGGCGCGATGTCATCGAGCGATACTTTCAGGGTCGCCTGAAGCGATTGGCCGAATCGATCGGTGGCCCTCACGTTAAACGTGTTCAATCCTTCAACCAGCGTGATGGGGAATGAATAGCTGCCATCCGCAGCCGCAGTGGTCGTACCATCGGCGAACGTAGTCCCGCCATGAAGATCCAGTTGGACTTTTACACCCGGCACAGTAATGCCGGTGATTCCACTGGAGCTTTGGTTGGTCAGCGGTGTTCCGTCCAGGAGTTGCCGGGGCGGGTTCGGATTGAGGGCGGCCGTCAGCGTGAGAGGTGCGATACTAGTTGTTCCAGCGCCAATGTTGCGCGTCTCTAATGCAACATCGGTGGAGTCAATGATCCCGTCGAGGTTGGCGTCGCCCTCGACTTTATAACCTCCCTGGCCCGCACGCGCGCCATAGGCTTGGCGAATCAGCGACGAGTCCGTTGCGCGGTCCACGGCATGATCCCCGTTCAGGTCTCCGACAAGGTATACGTCAAGGTGCCAGCCACCGGTCGTACCACGATCTCCACCCAGTGTAATTGTATAATTCGAGTAAGGCAGATTGAATACCGCGACGCTTTGCCGGCCGCCGGCCAGATCGGGCTGCACATAGAGTGGCGTCATACGGAGCGACGGCGGGGCCGATGGTTTGGCCGTAGCCGTGCTGGAGTTTCCGACACTGCCAAGACCGACCAACACCGGATGATTCGACAGCGTGTTCAGTGGCGCAAAGTCAATAACGACGGAAGATGGATCAAGTGGTGAACCGTCGGCAGCCGTCATCTGGAAGCCAAGGATCAGATCGCCCGTTCGCGTCGGGGTAAAGTCGGCTGGATTAATATGGATTGAGACCTGCTGGGAGGCGCCGGTCACTGGGATGTTGCCATCAAAGCGAGCGACGACGTTCGTGGCCTTCGACCCGGCGGCGAGCATCAGGCGCGGTTCCAACGGCAGTAAGCCCTCGATCACCCGACCACAGGCTCGATCCATCGCTTTTCTTGCGCGATTTTTACGTGCGGCTTTGTCGGCGGCGCCGCTGTGCGTCATGCCGCCCCAGCCCTCAAGCGAAAATGGAGCGTTGTCGGTTGGAGAAACCGGGGCATTCCCCACGCCATTGTGAAAATCCTGCATCGCTTCCTGCCTTCCCTTTGGAATCGAACTGCACAAGCATCCAGAACTCAAATCGGATTCATGCTTGATGTGTTGTGGTTCATCGCGCGGCGGGAGCAAACCACTTCCGGTTACCAATCAGAACCGCCCCGAGACCGGTCATCCATACGAACATCGCCGGCAATCCACCCGGTAAAGGTACAGATGTTCCACCCCCGCCGCCTCCCCCACCGCCACCATTGGCGGCTTTAATCGTGAATGTCAACGCAGGCCCGATATCGATGAAACGCAGGATCGGCAGGTTAAGATTGGTCGCATCAAACTGCTCGCCAATCAGTGCCAGCGGATCGAACTGCAATGTGCCGCTCCCGGGGGCAATGGCTTTGAAATCAAAGCCGTAAAGAATGCCGTTGGACACAATCTGTTCGGAGGCATTGTTCGAGAACGTCAGGAACGAAGCATGGGCCGCGCCGGCAGCACTCACGGTTTGGAAATCAAGCGGAGATGCCAACGGGTTCGGAACAATGGACCCGGCCTGAATGGCGGTCGGAGTGCCCAGAAGCGGCCCATCAAAACTGACCCCGCTGGTGAGGGTAACCAGTTGCTCTCCAACCAACAGACCTGAAAGCGTGACATCCACATGAGTTGTTTGTCCAACGGTCAAACTACTGAGATCATCCGGCGACGAGAGGGTTAGTAAAAGCGTGCCAGCGGACGTCTGCATTGCCAGCAGAAAGGCTGGCAACACAAACAGGATGCGCAACAGTTTCACGGATTTCCACCACATCTTCTTCTCCTAAAAGAGACATGCATTGCAAATAGTCGCTCACCCACAAGCCCGTCCAGATCTTTGGCGGACCGAGCGCAATGCGCACGTCCGGTAACCAAATCTGTACGGTTTGTGAAAAATAGCGGCAAAGGGACGCCGATGCAAGCGATAAGTTCACTATTAAACGCGGTATTTCAAGCAACCCCGGTCAATCGTGGGCAATCGTCCTATTGGGGTCGTTCATCCGGTGATTGCGTGGGCTTCGCCTGATTTAAGCCCGTGATCGCAATACGCCTGGCGACCTGCTTTTTCTTCACACAATCAGCCGATTTTCGACATTTCCGAACACATCCGTCAGCCGATAGTCACGGCCTTGATGCCGGTATATCAGTTTTTGATGGTTGACGCCCAACTGGTTCAGAAGCGTCGCATGGAAGTCATGAACGTTGACGGGATCGCGCACGATGTTATAGCCTAAGTCGTCGGTTTCACCGTGAATGTAACCGCGTTTGAACCCGCCGCCGGCCACCCAGATCGTGAAGCACCTTGGATGGTGATCGCGGCCGAATTTATTGGGGCTGATATCACCTTGCGAGTACGCAGTGCGACCGAATTCGCCACCCCAGATGACGATCGTATCGTCGAGCAGCCCTCGCTGTTTCAGGTCCATAACCAGAGCCGCACTGGCTTGATCAACCTCTTTACATTTGCCGGGCAATGCCTCGGGCAGACCACCGTGGTGGTCCCAGTCTCGGTGATTGAGTTGAATGAACCGGCAGCCGCGCTCAACCAGCCGCCGGGCAAGCAGGCAGTTGTTGGCAAATGATGATTGGCCGATCTGCGCACCATACATCGCAAGCGTCTCTTTTGATTCCTGTGAGATTTGCATCAACTCCGGCACGCTGGTCTGCATGCGGAAGGCAAGCTCATAATTTTCGATCTGGGCGGCGATGGCTGGATCACCCATTGCATCCAGCGAAATGGAATTGAGTTGGTTGGTTGCGTCAATCATCTCGCGCCGGTTTGCGCCATCGATCCCCGGAGGATTGGAGACATAGAGCACAGCATCTCCCGCGCTGCGGAACGACACAGCGCCGTGTTGCGCCGGCAGAAAACCGCTTCCCCAGTATCGCGATTGCAGAGGCTGCCCACCGCCACCACTTTGAAGCACGACATATGCCGGGAGGTTTGAATTCATCGAGCCAAGGCCGTAACTTAGCCACGCGCCCATGGTGGGCCGACCAGGCTGCTGATTACCCGTGCCGAAGAACGTGACCGCTGGATCGTGATTGATCGGTTCGGTGAACATCGATCGAATCCAGGTACATTCATCCGCGATCATTGCCGTGTGTGGCAGCAGGTTGGAAAGATCCATTCCGCATTTCCCGTGTTTCTCGAACTTGAACGGTGAGCCAACACATAGCAGATTTTTCTGACCCGAAGTCATGCCGGTGATTCGCTGCCCCTGCCGAACACTCTCCGGCAAATCCTTTCCGGTCATCTCGGTCAGTTTGCTCTTGGGATCGAAGAGATCCAGATGCGACGGCGCGCCAGACATGAACAGATAGATGACGCGTTTTGCTTTTGCCGGAAGATGCAATCCGCTCAGCGCACCAGGCATTTTGACACCGCCCGGCGACTCCGCACTGAACAAGTCGTTGTTGAGCAAAGAGGTCAGCGCAAGCATTCCCAGACCCGTGGTGCTTTTCTGGAGAAACGCGCGACGCTTTAAACGGGTGTTAAGGTCTTTGTTCATAAACGTCTAATTGCTGATCGTTTCGTTCAGATTCAAAATGACACTGCCCACGGTCGTCCACGCCGCAAGATCACTCACGTCGAGATCGCCCGGGAGCATCAGGTCTCCAACTTTCGTCAAAGCCTGAGCGTCCGCCTTATTCTGGTGGAATCGGGCAAGCTCAAGCGAGAGGGTTCGTTCCAATATTTTGCGCTCGGACGCCGCCATCGGCCGGGCTAGCGCCAACCGCCACATCGTTTCAAGCCGCGTCGAAGCATCGGGCGAGGGTTCTTTCAGCACGCGCTGCGCAAGCGAGCGTGCCGCTTCCACAAAAACGGGATCGTTCATCATGACCAGCGATTGCAACGGCGTACTCGACCTGGCACGAATCGCCACGCAGACTTCTCGGCTGGGCGCATCAAATGTAAGCAGCGATGGATAAGGCGTGCTGCGCCGATGATAAACGTATAATCCACGCCGATATTGGCTTGCATCGTGCTCCTGCTTCCAGTTCCCGTTGCTCAGTTCATTGATCTCCCATATCCCCGGCGGTTGCGCGGGAAAGACCGGCTCGCCGCCGATGTCACCATTCAGGAGCCCGGCGACAGCCAGCGCGTTGTCGCGCACGAATTCAGCGTCAAGCCGGTGGCGCGGGCCATGCGCCCATAGACGGTTCTCGGCATCGCGTTCCAGCATTTCCTTCGTCACGCGCGACGATTGGCGATAGGTCGAGCTGGTCGCCATTTGAAAAATGCACCGCTTGATATCCCAGTCACTCCTAAAATCGGCGGCGAGCCATTCGAGAAGTTCCGGGTGGCTGGGCCAATCCCCCTGCGACCCGAAATCATTCACCGTCTTTACAAGGCCCGTGCCGAACATCATCGCCCAGCAGCGGTTCGCTTCGACGCGCGCCACGAGCGGTTGTTCCGGCGAGACCAGCCAGCGGGCCAAATCCAGCCGCGTATATCTCGACCCATTTGCCGGCTGCACTGGCAATGGTGGAAGAAAGTGAGGCGTGGCGGCGGTCACTTTGTCGCCATCCTTGTCATACTGGCCGCGGATCTTGATGAACGTGTCGCGCGGCTTCTCCAGCTCGGCCATGACCATCGTCGTGGGCACGTCCTTTTCCAGATTCGCCTTGTCCCGTTTCAGGTCGTCAATTTTGCGCTGCGCAAAAACGTAATCCGTCGCCACGCTTTCACGATAGAATTTACGCAGTTCTTCATTCTGTTGCGGCGTGCGCTGGTCTGCGGAAAGGCGGGCAATTTTCAGAATTCCGGACCCGCCCAGCGTTGCCAGTTCACCGCCGGTCAGTGTCCGTTGATAAAGCCGGAAGTCGTTGAGCCTTCCGTGAAAAGGGGAGGCCGATCCGCCGCGCCGACCGATGCTGAAGGGAACCTCCGTCCTAATGCTACCATCAAGGCCGTCCCGCTGCGTGCGCGTCTTCACCGCCTTCCCATTGACGAACACTTTTACGCCGGCAGCTTTGCTCGATCCATCGTAACTGAAGGCAACGTGCGCAAATTGATTCGCCGGCAGATCGTTCTCCGTCTCGACGTGTATGGCTTTGTCCGGCCAGGTGTGAATCAGATGAACGCTCAGCTTTGTGCCGTGAAATTCAACGTCCCACCCTCGAGTGTTCTTGGAGCTATCCATCTTTCCGAAGGGCGATCCACCGGCTGAACCTACGCTGATATTGGCACAGACGGTGAATGGCTGGTCTTTTTCGAGATCGAAATGCCCACCGTAGTCGAGCCATCCTTTGCCGTCAGTCTCGAAAGCGTTGCGGCCATTTTGCGGACCGAACCGCGCGCCGTCGCGCGCCTGAGCGTCGATCTTCTCGCCGGTGCCTGTCTGCCCGTTGCCATTGGTTTCGAGCGGAAATTTAACCAATGGGCCCGGCACTTCCGCCGGCTCGGTCTGGCTGGCAATTTGCTGTTCCCACTTTTTTTGCCGCGCATCAATACCAGCCGCCACTTGTTGAAGTTTGGATTCTGCGGCCGTGACGTCCGCGGCCAATTTGTTGATCTGCTGCTGGCGCTCGGAACTGACAACCATCATGCGCGGCTCAGGGTTGCGGTCGCGAACCCCATCTTTCCCCAATTCCGGCACATTGTGAAAAAAAGCGTACAGCGAATAAAAATCCTTCTGCGTCACCGGATCGTATTTATGGTCGTGACATTGCGCGCAGTTCACCGTGAGCCCAAGCCAGGTCGTACCCAGCGTGCCGATGCGATCGACAATGTAAAGATTGAGATACTCCTCGGGGATAATCCCCCCTTCGTCCGAGGTCATCACATTCCGCATGAAACCGCTGGCGATCTTGTTATCGAGCGTTGCGTTGGGAAGCAAATCGCCGGCGAGTTGTTCGATGGTGAATTGATCGAAAGGCTTATTGTCATTGAACGATTTCACCACCCAATCTCGCCACATCCAGGTTGTTCGAAAAGAATCGTTGTGATACCCGCCGGTATCGGAATGGCGCGCCAGGTCAAGCCAAGGCGTGGCAAGACGTTCGCCGAAATGGGCAGATGCCAGCAGGCGATGAACGACCTTCTCGTAAGCATCCGTGGAGGTGTCACCAAGGAATTGGTTCACCTCGGCGATCGAAGGAGGCAAGCCGGTGAGATCAAGGGTCACCCGGCGGATTAGTCTCGCCCTCTCTTCTTCCGGCGACGGTTTTAAACCTTCCTTATCCAACCGGTCAAGGATGAATGCGTCTATCGGATTGCGAATCGGAAAACCATCACCTCTGGGCTTGACCACGGCGGGCTTCTGAATTTTCTGGTAAGCCCAGTGTCCCTCATAATGCGCGCCTTCCTTGATCCACCGTCGAAATAATTCCACCTCAGCGGGCTTGAGAGCCTTTTGCTCCGCGGGCGGAGGCATCACCTCATCTTCATCAGAGGCGGTAATCCGCTTAATAAGCTGACTTTGCTCCGGCTGGCCGGGAACAATCGTCACTTCCCCGGATTTGCCTTTGCCGTAAGCCGAGTCCATCACATCCAGGCGAAGCGCCGCCTTCCGCCGGTTGGAATCTGGGCCGTGACACTTCAGGCATGTTTCTGAAAGTATCGGGCGAATATCGCGATTGTATGAAATACGATCATCCGCCTTTACCTCGTGAACGACGGAAACCAATGTCAGAGGAATCAGGCCGGCGCAAATGAGCATCAACCGGCGCGCGGCCCAAAAACGACTCGAAAGAGAGGGAATAGTTTGCATGCGTCGATCATTTCTACCAGAGCCAACCGCAACTGTTTACGCGAAACGCCATACTGCTTCGGCAAGTTGCGTGCCGTTGGAAACGGGAATTCTCCCAGTCAAAGTTTTCCCGATATACCCTCGACCTTGATCATATGCGAGCCAAGGTCGACGGCGCGAAGTATGAGGGGTGTGTGACAGTTCCGGCGTACCCGATTTCTCCCTCTCCCGGTACTCCGGGGGAGGGTTGGAGTGGGGGAAATCCGCTGAACCACGTCAATTTATCGAAAAAGACCCCCCACCCTTCCCTCCCCCGGAGTACCAGGAGAGGGGATAATACCCGCCGAGCTTGTCACGCACCCGTATGAGGGGTGCAGGGTGGGCGTACTCGCCCAACGATTTTCCGAGTGACATGTATGATGCGCGAGTAACCCCCCCCTGCAAAACTCCGAAACAGTGTTTGCTCTGGAGTCACTACCTCTACAAATCGCAGTGCGATAACCGACGTTAATCTGCCGGTTCGACTTTAACAGAGGCTGTTTCAGCGGCGGGCTTAGTGGCAGCGGCGTCCGGCGGCTGAACCGTTTTCACCTTCAGCATCGCAACGCCTTTTTCCGAAGCCGCGAGCTTTCGGGCTACTTCGTCGCGCGCCTGTTCCGCACGTGCAAGTTGCTCGTGCATCGCCTGAGACTCCACTCGTCCCGCCAACGCCTCCTGGCGCGCACTGGCCAGCGCGGCTTGTACATCGCGTAGCTGGCTCGACGCGGTGACAACCTGCTTCGTAGACTCGTCTTTGAGCTTCGCAACCTCGGCAGTCAAGCCATCTGATTTCGCCGTCAGCTCGCCGACCCGTCGGGTGACGGTCGCGAGCTGGCCAAGTGTCGTATTTCGAGCCGCCTCGAGTTTGGCCAGCGACTGGTCGGCCGCTTCGAGTTCCATCTTCTGCTTCTGGGAAGAATCCGCGCTTACCTTCATCGCTTCCTGGAATTCGCCTTGCTTGGCTTCGAGATTCGCTGACAACTTGTTGCGCACATCCACCAACTTTGTCAAATCTGCAGATGTGCGTAGCAATTCGTTCGACAACTGCGACTCGCGACTCCGTGCGCCGGCCAACTGAGTCCGTGCCTCGTTGCCGGCCTTCTCAGCAACCTCCAACTGCTGGCGAACCGCTTGTAACTGTGTCTCGGTCTGACGGGTTGCCTGCTGAGCAGTAACCAACGTCATCCGTGTCTTTGCAAGTTCGGCGTCCGATCCAATCGCCCAAGCCCCGTTTTCGGCGGCTTGACCTTGGGCCACTTGCAGGTGTACCGCGAGTTCATCGCACACCTTCTGTGTCGCCGCGCCGACAGCCTCCTGTTGAACGAGCTCGTTCGCGAGCCGCTGGCGCTCGTGATCAACTCGCGCCAGATGCTGTGTGGAGACACAACCTGTCACTGCCAAAAGCCCGACACAGGACAGCGCAACACTTGAACCGAGGCCACGAAGGCCGATGGGAAGTAGAGACATGAAATCACTCTCGACAGAGAAATCGTTCGCAGAGCTGGCGGCGGAAATGCGGGGCGGTGGAGCGACCAGACAGGCCTGCCCTGCCGAAATCTCCCACGCGTCCATGCGATGAGCCAGTTCGGGCACCGATTAACCAGGACCGCGCGGCCTGGCGGTGCTCAGATATTATCGGCACCGGACGCCCGGCGGCTGTAATTATCGAACCCCATTCACATTCCCGCAGCGTACGGGTGAACCATCCTCTGGCCGATTTCCGGACAGGCTTGGTGTCCCCGGATTTTCAACGTGACGTAGATTTCAATTGCCGCACGCGTCGAAACAGGAACCCGCCGAAACCGCAGAGCACAAGCATTCCGGAGGGCTCTGGTGTAATGTCACCGGCACCGAGCGTGGCGTTGGCAATGAGGAGGTCCATATCGAATTGAAAAGATGAAGTCAGGGTGTAGGTCAGTGAGATAACCCCCGAGTTGGACAGATTGGCAATCGGACCCAGATCGATCGAACTGCCTGATGCTGAAAAGCGATTATTACTGAAAAGACGCTCGGCGAATAATTGCCCGTTGCCATCCTTCACGGTGAATTGCACGTCGCCAGGACTCCCCGTCATCCCGAAGATTAGATCCTGTCTCGATGATAGATACGCCAATTGAATCGTGACGGTGCCCGACGCGCGGCTCGTTCCAAATTCGAGGGCCGGATGCATATGGGCAATGGCAAGTATATCGCTCTTTGGACCACTTCCATCACCGGCAATGTTGAAATTTTGCGCTACTGCCGACATGGAGCGCTCGACGGCCAGCGCGTCGGCGTCGGAGGGTGCTAGCGAGAGTAACGAGACAAGAGATGGATTCCCATCCACACTCGATCGGTCTCCAAAATTGACGCGCGCAAATGCATGTGATTTAGCGCTATCTGACGGTCGTCCAGATTGGCTCGCGCTGGTTGAACCTGAGATAGCTGCCTTTGTATAGTACGCGTCGAACGAATCAGAACGTGCGTAGGCAGCAACGGCAACGAAGCCGGTGGATTGCGCATCCGCGCTCGCGATACCCTGTTTCGTGCTGTGGGCCGACGCCACGGAATCGCCTAAAGGAGAATCGAAATCGTACGTCGGATCAGATGTGGCGGCGATCGAGTGAGAATCAACGTCATGTGGACCTACCAGCGATGTGTGGGCGGTGGCACTGCCTTTTGAAGAGTCGGACGATCCGCCAATAGCTTGGGTCGTTCCCTTCAAAGTAGTGGCGACATAATCCGTGTAAGACAGGATTGCTATCGCCGCGCCACTTGACCCGTACCTTCCGAAGCTATCGTTGCCACTATTTCCGCCCGTGCATTTGATGTTGAAACTGACCGCGCCCAATGTCGTCCCGCTATCGTTCATCACCGCGGTTGCTGAACCACCGCTTCCTGCGCTAATCGGGTAGTCTGTATAATAGGGAAGCTTAACTGGCAATGCGTTGCCACCGTTTCCCCCCACGAGGTTCGCATACAATGTGAATCCGTTCGATGTATGAATGGCGGTTTGACTGAGAGTCGCATTCCCACCGGTTCCGGCGAAGTTCAGATATTGGGCGTATGACTTGGTCAAGTCAGTAACGGCGAAGGCGTCGCCGCCGTTTCCGGCGATCGCGGAGATGGATGCGGTGACACTTCCACCAGCATCAATTCGCAGAAACGTGTCTGCGTTTCCGCCAGCCCCGCTTGGTATTCGCTTCAGCGGAGTATCTCCATAGCTTCCCAAGAATTGTTCTGAAATCCGCACCGCGTCCACGCCGCGCCACTCACCAAGACCGCCAGTACCGCCCTGGGCCACCACATTGATCGTCATCGGCCCCGTGCCATTGAGAGTGGCCTCGGCATGGGCGTTTCCACCGCGACCAGATATTTCAAGACCTCCCAGTCCATCCCGAGCGAACACCTCAGGCGTGATTCCACTGCCGTTTCCCCCTAGTGCCTTAACTGCAAGGGTGGAAGTACTGGCATTTCCTGTCGTGCTAGACAACGTGGAAATCGCATCGCCACCATTTCCTCCGAAAAGAGGCACGTAATTCGGGCTGTACGCTTCGTACAACGGCATGGCGTTCCCACCTGTGGCCGACTGATTGAGCGTCAGCGGGCCGCTGGTTCGGCCACTCACGGCGTTGACCGCCAAGGCGTTTCCACCGTCACCTCCATGGAGACGAAGTACACCAATCTGCGGCGGCTCATCCTGGAGGTTGAGTGAGGATTGCCCCGGCGTCGGACCGCCTCCGATGGCAATACCTGTCACGAAGACCGCACCACCGGTCGAGACGCCGGATACAGAGCCCAGTGTCGCAACTCCGGCGATGCTCGTGCGGTTGTTAATGGCGGCAATCAACGGAGCACCGATCGCCGTTGCATTCACGGTGACCGTCTGGTTACCCGTGTCGATCCCCGACGCCGACGCGGTGGCGGTACCTCCACCGTTGGCAACAAAATTGAATGTTGGCAAGCCGGTGGCGGTAGCCGTTGCGGTCACGGGGCCGATACCTGTCCCCGTCGCGTTGGCGGATGCAAACGCAAAAATGCCCACGGCGTCGCTCACGGCAGAGGCGCTGCCACCTATAGCGGTCGCCGTCGAGATCGATTGAGTCGCGACGCTGGACCTTGCAGAAGCGGATGCCATTCCCTCGGACGTTGCGATGGAATTACTCGTGGCATTGGCGAGGTAGTAGGAGGTTCCGAGATTGTAGATAAAATAGAGTCCATTGCTGCCACCCTGTGCGACGGCGGATGCGGTCGCCGCAAAACCGGTTCCCGAAGACTGTGCGTTTGATGTCGCGATGGCGGAACCACCGGTCACCGACCAATAACGGTTGTAGTTGCCGGAATTGCCACCCACACCGCCAGTTGCCGAGGATGTAGCGAATGCGTTTCCGGAAATGCTCAAGGTAGCCGCGATCGCTAAACTGCTCTCACCGACCGTCCCTGTATTGGCAATAAGATATCCGTTTGGGGTCGTCAGGACGCCACCGTTTCCACCGTTCCCTCCGATCGCATTCGCGATGGATGACCCGTCCAATCCGTTTACCGCCGTAGACGCCGTGGCCGTGGCAGCACCGGCCTTTCCCGCCGGCCCATCAAGTCCGTTGTATGGATATACATTGGCTGTATTACTGCCACCCAAACCCCCATTGCCCGCATTGCCTCCAATGGCCACGGCGATGTTGGACGGATCGGCCGCATTGGCAACGGCTTTCACGGACTGCCCGTCGGTTCCACCACTTCCGCCGCCCGGAGGATTGCCTGAGATTCCCGCAACGCCCGGCGTACCGGAATCGCCGATCAGCGTGACCACCGCAGCCGAAGCATTGAAGGAAAGTGCCGCCGAAACCGCAAGACTTAACGCATAGCGAGACTTCGCTCCGCAGTGCTTTTGCGTCCGTGTATACAAAGCGATTGATCCCAATGAATCCTCCCGTCCGTCAAACCCCCCAAGCCCGACCCATACACGCAGATTACTGAGAACATCGTCGGTATCGTACCGCCCCGGGCCGGCAATACCAAGCAATTTAATGAGCCGTGTCCACACAGATAGGATCTATCGAAGTTAGTAGCGCACCGCTCCCAATGTTGAAACCTCACGCAACAAACAAATTCCAGTAGTAAGCATAACGCGATGTCGTGGATCTAGATGCCCAATAGCCACGAAACTAAAGATGGTCGCCGCAAGACAACAAAACACCGTCGCCGCAAGACAACAAAACACCGTCGCCGCGAGCGCGACGAATCCCTGGAGCAATTCGGCAACGCTGGTGCCGCGTTTACGGTCACGGCTGGCGTCTGTTCGATCGGTTTTGTCCAGGCCAGCTTCCAGATCTAAAGTTCAGTTATTGCGGGAAGCAAAGGAGTCACCCAAGCAACCTCAGACCTTCATGTGCAGGAGTGATTTACGGCTTTTTAGAAGTGTGCGCGCAGACGGCCATTTTCCACTCAAACACATAGGACAATTCCAAGAACCTCAACGAATAATGCCGAATTCGTGTCTTTTTCGATACCCCGAAAACTGTTTCATTCTGTTGCATTCTGTTGCATTGCGATTCTAATTTGGTCGGCAATTCCGGCAGGTTTTTCAGACGTCCAGATGAATGACCGCAATGTCTTGGCATCAGCTCCTTCATGACGATGGGCTCAAGGCGATTGGCAACATCGCACCGGATGCCGAGGATGGCCGTCGAGTGGGTTGCGTGACAGCGAAGCGCCTCTCGGCGAGAATGGACTGGCATTCTGCGCCGGTGAGGGAGGCGATTGATGAACTACCCAGATTCGATCTGGAGACATGCCGTATTGTTCTGACACGCAGTTTTCATTGATATCGGAGTTTCACTTGCCATTCATACTTGCACTGGATCAGGGGACGACGAGTTCGCGGGCGATTCTGTTTGGCAACGACGGGCATGTTTACGGCGTAGCGCAAAAAGAACTCCGGCAGATTTATCCGCAGGCGGGATGGGTGGAGCATGATCCGGAAGATATCTGGTCGACGCAGTTGGAGGTGGCACGGGAGGTGATCGCAAAGGCGGGCTTGCAAGCACAAGATATCGCGGCGATCGGGATTACCAATCAGCGGGAGACGGCAATTCTGTGGGACCGACAAAGCGGCAAGCCGATATACAATGCGATCGTCTGGCAGGATCGAAGGACATCTCAGTATTGCGATTCACTTAAAAGGGACGGGTATCTGGATCTGGTGCGGATGAAAACGGGGCTGGTGATCGATGCTTATTTTTCAGCCAGTAAGATTCACTGGCTGTTGGAACACGTGCCGGGCGCGCGGGAGCGGGCCGAGCGCGGTGAGCTGGCATTTGGCACGGTGGATTCATGGCTGATGTGGAAACTGACAGGCGGCGCGGCTCATGCGACGGATGTATCGAATGCGTCGCGCACGATGATATTTAATATTCGTTCACTCGATTGGGATGATGAGTTATTGAAGGTGATGAAGATTCCGCGGGCGATTTTACCGGCGGTGCGGTCGTGCAGCGAAGTATACGGCGAGACCGAGAAAGACATTTTCGGTTCGCCGATCAAGATCGCGGGGATTGCGGGGGATCAGCAGGCGGCGCTTTTCGGGCAGACTTGTTTTTCGCGCGGGTTGGCCAAAAACACCTATGGCACCGGCTGCTTCATGCTGATGAATATCGGGGCCGAGCCGATTGTGTCGGAACATAAACTATTGACGACCGTGGCATGGCAGCGAAACGGATTGACCGAATACGCGCTCGAAGGGAGCGTGTTTATCGGCGGCGCGGTGGTGCAATGGCTGCGCGATGGATTGAACCTCGTAAAATCGGCGGCGGAAATTGAAGCGCTCGCGGCAAGTGTCCCAGACAATGGTGGCGTGTATATGGTGCCAGCTTTTGCAGGGCTGGGAGCGCCTCACTGGGATCAGTACGCGCGGGGAAGCATCTCCGGCATCACGCGCGGCACCACTTCGGCGCATTTTGCTCGCGCGGCGTTGGAGAGCATTGCCTATCAAGTAGCCGATGTGCTGGACGTGATGCAGAAGGACTCGGGCATTCAGATCAAAGAATTACGCGTCGATGGCGGCGCGGCTTCGAACAATTTGCTGCTTCAGTTTCAAGCGGACCTGCTGCGCGTGCCGGTGATTCGGCCGAAGGTCACAGAGACCACGGCGCTTGGCGCGGCGTATCTGGCGGGGTTGGCGGTGGGGTTTTGGAAAGGGGCCGACGATGTGCGGGCGCATTGGGAGGTGGATCGAACTTTTGAGCCTAATATGAATGAAGCAGTCGTTTGCCATCACCGCAAGCGGTGGACAGAGGCATTGCAACGGTCGATGGATTGGGAGGAACATGATGGATGACGAGAAGCATCCGGTTATCGCACAATTCCGTCCGCTATAGCGGACCCTACAAAGTTTGAAACATTCGCATGAATCGCGACCTCTCTTTCCAACGCCTCCTCGCCTTCGATGGTCCCTGGGACATCGCCATCATCGGCGGTGGCGCTACCGGTGTCGGCATCGCAGTCGACGCGGCATCGCGGGGATATTCGGCTTGTCTTCTGGAGCAGAGTGATTTTGGAAAAGGGACTTCGAGCCGATCGACGAAGTTAGTGCATGGGGGTGTGCGGTATCTGCAGCAGGGGAATATTTCGCTGGTGATGGAGGCTTTGAAGGAGCGGGGAATTCTGCGGCGGAACGCGCCGCACCTCGTGCATGATCTGGCGTTTGTGGTGCCGAATTATTCGTGGTGGGAGGCACCATTCTATGGGATTGGCATGAAGGTGTATGACCTGCTGGCGGGGAAGTATGGGTTTGGAAAATCACGGCTGCTCTCAAAGGAGGAAGTGCTGGAGCATATTCCGACGCTGGAGCAAACGGATTTGCGCGGTGGCGTGCTGTATCACGATGGGCAGTTTGATGATTCGCGATTGTTAATTGATCTGGCTCAGACCGCGGAATCGCAGGGGGCGGTGCTTTTGAATTACGCGCGCGTGGTGACGCTGAGCCAGGTTGCGGGCGGATTGTTGAATGGCATTATTTTCCGCGATGAGGAAGCAGGCACGGAACATGCGATTCAGGCCAAATGTGTCATCAATGCGACGGGGGCGTTTTGCGACGAAGTGCGGCGGATGGTTGAACCCAATGCGTCGCCGATCATTGCGCCGAGCCAAGGGGTTCATCTCGTTCTTGCGCGATCTTTTTTGCCGGGGGATGCGGCGATCATGGTGCCGCGAACGAGCGATGGTCGTGTGATGTTTGCGATTCCGTGGCACGATCACACGCTGCTCGGAACGACGGATACACCGGTGGATGAAGCGGTGTTGGAGCCGATCGCTTTGGAGCAGGAGATCGATTTTATTCTGGAGACGGCGGGGCAATATCTTTCAAAGCAGCCGACGCGGAAGGAGGTGCTGAGTATGTTCGCGGGGATTCGACCGTTGGTGAAAATGAAAGATGGGGCAAAGACGGCGGCGATGGCACGGGACCATACGATCGTGATTTCAAAATCACAGTTAATCACGATTGCAGGTGGAAAGTGGACGACCTATCGGAAGATGGCGGAGGAATGCGTGGATCAGGCGGTGGAACTTGTGAAGCTTGAGCCGCGCGATTGCGTGACGGAGACCCTGGAAATTCACGGGCATCAATCGCCGGGGGATTTAGCGGATGAGTTGCGTGATTATGGGTCGGCAGCGAATGACATTCGGGACCTGATTGCACAGAATACGGAGTTGGGTCGGCGGCTTCATCCGGCTTTAAATATCGTGGCGGCGCAGGTGGTTTGGGCGGTGCGGTTTGAGATGGCTCGAACTCTGGAAGATGTGTTGGCACGGCGAGCGAGGGCACTTTTTCTGAATGCAAAGGCGGCGATGGAGATGGCGACCGAGACGGCGCGGATCATGGCGGCGGAACTGGGGCGCGATGGTGATTGGGAGAAGCAGGAAGTGCGGCGGTTCGGTGCGGTGGCGAAGGGATATGTTGCGAAGGATTCGGCAGTGTCTTGATTCTGCCTGTGGCGTGAGCGTCTCGCCCGCGTTTTCTTCGGAATGAAAATGTACGGGCGAGGCGCCCACGCCATGGATTTCGGTACGTTCGTTACAGACATTACAAACCGTTGGGGATTTGCCGGTGAACTAAAATTGTGAGGCGGTCGTAGTTTCAACTCGTCCTGTAATTTCCGATCTACCAAGACTGATCGAGCGTTTTTCAGCAAGGATAACGATGATGAAACGAAACCACCGCCGAAATCAACCTCGTAATGACCGCACTACTGCCATGATCGAGCCATTGGAAGATCGGCTACTGATGGCAGTGTTTACGGTGACGAACACGAATGATTCCGGAGTGGGTTCGTTGCGATGGGCGATCAGCCAAACGGGCACGGTGGCTGGATTGAATACGGTGGCGTTCAACATCGCGAGTGCGGATAAGACGATTCGGCCGACGAGTTCTCTGGACGTTTGGACCCCCGCCATCATTGATGCGACGACGCAAACAGGTTACGCGGGCAAACCCCTCGTGACGATCGATGGCACGAACGCGGGCAGTAACGATGGCTTTCGACTGGGCGGCGGATGCACGCTGAAAGGCGTCGACATTATTCGCTTTGTGGGTTCGGGGATCAGTTGCACCACTTCCACGGGTAAAGGTGGCAACACCATTCAGGCGGATTGGATTGGGATTGATATCAACGGAAATGCGGCGGCAAACGCGGGGCATGGGGTGGGTGCATATACGCCGGGTAACGTGATCGGAGGACCGAACAAAAGCGATGGCAATCGCATCGCCAGCAACGGCGGGTATGGCGTATTTATCCTGGGTGGACTGTTTGGAAACAATGCCTCGGGGAATGTGGTCGAGAATAATTTGATCGGTGTGAACCTCGCGGGCAACGCGGCGATGGGGAATTACAACGGGGTGGGCGTGCAGAGTTCGCCGAACAATTCGATTTTGTACAATGTGATTTCGGCGTCGCGAGAAGTTTCACCGAATTCGGGTGGGGATGGAATTTTGTTGACGAGCGGAGCAAACGGCACGGTGATTCGCGGCAATCTGATCGGCACTGATACCACCGGCACGACGGCGGTGGCGAATCAGCAATATGGAATTGAAGTGCAGACATCGGGGAACACGATCTCGGGGAACACGATTTCCGGGAATACGAAAGCCGGGTTGATCTTTTATGCCGGTGGAGCAACGGGCAGCACGGTGACGGGGAACTTCATCGGGACCGATTTAACGGGGACCAAGGCACTCGGAAATCTGCAACAGGGTGTTGCGTTTGCGAATAGCGCGGGGGCGAATTTGATCGGTGGGTTGAACCCCGGGGATGGGAATGTGATCGCGGCGAATGTTGGCCAGGGGATCGCGATTTTCCCAGGAAACGGGGAAGTGATCCAGGGAAATCGAATCGGCATTGGCGCGGGTGGTCAGCGGCTTGGGAATCAATTGGAAGGGATCGTGGGGTACGGGTCATCGGGGACGGTGATCGGCGGTTCGACGACGGCGGCGGGGAATATCATTGCGTACAACGTCAAGGCGGGAATCGGATCGATCGATGCCGGGGCGGATAAAGGGAACAATCAGATTTTTGGAAACAACGGGCAGGTGACCGCCCCACCGTCGCCGCAGTTGGTATCGGCGGTTTCACGGCGATCGCATGCGGGAACGAATTACGATATTCCGCTGCTGTTGACGGGGACAACAGGCGTTGAATGCCGAATAGTTTCCGGTGGCGCGACGCTGGTGCTGACATTTGATAAGCCGATGACTTCGGCGAATGCGGCGGTTACCGGGGGCACGGGCAATGTAGTCGGCGCGCCGATCGCCGGGGGAAATACACTGTCGATCAATCTCGGAAATGTGGGCAATGCGCAAACCTTGACGCTGGGCCTGAGCAATGTTGTTTCGGCGGACGGGGGAACGCTGCCGAATACATCAGTGACTTTCCGTATCATGCAGGGAGATGTGAACGGGAACGGGGTGGTCACGTCCGCCGATGTGGCAACTGTGAAATACAACTCGGGCAAAAACGCAGACGGGACGAACTTCCGATCGGATCTGAATGCGAATGGGATCATTACGGTGTCGGATGTGGCGATAACGAAGTTGTACATCAATACGGTGATCGTGGCGGTGGCGAGCGCGGCACCGGCGGCGGTGGCTGCATCGAGCATTCCGGGGACGAGTGATGTGTTGGATCGGTATCGGCAGGTGAAGTTGTTTTAGAGAGGAATCGCGTGCCGTCGGCACAGCGGCAAAAAGGGATGACAGGATTAGTTCAGGCCGCACCTGCAAGACTGACTCGATCGCGACCTGCTTCTTTGGAGCGATAGAGCGCTTGATCTGCCAGGCGGACCAACTGATCGGCGTGATCAACGCGGTTCCCGGTGATTGACGCGATGCCGATGGACATTGAAAGCCCATCATTCCTCTTCAATAACTCTGCCGATACGGGTTTGAACTTCAGGCGAATGCGCTGCGCAACGGCGGCAGCGTCGGCAGCGCTGGCCTGCGGCAACAGCAGTACAAATTCATCCCCGCCGTATCGAGCGGCGACATCCATCCGGCGCATGTTTTCGCCGATGACTTCGCCGGCCAGAATCAATATCTGGTCGCCCACCTGATGCCCGAGGCTGTCGTTGAGCTGCTTGTATTTGTCCAGATCGATCATCACGCAGGACATGTCTTTTTCGAATCGCTGGGCGTCTGCGAAGAGTTGTTCCAGAACCTTCGCAAAATGACGGCGATTGTAGAGACCCGTCAGTGGATCGGTCGCCGCGAGTTCTTCCACTTTTTGCAGCGATCGCTCGAGCAATGTGTTTTTATCGCATACATCGCGAAGCGCCTTTTCGAGCTCCGTGCGAAGTTGCTCGTTTTCACGACGGATCTTGGCGACGATCAAATTCTTTTGCACCACGACCGGAATCGTGAATAAATAGTCACCAGTTTTTACAATGTAGTCGGTTGCGCCTTTGCGAATGGCTTCGGCGGCGACGTGCGCGACATTCTCACCGGTGACCATAATCACCGGCGTGGCGCAACGTTGACGCAAGTCATCGAGAATCTCCAGACCGGTCGCATCGGGAAGGTTGTAATCAGAAAGAATCAGATCGAACGATTTGAGATTTTGCCCAAGAGCCTCGCGGCGCGTTCCGACGTCGGTCACGTGGACTTCGCCGTCCAGGCAGTCCTCCAGGGTTTCGCGGATCAGCCCGCGCTGATCGACGTCGTCTTCGATGACTAAAATCCTAAGTTGATCCAAAATACATCTCCTCGGGCAGATCGATTGACATTCAGAGTCGGGTGGGTTTGGCAGACATTGGATGCGCCGGCGACTGATGAATATTGAGCCAATAATTGGTACTCGCCAGCACTGTCCGCAAGAACTGCTCGGCGTTGGCAGGCTTAAGCGTGTAACTATTGGCACCCCCGGCAGCGGCGGCTTTCATCTGCGCCGCGTCACTCACGCCGGTCATCATCACCACGGGAATATCCCGAAGTTCGGGATTGGACTTGATCTGACGCAATGTTGCCTGCCCGTCCATGCCGGGCATTTCGATATCCAGATAGATCAGCCCCGGCCTTGGCATCCCGCTGGTGCTGCCGGAGTTTTTCAGCAGATCGATTGCTTCGATGCCGTTCCGAGCCTCGTACACTGAGTTGCTTACTTTGCATTGGGCGATCGCATCGCGAACGATCATTCGGCAATCGTCATCGTCATCGACTAAGAGAATCGTTAAAGGCGTCTTGTTGTTTTCTGTCATTTTTTTGAATCTCCGACTGTGCGTTTTTTCATAAGAGGATGGCTAAGCCGCGAGCGGTGGAGGAAGGTTCATTTGGTGCTTTTCATTGACGGTAAACCAGAAGGTGCTGCCGGTTCCAAGATTGCTTTCCACGCGGATGGTTCCACCGTAAGTTTCGATAATGCTCTTGACCGTCGTGAGGCCGACACCTTTTCCGGCCACCGCCTGAATTTGCGGCCCTTTGCCACGGCGGAAGACGTTGAACACCTTATCGATATCCACAGGATCGATGCCGACCCCGGTATCACGGACGTAAAACTCAGTGAGTCGCCCGTTCGATCGGCACCCGACGTGAATCTCTCTTCGAGAACCGCTGCCCATATATTTGATCGCGTTGTCGATGAGGTTTTGAAAGACCTGGCGCAACCGCGCTTTTTCGCATTGGAGTGCCGGCAATCGCCCGTCTATCAACAACTCGATCTGCTGATTTTTCAAATCGGATTCAAAGATTCCGGCGATGTCATTCACGAGCGGCTCAAGCTCAATGTTTTCAATCTTTTCGCGGCTGGTCTTGATACGGGATAAATCGAGCAATTCGGAAATCAGGTCGGTTTCCACTTGTACATTTTTTTGAATGCGCTCCAGTCGATGAACGACATCATCATCAAACTTCTCGCGATTCTTCATCAAGAGCATTGTCGCCATGCCACTGATATTCCGTAATGGGGCGTTCAAATCGTGGCTGACGGCACGAAGGAAGTCTTCCTTCTCCGCCATCTCGCGATTCAATTGTTGATTGGCGGCCTCGAGCTGCGCGGTACGTTCCCGCACATTTTTTTCCAGGCCGGCGTTCACGGATTCTAACTTTGAATTGGCGGATTCCAGTTCCAGTTGCTGGCCGCGCACTTTTACAACCATCTCATTAAAAGACCGAGCCAAAGTTCCGATCAGGTCGGGGCGATGGATCGCCACTTGCGTATCCAGATCGCCCCTGGCAATTCTTTCGGTCGCGGCCATGAGTTGCCGGATCGGCAGGAAGATGCGATGCACCAACGCAGTAGTCATCGGCAGACATAACACAACGCAGAAGATGCCCATCCCCGCGATGACGGTGTTGATGTGACGGAGCATCGCCTGTTCGCGCACTTGCGAGAGACCTACGACCACATAGCCAAGCAGCCGCGCAGGGTGCGTTGCGGTAGTTGCCGGGTTACCGGCCATCGACGCAAGAGGGTAAGTTGGGGATGAGGCCGATGTGTTAAACACGGGCGTCATCACCGCCAGATATTCGCCGAGCGCGGGGGAGTCTCCTTCCCTTACCTGCGTCAGATTCGACATGTTATGTCGCTGGAGTGAGACGATGTCCCATTGAAAATCCGGATCGCGGCTCGATAGTGCCATGGATTGGCCATGGGCATCGAGAAAAGCCACAAAAACTATGTTTTGTGCTTTGAGCAGATCGAGCCCAACACGTTTGAGTTCCTCGTGATTCTGCTCTTCCATGGACGATTTGGTAGCCAATGAAAGCGCAAACGAAATCTGCCTGGCCTGGTCCCCCATGATGTTCGCGACGCGCCGGCTGCCCAGCGAACTAAACAACCAGCAGCTCGTTCCGAGCACCAGCAGCAACACGAACATGAAGGCGAAGATCAGCTTCGCCTGCAAACCGATCTGGGTTGGCCAATGAAGATTGCGTCCGCTGGCTGTGGACCGGCGGACGGGAAGAAGACTCTCGGAATGTGTCGACGACGATTCCATGTGCGGCGGAGACGGTTCGCCATCGTGTCATCGTCGCCATGGGACAGGGGGTTAAGTTATTGACCAGAGAGAATGCGAAAGCGGCGAGCGGTGGGGCTGGCAAAGAAGTTTGACGGAGCATGGGCTACTCTCCAATTCTTACCAGTCCGATTGTTAGAAGAACTTTGGTTTGGATTTACTTCAAGTGATGGACATTCAACACGGGCTGGAAGCCCGTGCCACTGGAGAGGGTCAATATAAAGTATCGGCTGTGCGATTATCGGACGCGCACGGTCAGGGTCACAGGTCTATGAATCGTCCCGGGAATTTCCACGAGCACATGCCCGTTTGCCAATCGGGTGGATCGGTCGATGTAGCGGCCTTCCACATTGGCAAGAACCTGACCCGTTGGCAGTCCTGCAATTTCAATGACGGGACGAACCAGCTTGGCGGTCCGCGGCGTGAGGGTAACCTCCATTTTCAGGCCATTTGCCTTTAACTGATACGCCCCCGTCGTCTCTTCATATCCATCGTTGTTTCGATCGCCTGGAGTATTTCGCTCGACGCGGCCCCATTCTTCAGCCACGGAAATTTCGGCAGGCGACGATTGCTGTTCGCCCAATATCACCTGTTCGGCGGTCGGCAATTCCGTTACCGGTTCATATCGGCCATCCTTGTATCCACGACCGTCGCAATAGATTGTCCAGAAATGCTTCCCATCGCCGCTTACCAGGCGCAGCCTGAGTTCATTGGATTCCTCGACTTGCCAGCCTTGCGGATCCCCTTCCGGCATTGGAATACGCAGCTTGAACGAGCCCGGTTTTTCGATGACGGTCGCAAAACCTCGCCGCCGAATTGTCCATGCATCACCGGCCTGATTGGATTCTGGCACGAGCGATTTGACGTTATCGAATAGCAGCACATCGTCGCACCATGCGGTCGCGGCATCGGGTTTGAATCGCAGAATGCCCACCTCGCGCGGCACGTTTGCGTTCGGATCGGAAAGTGGGGTTAAATCCAGCATGACCGGTGTCCATCGACGACTGGAAAGCGCAACGCTTCGACTCAAAATCACTTTCCCATCCACTTCGTAGGAAACCCGCACGCTCGTATTTTCCCGCGAGATGAAGTATCCCCCCGCCAACGTCCATTGCCCCGGAAAATCGCCAGCGGCAAGTAGCGCGTTGAGCTTTACGATAAAGCCGTCGCCGTGACCGGAAACTTGAAGCGACCCATTTCCTGTGTGCGCGACGGCAGGGTCCAAAATCGTCGAGGAACTGTTTCCAACAAACGTTAGGTCGCTCAGCGATTCGAAATCCAGTAGTACGCGGAAGGGTGTGCCAACGAAGCTGGATTCTGCTTTGATGAGTTGCACACCAATGGGTTCGCCAGATCGTTTGGGAGGGGCGAGGGATTCGGTACAACCGGGGATTGCGAGGATGAGGAAGAGGCTAAGCCGCGAAGCGGATGGAAACTTAACGGTTTGAGATATGGGATTTTTTGGAAGTCGATTTCGAATGTTCATAATTCAGCGCCCGAGAAAGTGGAATTCCGAAGACATTGGAATTTACGACAAATGGAAATGAATGCAATGCCGGGAATTTACTCCGGCACAAGTTCGATGGACAGGTTGGTTTGCTTGCCTTGGCGCAGAATTCGCATCGCGGTCTTCCCCGCGCGATTGGAGATTGCCGCGGCAAAGCTGGCCGGGTCACCCACGGGTTCATCGGCGACGGAAAGAATCAAATCTCCTCGTTGCAGATCACCGCGCGCCGCTGCGGAATCAGGGCGGACTTCTTCCACGCGCAAGGCCGGCTGAAGCCCGAGGTCTGCCCATTGATCGCGCGCCGGGTCATTGCGCTGAACCTCGCGCACCATGACTCCGAGAGCCGCGCGTTTCACACGTCCGTTAAGCACGAGTTGCTTGACAGTCGGTTTGCAGGCTCCGGCGCTTAAGAACTGGCCGTATCGGGCAAAGCCCGAGACCGAGCCATCGATTTGTACGACGATGCCGGCGATATCTCGCTGGCCACCGGTCCAGAGCATTAATTTCGCGCCGGCGCTGTTGGGCGCAAGCAGCAAGATCATCGACCCGTCTTCTGGTCGAGCGGTGTTTAGCTTCAACGCTTTGCCGGAAGAGGCGGGGAGTTTCAGAACCGTTAGATTTGTCTGTTTATCTGACGCGACAAAGGTGGCAAACACCACCGGATTTTCACCCACGCTGGCCCGAACGCCTTCACCCACCGTCTCTTTTTCAAGATACAACGGCACGAGCACATGGCCGGAATCATCGAATATCAGGCCGACGTTGTTGGGTGCAAAAGCACTCGCCGGTTGAACCGATAACTGAGGAGGTCCCCCCAGGGTCACATGGCCGTCCTGCAGTCCGCCGCCGGTTTGAATCTGCAGAACCGAAGGAGCGCCTCGACCGGACGATTCGATGACGATCGTATTATTTCCAGGCTCCTGGGTAATGCGCCAGGGCGAGGGCGGCTCACCCGATACCGGCGCGGTGGGGCTTGCCGCCTGGGTTGTCGCGGTAATGCGAGTGCCGATGTGACTGGGTTTTCCCTGCTGGATATTCTGGCGATCCTGCTCCAGCTTTTCGCGCACTTGAGCGGCAAGTTGGCCGCCCCATTTATCGATCGGATTATCCCTTGCGGCGGTCTCGCTCAACCACCTGGGGAGAGGCAGTTGCAGTCGTACGACACCGCGCTGAACGTCTTGATAGACCGACTTTGTCTCGCGGCTCATTTGATCGAGCAGCGCGTGTGAACTGGATGACGACGGTTCTTGCCCGCAGGCCGTCAACGCCATCAGGCTGATGACAAAGTAAAGAATACAAGTGCGACGAAAATCCATAAAAATCAGGAGAAGGTTATTCGATGTGCATCATGTGGCACGAACAGGATTTTGGTGCCACAGGTCGCGCTACTCCGAGACCTGTGCTGCGTCCTCGACAAGCCCAGTGTTCAATCGCGACCAATGACTCACCCATAAAAGCACTGGCAAAATATCCGGACCACCATTTTAAAATCGATCGGCGACCACGATGGCAGCGCCTTCCTGCATTTGGCGTTGACGTTCCTGCCATTGCGCAAGATCCTGGCTGAACTCGCGGGCCTTTTCCAGCGAATCAAAATTCTGAACGGCCGTCACTTTACCGGCTCCGTCGGTCAGAGCCACCTGATAGCTGACGATCGCTTCCACCTTCGGCCCGGCGGCAACCCGCACCGCATTATGATCGAGGGGCGCGTTCGCCACCGTTTTTCCCTTGCCACCCAACTGCCATCCCGCGAAAAAGCTGATGGCGATACACGCGGCGATTCCAATGGCAATTCGAAGCGGGCGAAAAATTCGCGATCGTCTTGGCAAACTCGCCAACACACGGTTCGCAAAACGGTTGGTTTCATCCGTCGTTGGCTCCAGCGACGCAAACAGTTGCATGCGCCATTGCTGCTCGAGAAGAATGCCTTCAAGTGCGGATGCCAGTTCCGGTTCAACGGCCAGCCGGGCGCGCAATGCTGCCATTTCCGCAGCCGGAAGCGCACGGTCCGCAAAGCTCTCCAACGATTCAAGATCCTCATCCACCATCGTCATCACTGACCTCGTCTACGATCCTCACTTACGTCCACAAAAGCCTTCAGTTTTTCGGCCAATTGCCGTCGCCCGCGATGCAGCCAGGTCTTCACTTGCGGGATGGTCACCTCTAATACTTCGGCGATCTGGTCGTACGACATATTTTCGTATTCACAAAGGACCAGCGCGGCTCGAAAATGTTCCGGCAACTGATCGATCGCCAGGCGGACTTTGGCGATGAGTTCCGCATCGAGCATTTCGCGGCCTGGCGATTCAGCTCGGCCGGGATGATCGTCGGCCACCATGGTCATGCGCGGCTGTCGAAGGAGCCTCAGGGCCTCATTGACCACTGATCGCCGCATCAGCCCACCCGGTTGCCGCCAGTCATAGCGGTCCCGGTGCTGGTACAAATTCATCACTGCCTGCTGAACGACATCTTCGGCAGAGGCGCGATTCCCAACGATCGCCCGGGCGATGGCCAGGAGCCGACGCGAATGCAGGCTGACGGCCCGCTCGAAAAGTTCATCGGTCGTCTCCTCCATCGGTGGAATCAAACGCTTCCTTTCCTGTCCATGCGCGGTTTCGAGTGAAGTTGCAACGATACGACCATTACTTCTATGAAAGTAATGTCGCCGATGTGCAATCGGTTTGCCAATCCCGACCTTCTGAACAACGGTGTTGTGCAAAGTTTGCTCATGAGGGTTGGCCTGACTTCCCTGCCAAATACTACTACACTGATCGACGATGAACGAGCCAGTCGACCCGACACCACCGCCAACCGAATCCCCCCCCCGCGCCTTCACGCAAGGAGTTGGCACGGTCTTCCAATTCGTGGGAGTCATGCTGTTTTTGGCCATGATGAGCGTTTGCTGCCTGAGCAGCCTGCTGAGCAAAGATTTTGCGTCGCGACCTGATCGCGTGGAGATTGGATGGCATTTTCCCGGCGATCCACCCGATGCACCAAGCTACTCTTATGCAAGGGCCATGACGATTTCGATCACGCTCGGTGTATTCTTTGGCCTGGCGTTGGCAGGTGTTGGGCTGGGATTACAGGCGCAGCGGAGAGGCGCGCCGTGGGTTGGAGTGATTGTCACGGGAATCGCCAGTTGCTTTTGGTTGATGCAGAGTGCCTTTGCGATTCACCCGCTTCGATCGGTTTGGTTGGCGATCCCAGCGATCGCGTTGACGGTGATTTTCGGCTTGCTGCTCATCCTGGCCGCGGGGGCTTTGAATGAAATGCTTCGGACACCGCCCGCACAGGGTCAAGAGATTTTGCCATCGGATTACAAGGTGCCCTACTCGCACGCGCATCAGGATCCGCCAGAAGTTCGACTGGCCCAGGAGCTCGCCCAACGCCGCGAGCGACTGGCAGTGCAGCAGAAAGAGCTCGAGGCGTTTGAAAAGAAGTTAAAGCGCAAGTTTGAAGAGAAATAACATTTTAGAAGGTTATCCCATGAAAAAAATAATCGTCCTTATCGCGATTGCCGCCGCTTCCACCGCAACTGCTCCGTGTCCGCTGCTTGCCGAGCCAGTGGCGGTGGTTCAAACGGATTCGACCGCTACCATTTCAAAAGCGCAGACCGCGATCGACAAAGCGTCGGCCTACCTTAAATCACAACAGCAGCCGGATGGGGGTTGGCAGAAGAATCAGGAACCGCCGGCTATGACCGCGTTAGTTTTGCGAGCGATGTTGCAAGGCGGCAAGTATGATGCGACCGACACGGACATTAAAAAAGGACTCGAAAAGCTGCTTAGTTATCAGCTCGAAAACGGGGGCATTTTTAAAGACCTGTTGGGAACGTACAACACCGCCATTGCCATTACCGCGCTCACCGCAACCCACAGTCCGCAGTATCAGGAACCGATCAACAAAGCGGTCAATTATCTAAAATCCCTTCAGTGGACGGATAGCATTCAAGGTCTTCCGAACGGTGGCAAAGTCGATGAGAACAACCCGAATATCGGCGGTTGGGGCTACAGCGCCAAGAAGGGTCGCGCCGATGGCAGCAATCTCCAGATGGCTCTTGAGGCACTGCACGAGTCGGGATTGAAGCAGGATGATCCGGCTTATCAGAACGCCCAGAAATTTCTGACGCGCATGCAAAATCTGTCGGAAACGAATGATCAACCCTGGACGAGCAATGATGGTGGGTTCATCTACACACCTGGGAACAAAGGCGAAAGCATGGCCGGTGAGTACACCGATTCCAATGGCCGCCGACTGCTCCGCAGCTATGGATCGATGACTTACGCCGGCCTGAAAAGCATGATCTATGCGGGGTTGAAGAAAGACGATCCGCGCGTCAAAGCGGCGTGGGAATGGATCGCGAAAAACTACACGGTCGATGAAAACCCGGGCATGCGTCTGAATGATCCGAAGAATGCCGAGAGTGGTCTGTACTATTATTACCAAACGATGGCCCGCGCTCTCCGCGTTTACGGCGAGCCAATCATCACCGACGCACAAGGCCATAAGCACGATTGGCGGATCGACCTCATTGAAAAGGTCGTGGCGATTCAGAAGCAAGACGGTAGCTGGCAAGGGCAGGAACGTTTCATGGAAGCCAATCCGGTGCTGGCGACTTGTTATTCGTTGATGGCCGTAGAGGAGGCGTTGGCCGATCTAAAAGAGCACCCGGTGGGGAAATAACGAATGCGGGGTCGCGTGGGCGTCTCGCCCGCGCATTTTGAACCGAAGAAATGCACGGGCGAGACGCCCATGCCACTTTTCGCGCCATGGATTTGACAACATGAATTTCGTGATTCGTCATCCTCCCGGTTATCCTCAGGACATGTCCCGCCCTCATATTAAAGATCGCCTCGCACCTTATGGAATGTTGACTGCGGGTGTGATCATCATCCTGGCACGCCCGCTGATTCGCAGCGGGCCACTCGATGCGGTCGCAACGTTTGGTTGGTTGGCGATCACGATGATCGTCGGCGTGGGGTTGATGGCACTCGGTTGTTGGATCACCGCGAAATTATTGGGAACGGTCTTTGGGGATGAGCGCGTTGCCTTCGTGAAACTGGCGGCCATCTTTTTGTTTCCGACGGCGATCGGCAGCCTCCTGCCACCCTGGTGGTCAAGCCTCGTCGCAACGGCTCTCTATTTTGGGCTTCTGCTATGGCTTTTTGATTTGGAAGTTTACGAGGCCGCGGTTTTTGCACTGGTCATGATCTTCATTCGCTGGGGGATTTTCGCGGTGCTGCAACATGCGCCGAATCTCTCTCGAATGATGTAAGATGCTTAAAATCCATAGTAGTGATTGGCCACTCTTTAAAATCAGGGTTGTACGAAGTGGTCGGTGCCACGGCTCGCGGTACTCCGAGACCTGTGCTGCGTCCAGGACGGTCAAGAACACGGGTCTCGGAGCACCGCGACCCGTGTCACCCTAAATCCTGTTCGTGTCAACGCGGCAGTCGAAAAATCAAATGGCTATCGTCACCGAACCATCGACCTCCTTGAAGCCCGCGCGATGGAAGCGGTGGTTGAAAAAGACCTTCAAAATTGCCCTGTGTGTATACCTTGGGCTGGCGATTATCATGTTTTTTCTTCAGGATTGGATGATCTTTCCGGGGGCGTCCAGCCAGGGCAAGCCTGAAGCGAAAGTACGAATGATGCTGCCGGATCAGCAACTGCTGAAACTTCCCACGCGAAGCGGCCAGACAATCGCCCTGTTATTCGGCCCGGCATTGCTACCGAACGGAAATCCGCATTCATCCGCCGCCTCAAGGCCGACGGTGCTTTACTTTTATGGGAACGCAATGTTCCTCGGCGTATGTTCGGATGAGTTCGCAGAGTTTCGCCGGCTCGGAGTGAATGTTGCGATCGCGGAATTTGTGGGTTACGGACTCAGCACCGGCAAACCGAGCGAGGTCGGTGTGTATGAAACGGCGGACACGGCGTACCAATATCTGTTGACGCGGCCTGATATTGATCCGAAGCAGATAATCCCGGTCGGCTGGTCGCTGGGCGCAGCGGCCGCTATCCATCTGGCCAGCAGTCAACCGGTGGCGGGTTTGGCGACGTTCAGCGCATTCACCAACATTAAGGAAATGGCGCACCAGATATTGCCGTGGTTTCCAACGTCGCTACTCGTCAAATATCGGTTCGACAATGAACGGGCCATGGCATCGGTCAAATGCCCGGCATTCCTGTCGCACGGCACGGTGGACAGCCTTGTCCCCTATTTGATGAATGCCCGGCTGGCGAAAGCAGCCAAAGGTGCGGTGACGGTGGCACCGGTCTCAGGCGGCGATCATACAGATATTTTTGAGGTCGGGGGTCCGGATTTACGCCAGAGACTAAGCGAGTTTATCGAGGGCATCCACAAAACTACAAATTCCTCCGCTCTGTCTCCGAACACCCCATGACTTCGGGTTGCATTTTTTCCCGGTGGCAATATGTGCCCGCAAGGTTGCGAGCACCCCCATTAAGCCTGAAAAACATTGCTCTGGTCTTCTCGTCCGAGTCGATCTATAATAGTGAGACACGCGAGCGGTTTTGAGCGCGTGTTTTCAAAATATCAACCAGGAGATATTCAGATGCCCATTTTATTGACTGAGTCCGCCGCGAAGGAAATTAAGACGATCATGGAACAGCAGAACCTGCCTGCCGCCGAAACCAAGCTTCGGGTTGGCGTAAAGGGTGGCGGCTGCTCGGGTTTCAGTTACATGCTGGACCTGACCGAAGAGCCCAAGGGCGAGTTGGACGAGGAAATTGAAGCCCATGGCGTCAAAATCCTTTGCGACATGAAGAGCTACCTGTATCTCAACGGCGTCGAAATCGACTTCAAGGATGAGATCATGGGTCGGGGCTTTGTGTTCAAAAATCCCAACGCCACCAGTTCGTGCGGCTGCGGAAGCAGCTTCTCAGCTTAAAACCCGAGTTCAAGCAAACAACCCAAAAGCCCAGCCAACTTGTTGGCTGGGTTTCTTTTGTTTATATAGTGAAATCATGCGCGAACTCACAGATCTCGAAGCAGAATTTCTGGCTAAAGGGGGCTCCCCTGCCGCAGCAGACGATACCTCCCTGCCTCCTGATTTTCGCGAATTACTCCCGACGCTCAGAAGCAGTTCGGATGCCCGCGAGACGGACCGGCAAACGCGGGTCACCTCAATACGCCGTTTGTTGATGCAGTTGGACAGTGCCGATAATCAAGTGGTCAAGATGCAGAAACGCCGGGTGATTCGGGCGGAACTCAACGCATTGCACGAGATTGATTCGATGGAGGATTAGGAATGGGGTGGCATAGGCGTCTCGCCCGTGCTTTCTCTTGAATTAAATGCACGGGTGAGATGCCTATACCATCGGGTCGAAAAAATTTTCATATCTTGCCGGGTTTGACCGATAACACGGTATCGAAACCGCTCAAATAAAACCCGATCGTCGTCCGAAAACCCTACTGGCCAAACTTTGGTTTGCCGGGACGATGTTGGCTGTTTTCATGCTGACGCTGGTGATCGGGAATCAATTCATCCCTTCGGAAAAAGCGGTTGAGCGAGACATGCTTGGGCATGATTTCACCGCTTTTTATTCCGCGGGTCATTTCGCGGCGACCGGGCAGTATCGCAAACTCTACGATATTCAGGCGGTGAAAGAATTCGAGCAGGAAACCGGTCGACGGGCGGGTTTATCGCTCGGCGATTCGTATGGCCCGTATTGGAACCCACCGTTTTATGCGTGGATCTTCGCCCCGCTTTCAAAACTTACATACTTCAATGCGCTGCTCATTTGGACCACTTTCAACGTCGCTTGCGGCTTAGTCGCGATCGCCCTTCTCTGCCGCATGCTCGCCCCGCCCGGTCTATCTTTACACGATGCCAAAATCACCTGGAAATCATATGGCTTGATTCCCCTGCTGCTAATCTGCTCGATGCCGGTGATGCAGGCGTTGAGTCACGGCCAGAACACAATGACCTCGCTGCTACTCCTGACCACAACTGTCACCTTTTGGCGATCAGGCCGTCCTTTGCTGACAGGTCTCGCGTGTGGACTGTTGTTCTACAAGCCACAATTGGGCGCGATTGTCGCCGTCGCGGTGGTCTTGACTCTGGGATGGCGTTCGCTGGCCGGCCTGGCGATCACAGGCTTTGTTCTTCTGCTAATCACGATCACTACGATGCCCGGCGCTCTGACCGATTTTCTGCATCAACTGCCTGCCAACGTTCGATTTATGCAGATCGATCATCCGTATGTCTGGGAACGCCATGCGACGATCAAAGCATTTTGGCGACTGATGTTTCAGGGCCGCGGCGCCGGGGAGCCAATGCTGTCGGTGACGATTTTGACGCTGGGGATTTGCGGATTGCTGGGGTTGGGTCTAATGCGGTGTGTTTTGCGCGGTTATTCCGAAAAAACTCCCTCTCCCGGTACTCCGGGGGAGGGTCGGGGTGGGGGCGAATTTTTAGCGAATCACGTTTCCCCCCACCCTAGCCCTCC
>JBBRMF010000007.1:0-46651 GCA_038230975.1 Tepidisphaerales bacterium
ACGGCGAATGCGCCCTGTCCTTCACCGCGCAACCAAAGAGTCGGTATTTGGATTTTCGGTTTTTCCAGACCGACCCAGTCAACCCGTTGGATCTGTTCCAGTTTTTGTTCCGGCCCGCGGATCGAAAACATCCACTCCCGCTCCTGCGGTTTCTGGCCCGGCCAAGTCATGCCGGGTTCAGCGTGGATCGAAACTGTATTCACCGCTTCGGCCTTGGGTTGTACCGCGCGCCCGGGCAGATCGAACCAGGTGCCATCCGGACGAATCAGTTCCACTTTATCGAGCTTAAAATCACCGAACGCGATCGCCTGTCGATTTAAAGCGGGCACCGCATGGGAGCGAGCCGGGCCGCGAAAAATCAATCCCAGTGATTCAGTCTCGTAAAACGCCTGATTGAACGCACGCACTTCGGCGGCATCACCGGTAAGTTGGAAATCAACCAGGTATTGCGCATTTCCATCCTTGGTCTTCTGGAAATACCGAGTGGTAGCCTCCCAGGCAACAGGTTCCGGAGGTAGACCGGTTTGAACGCTCAGCTCCTTGGTGCTGCCATCGGTCAACGTAACGATGGCATCCACCAAAGTAGGCTCGCGCAGACTGAATCGATATGCGAATCCATCATAGAGCCCGTAACTTCGCGCTTTGATCTCGGGTCGCTTCTCCCCGAACGCCGGTGGCAAACGATACTCCACTTTCGCGACGGCGCGCAGCTCACTTTCTGAACCTACCAGTCGCAAAACGACTGTTTGTTCCGTCGCGCCTTTTTCCACAGGTTTAGGTAAACCGACTTTCAGCTGTTTCAATGCCAGTGAGGATTCGTTTCGCCCCAACAGCGGAGAAGTCATGACCCCGACGCGCAAGGGTTCGGTTCCGTCGATCAAATCGATTTTTGCGTAGATATCGTCTGGCCGAGTCAGTTTAAACTCCGCGAAATGCTTTCCTTCGGCAACCAGGATCTGCTGGTAATTGGAAGCACGCTCGAACTTCACGCCGCGAATTTTGGCGAGATTTTCCGGCGATCCGATTAAATCCGCCCGAACCAACCAGGTCGGTTTTCCCTCTTCGATCCCGAAATAGCGTTCTCGCAATTGAACCGCCAGTGCATCCGGTTGACCGCTGACCTGGCCTACTTCCTCATCAAGCTGCCCGAACAACGCAATTTGCGATCCATCGTTAAACCACGCAATGGCCCTCAGCGGTGACTCCTCGGTCACCACGCCGCCGCAACTCAGAAACTCCGGCAATTCCTTGTGCGATGGATCGACCGTCGTATGTCGCATACGCCCGTCCTGAAGATACTCGTAATCGACCCGCACGATGCGCTTCAACTTCAGTTCCGGCCCACTCGGCCAGGCCTTCCATACCTTTACTTTACCGATGCCAGCCAACGTCTCTTCGCTGATATCGACCGCCAGCCCAATCTCATCCTGCCGGGTGGCCATTTCAGTGATCGAGAAAGGCAGCCGCGTCAGCATGCCACTTTTGAAAACAATATCCGCCGTTCCATCGAACGGTTTGGATACGCTGAATTCGAGTCTACCATCGGGCATTTTTTCAATCGGCACTTCCAGCACACCGCCCGGCCACAGGTTCGCCGGCACTTTGTACTTCACGCTTTTCAGTGTATCCAGCGTGTCCCAATCACCCATCGGGCGAACTCGAACGCGCCAGTTAGGTTGGTCATTCAGGGTTCCGAGGTAGGTGCTCGTGGACTGCATCTCAATGCGGCGAGGGTCGGTATATTTTCCGCTTTCACCCAGTTCCACCCAATGAGAAAGCTCCTTCACCGATCCATTTGTATAAAACACTTTGGCTCGAATGCGGAATTCTTTTTGGGTGCTGGCAGAGACGTTGAAGTTCATCGTGTTCCAGAACGCCACCCGCCGTTCATTCTCAAACGGCGGGCCGAAGTACCACTCGACACGCTCCATTTTTTGGAGCAGTTCATTGCGCGGTGAATACAGATCCAGCTCAACCCCGTACCAGACTCCCGCGCTACCCGTCTCAAGCTGCTTATAGGAACTGCGAATGTGAATGCTGTCATCCGCCGGCGATTGCAGGTTCGGCGACAATCGAACCGTTTTCACGGCGCCGTCGTTAAACGTGACCTCGGCGCTGATCGGGTCCCCCATAAGAGTAGAACCGAAATATCTAAACTTTCCTTTCGCGCCAATGGCCTGGCGCGTTTGCTCCACATTTCTGTGTGAGCCGTCCGGTGAACCGGCATTCCAGACCACTTTCACCACGTCCTTCAGGTCGGCCAGATTTCCGGTGATCTCTGTTTCCCACCACCAACTCGAAGTAGGTTTCCCTTTAACGTTGATTTTCCCTTCGTACCAATCCTTCCAACCAATCGCCAACCGACGATCCTCGGCCGTAGGGGCCGGCAGCTTGTAGGTTCCCTGAACGGTTCGCACCGGCGAGTGATCTTTGTAGGCGATCTTCGCCGTCACCGTCATTTCATTGCGCGGCAACGTACCCTGGACTCCGAAATACTCGTTTCGATCCGGGCTGCTGAATTCATCGGGCTTCTTGGGATCAACCGGAATGCTCCAATCCACATGATCCACCAGATCGACCGCCCGAGGATCACCGGCAATCGTGGCGTGCATGAAAAACTGATGCGCGCGCGTCTCGGCATCAAATCCGCGATACTCGGCCTCCACATCCACCGCCAGATTTTCAAGATCCGGCTTCCCCGCTACATACCTTCCACCCGGACCCGCTTCCACCTTGATCCGCTCGTCGTCAACGACGACCGCCCAATCCATAAAATGAACTTCCTCGTCCAGCTTGTTAAATGTGTCGGCCAAACCGTAATCGAGCCAGAAGTAACCGTTTTTTCCCCAGCCGGTGCCCCAGGAATTCATGACGAGAAATGCATTTTTCGTATCGTCAAATCCCACGATGCACATCGCATGTCGACCGTGCGGTTGCCCGGGCCGCCGCTCGGCCATCCCGGCATCGTGAATCTTTCGATCGTAGATCTCCCAGTGGCCACTCATGAATCGCGGCGTGACAATCACCCCGATCGGAACCACATGCCCGCGCTGAACCGCAGCGCGAATCGTATCTTTATGACGAGCGCTCCGGAAGGATCGAATCTTAAACAGCTTGGCTTCTTCAATCGCCGCGGCGGTCGGTTGGCCTTTAAAGTCGCCGGGTACATAGGGACACGTCGCGATCGTAGCGCAGCCTTTTTCCTTAAGTAACGTCAACCCGTTGAACACCTGCGAGCCCTCATCCTTGCCTTCGTTGATCTGGTTGTAAATAAATCGCGGCGAGAAGGTTCGCTGGACTGCATTCGGCGACCAACCCTGATCGACAGACTCCATGAAACTCTTCATTGCATAGGCCAGCGCCCAGGAAGTGCAATCCTGCATCTGCTGCTCGCCGGGCACGGGAAGTTTACCGCGCAGATCGACGACGTAGTTTTCCGCATACCCCATCGGGGTTGCGGTCCACTCAGCCATCTTTGCAAACGCCTTGCGATCCGCAGCCGAAGCCCCCTGGCCGAATGCCGACAAAGCGGTCGACATCAATAACGCGCCTACACAAAAGGCATAAAGCCATCGTCGATTCATTCAACTCTCCCGATCCATTCGTCGTCTGCCCCAACTTACAGGTGAATGTTAGCAAAAATAGGAATCCGCGCCTCCATTGGCGTGCAACTCGTCTATGTGGCGGTCCGGTGTTAGAAGGTGCCGAGAACGAAATTTCGGGTGCCATGGCCACGCGCGCCATCGACCCTTCGTACGCAAGGGAGTTCTCCGCGTGGCCATGTTCTTGCGGCGGAACAAAGAGGTGGCCACACCGACGCCGGGTTCGGTACGAAAGATCCTCCCCGGCGTGGCCATGGCACCCGATCGCCACAATGAAGAGCTACACGGCCTCCATTAGCCATTCGCGCTCGTCCTCTGTATTCTTCCCCGACTTGGTTTTACTCTCTGCCATTCTCCCGCTTTACGCTCGTGCGCTGCTGACCGCCGGTGCCATGGGAACCGCCTGTGCCGTGCTGAGCGTGATCATCGTACTCCGCCGCTGGGCCTTTATTGGTGAAGGCATCGCCCACGCCGGCTTTGGCGGCATCGGAACGGGTTGGTTGCTATCGCTCGCTTTTCCCGTCTTCGCTCACACCAGCGCGGTCTACGCAGTGGCGGTATTGTTCTGTCTGGTCGTCTCTGTGTGTATCGGCTACGTCACGCGCGAACACGCCGACGGCGACGCTTTCGGGGATGATTCTGCCATCGGAATCTTCCTCGTCGCCAGCCTGGCCTGGGGATCGGTGGCGCTGGCGATCTACAACCAGCACCGACCGGGTGCCGATGCGGAAATGTGGGAGAAGTATCTGCTGGGTACCATCAACTATGTCTCCACGGAAACCATGTTGGCCACGATTGCTCTGTCGGCCGGAGTCGTCTTTGCGGTCGCCGCCCTCTTTAAAGAAATCCTCTACTACGCCTTCGATCCGCTGATGGCTCAAGTTTCTGGCGTGCGCGTGGGGGTACTTCACTATCTTCTGATGCTCCTGATGGCCATGACAATCGTCATCGGCATGCGCATCGCCGGCAGCCTTCTGGTCACCGCACTACTTGTACTCCCCGGTGCCACCGCCCTCATGCTCAGTCGGCGTTTGCAGTGGGTGATGACAATCTCGGTCCTCGTCGGTTTAATCGGCAGCCTCGGGGGATTGGCGATCAATCACTCCATCTGGCCTTTCCTCCCCAGCGGCCCGGCGATCGTGCTGGTGCTGTTCGCCGAGTTTGTGATCGCCTACATCTGGACGCATTTTATCAGGCGGCTGTTGACCGCCCCTTCCTTCACGAACTGATCCCATACGCCTCGCGTTCAAACGGATTGTCTCGATACGCATCTCCCCCGCGCAGTTTGACCACCCATGAGGCAATCCCATACGCCGGTAGAAACAGCGGCCCCCATCGTTCGCACTGTCGCACATGAACGCGCTCGTGCTCGCGCGACCATTCCAAACACGATCGATCGCGCCCTAACACGACATGTCCCAGCGTCATCGCCGAGGCACCTCCTTCTAACAAAGTCCATTCCGACAAAAGGTGGCCCACAAACCCACCGTAGATTTCCAGCACCCCGTCAACCCACTGCATCTTGCCGCCACTGATTAATGCCGGCATTCCCAGGCACAAACCGATGGCAGTTGTCGGCAATGACCAGGCATAGGCGAGAGCCCGCCAAGCCGTCACGCTTCCACCAAATTGGATACTTCATTTAAAACAGGTTCTGCCATCTCAGAATCCCCCTCAGAAACAGTTCAAGAACAACGTTATACGCAATCGACCCCATGAAAGTGTAACAAAATCTGTTCTGAAACGGCGCGGTTCTGGATTAATGGTGGATCAATTGTTCGTCATTTGCGGACAGTTTCGTGTCTGGCTCGTGTACGATCTGTGGACAACCTACAATTCTCGTCGACACCTCATTTTGGACAGTCCGTGGACAACCTGCCAGCACCTGTCGCGACAGGTTTTGGGGCGTGCCCTATTCTCGACAGGCAACCCCTCCGGCCGCGTGATCCCATCTCGAAACCTCCCATCTCATTTCCCGGCGCATCAATCCCTGTGACAGGTTATCCACACAAATCGTCCGATAACAATCAATGTAAATATATGTAAATCATAAACTTATGTGATTTGCATAGATTTTGTCCCCAATCGGCGCAAGAGCATTACTAAGTCTACTATCCTAAAAGTTTCTATATAAGACTAAAGACGGTAGACTGATCAGGTTAGAAACTTGAATGAATTTTAACGCCCTTGCCGCACGAACGACAAAGGCGTAATCTCTCATTATTGAACACTTGCGAAAGGCATTGGACATGAAAGTGATTTGCAATCGGGGAGCCTTGCTTGAAGCCCTCACCGTCGCCGGTAACGTCGTTGCGGCTCGCACTCCCAAGCCCATTCTCCTGTGCGTTAAACTTTCCGCACAGGACAATGCGCTGACGCTGAGCGCCACCGATTTGGAAGTCGCCATCCGGTACACCGACAACCAGGTCCAGATCGAACAACCCGGTGAAGTGCTCGTTCCGGCCGACAAATTCCGGGACATCGTCCGCGAAAGTGTCGACGACACGCTCTCCATCGAAATCACCGGTGAGACCGCCAGCATTCGTGGGCAGGATTCGCATTTCAAAATTTTCACGCAAAAAGCCACCGATTTCCCAAACATTCCCGAATTTGAAGGTGAAGCCGATTTTCAGATCATCGGCGGAGCGCTCAAGCAGTTGATCGCTCAGACCCTCTTCGCCGCTGCCAAAGAAAGCTCACGTTATGCTTTCAATGGCGTGCTGCTCAACGCGAAGAACAAAAAAGTGCATATGGTCGCCACCGATGGTCGTCGCCTCGCCCAGGCGAATGGTGACCTGCTGAATAGTTCCAAGATCGATCTAGAGGGCGTTAAAGCCATTATTCCCGCCAAGGCTTTGCAGCTCATCGACAAACTCATCGATGATCCGGAAGAAGCGGTTGGCTTTCAAATCACCGAGACTCAGGTGATTGTCCACACCAGCAGCGCGACGCTGACCAGCAGCCTGGTGGAAGGCCAATTTCCCCCGTACGAAGATGTGATTCCGAAAGACACCGACAAGAAGATGATCGCCAGCACCGCCGACTTTCTCTCCGCCATTCGCCGCGCATCACTGCTGACGACGGAAGAAAGCAAAGGCGTGCGATTACACTTCAGCAAGAAGGGCCTGATTCTGACCAGCCGTTCCCCGGAATCGGGTGAAGCGACAATCACATTCCCCTGCAAGTTTGAAGGGGCCGATGTTGAAATCGGCTTCAATCCGCAGTTCCTGGTGGATGCCCTGCGCGTCGTCGACAACGACGAAATCTCCCTGGAACTGACGGCCGCCAACCGCCCCGGGTTGCTCAAAGGCGGACCGAATTTTCAGTACGTGATCATGCCCGTGAATTTGCAGTAGGTGTGCATTTGCTGGCATGGGCGTCTCGCCCGTGCTGTTTTGCGGAAGAAATGCACGGGCGAGACGCCCATGCCACCCAAAAACATCGTATCGAGAATGACGATGTCTCACTCTTCTGAACGTCTTCGAGAAGCGGAATTAAAGCGCGTCTCCCGTCTGAAGACGATCCATCATAAGCCAGTTGAACCCCTCGGCCCTCAATTGATCTCCTTCTTCAAGCACTCCGTCCAAAAGCGCCAGACGCAGATGTCCAGGATCGCCGAAGTCTGGGCCAAGCTCGTTCCTGATCTGCTCAACGATCACTGTGCCCTTGAATCCCTTACGCGCGGCTCGCTGACCGTTCTCGTCGATACTTCCTCCCACTTGTATGAACTCAAGCAGCTATTGCTTGCCGGCTTGCAGCAGCAACTTTTGCTGGCCTGTAAAGCAACCGGCCTGCGAAAGATCACCCTCAAACCAGGCCGCTGGTATGAGGATGGTGATACAGATCATAAACCTCGCTTTGATCGATAAAGCACTTTATCAACCGGGAATGAATAAGCTGGGGATAACTTATCCATTCTCGTTCGGGCGTCAGGAAATAGGCAAATTGGAGACTTCCGCTATGATCCCTGCGAACCGCAAGGACGCCGCATGGGTCTGTTTCAAGTTATCGCCATCCTCCTCACATTGACGGCTCTCTTTAGCTTCATCAATGATCGTTACATTCATCTCCATACGACCATCGGTGTGATGCTCATCGCATTGCTCCTGTCGGTCGGTTTGATCTTTCTCGGTGACTTCGGCCTGGGGATCGAACCGTTTGCGCGCCGACTATTAAGCCATGTCGAATTTGATGAAGCGCTCCTTCAATGGATGCTCGGTTTCCTGCTCTTTGCCGGCTCGCTGCACGTCGACCTCGCGGAACTGATGCGCCAGCGCGGATTAATCGCACTCTTAGCCACCGCCGGCACGGTACTTTCCATGCTGCTGGTCGGCCTATTAACCTTCGTCGCCCTACACGCCATCGGGCTTCCATTGCCCCTGCTGCATTGCATGTTATTTGGCGCGCTGATTTCTCCCACGGATCCGGTGGCGGTACTCGCGATCATGAAAGGCGCCGGCGCGCCCAAGAGCATGCAAACCAAACTGGCCGGTGAATCGCTTTTCAATGATGGGATCGGCGTCGTGCTGTTTCTAATGCTGCTGGGAATGGCCACCGGAAAGAGCAGCGCCAGCGTGAGCTCGGTCACCTGGATGTTCCTGCGCGAAGTTATCGGCGGGGGATTGATCGGCTTAGTCGCCGGCGCTTTTGTGTTTCAACTTCTCAAGCGCACCGACAACTATCAGGTTGAAGTACTCCTGACATTGGCCTTAGCCATGGGTGGATATGCGCTGGCCCAGTCGCTTCACACGTCCGCTCCCATTGCCGCCGTCGTCTCAGGAATTTTCATTGGCAATACAGGCGGGTCATTTGGAATGTCTGATCGAACCCGCGAACATCTCGATCTGTTCTGGGAACTGATCGACGAAATTCTCAACGCCGTGCTGTTTATGCTGCTCGGGCTGGTGGTCCTGACGTTTCATATCGGACTTCGGCATCTCTTCGCCATCCTGCTCATCATCCCGATCGTTCTGCTGGCCCGCTGGTGCAGCATCGCCGGCGCAATCAAAATTCTCTCGCGAAAGCGACCCTTCCGGCGCGGTATTATTCCGATTCTCACCTGGGGCGGATTGCGCGGCGGACTGTCCGTCGCGATGGCGTTATCCATCCCCAACCACATCGGTCGCAGCACGATCATCGCCATCACCTACGGCGTGGTCGTATTCTCCATTGCCATCCAGGGCACGACGATCAAAACCGTCGTCCGCCGTTATCTGGCATCTTAAACGTGGCATGGGCATCTCGCCCGTGCTTGCATTTAAAAAAACACGGGCAAAATGCCCATGCCACATAACTCCCGCTTATTCGCGCCGGCCCGCCCAGACGGTAAGATACCTTCATGCCACACTTGGAAAACATCCTCCTCGAACGATCGCTGTACATCGCCGTTGCCGTACTCGTGCTGTATCTCGGTTTCCGCCTCGGCAAGTTGATCGGCACCCTAGGCGGCTCCAAGCTCATCGCCCAAAAAGAGCAGGAGCTTTTTGTCGCCCAGAAAGGCTTCAAAACGCTCTACGAAAGCGAGTTGGCGACCCTCAAGTGCGAAAATACGAACCTCAAGCAGCAGGTCGAAACCATGACGACCAAAGTCGAAGACTACCGCAAAAAAGCCGCCGGCCTCGGCGGGCTATTCAACACCGGTGGAAAGAAAGCCGATGCCATGTACGCGTTGCTCCTTGAAAATGAAGCCCTGGAAGAAGCCCTGTATCACCAGAACGAAAAGCTCAAAAACGAGCGGACCGATGCGCTCAAAGAGCAGATGCGCAACACCGGTTATCGCCGGGTGCTGATGAGCCAGTTGATGAGCGATGAACGCATCAAGGGGTATGTAGCTGAAGTATTAGCGGATGACAAACGGCTGCCGGCACTCCCCGGTAAGTCCGAACACTCGCAGTCATAAATTCGAAACTAGAAATCCGAAAAAAGCTCAAGTCCAAGTGAAGAAGCTTGAAGCCTGGATTTCGAACTTTCGCATTGGATTTTCGAGCTTTTTTCGGCTTTTTTCTTTCGGATTTCGAATTTGCCACTCCAATCCTCGCAACTTCCGCGCGCCTCAAACGTCCCATTGTCGTTCACTACTACAACGGGAGTAAACTCTTGACCGAGACCGACGAGGAACTGGTCCTCAAAAGCCAGGCCGGTAATAGAACGGCGTTCGAGCAGCTCGTGCGGCGAACCGCGCGGTTAGTGTTCGCACGCCTTTACCTCGACACCGGCCGTTCCCGCGATACCGAAGATCTGGTCCAGGAAACGTTCCTTGTCGCCTGGCGCTCGATCAAACAGATGACCGACCCGACCGGCTTTCGCCCGTGGCTTTTATCAATCGCCAACACGGTCGCGATTGATTCAGCCCGACACGATGGCCGGAAAAAAAGAAGCGGAACGCGAATGAGTGGCGACGTCCTGGGATCGATCCCGGCCCGATCGCCCGGCCCCCCGGAGGCCGCCGTCACAGAAGAGTCCCGACAAAAAGTGCTGGCGATGCTTCGTGATCTGCCGGAGGAATATCGCCTCCCGCTGATGCTCCGGTATCTGCACGATCACGATTACGAAACCATCAGCCGACAGCTCGGCTTAACCAACGGCTCGCTACGCGGCCTGCTCCACCGCGGAATGACCTTGCTTCGCGAACGAATGGGAGAGTGATGTTATGAAAATTCCCGACGATCCCCACACCTGGTTTCAAGAGCATCTGGACGCGTTCATCGCCGGCGGACTCACCCCTGAAGAGCGAGCCGCGATGAATGCTCATAGCGAAGAATGTGGCGCGTGCGCAACCACGCTGTCTCAAGCGATCCAATCCGATGAAGCGATCCGAAAATTGTTCCAAACTGTAACGCCGTCTGCCCATTTTGAGGAGAACCTGATCATGAACCTCCGCACACTCACCGCACCGAAACCGTTGATTCATCCTTCCGTATTTCGCGCCGCCACAAGTGTCGCGGCAGTCATCGTGTTGGGAGGTTTGGGTTTGATCGGGCAACGGGCGATGAAGGATGGAAAGTTCCCGGAACTTTCACTGCAGAAGTTTTCAATCCCGCAGTTTAGTTGGTTTTCTAAACAGGCGTACTTGCCAGAAAACCCCGGACAGAATCAGTTAGCAGTAGTTGACGCGACAACGCGACCGACCAGTGACCCCTCAACGAGCGCAACTCGTCTATCCAAAGCCCTCCATTCCACTCAGGATCTGCATGATTCCTTTGCGAACCGATCCAAGAACGTAGATGACTTCAGCGAAGCGAATCTCGGCGAAGTTGCCCGTGATGGTAGGCTGAAGGTCACTAACGGGCGCGGCGAAAGTACAAGCGCAAAAGTTGAATCATTGGGCCTGCAACTTCCCGAACTATTGGCCGAGAATGCAGAAACCAAGATGCGTGGCGGCCGCGAGTTCAGAGAAAAGGAAGTGAAGGCCAATAAGTGGTACAAGGAAGCCGGAAAAGTCATGTATTCCAAGGATGTCATCCGTGCGCAAGGCCTCGAACGTCGCGACGGCGAAAAACCTGCGTCGGGCGATAGCGTTGATTTTGGCACGACAGCGCTGGGCAGAACCAGAAACCTTGGCACGGCCATCGATCAGAGCGGCGATGGATCCAACCGCGGGCTCAATCGTCATGGCGAAGTCGTGGCCGGGAACGGTATTGTTCGGTACGAGCAGATTGATGAACTCTCCAGGTCGAAAGACGATGCGAAGAAACTGCCCGAAGTCTCGTTGATGCTCAAGACCGAACCCTCCGGAGCCGCTGGTCTTGGCTACGCGTATCAAAACGGCTCAACCGCTCCAACCGCGCCGCAGGCTTACTATTTTAAACCGACCGACGCGCAGAGCAGCGAACCGGGCTTAAAGTTTCAAGCCGGTCTAGCGGGTCCGTATCTAACGCCATCGCAACTAACCTCCGACGCGCCTCCAAAACCAGCCTTAATTGTGGCTCTTGGGAATGATTCTGAAGTGAAGCAAGAAATCAAAGGTGTGAAAGAATTAGAGGATGTTACCAGGCAGAAGGCGGCGGAAGGCGACGTGAAGGTCTTAGAGAAAGACGAGGTTAAGCCGCAAGCGGTAAACACAGGTGTTGCCAGTCCACCGCCGGTAAAAACGCAGGAGAATCTTCAAGCGCAACAGGGTCAGCGCAAAATCATCCGCAACGGTCAACTTGAATTTGAAGTCGACAGCTTCGATTCCTCATTCATGCAGATCGGTAAAATCGTCGGTGAAGATGGTGGTTACGTTTCTTCCACCGATTCTGAAAAACTATCCAACGGAAAAGTGAAGGGCACCGTCACGGTTCGCGTGCCGCCCGATCGCTTGGACGTACTCGTGCTCAAGCTGCGCGGGCTTGGGGATTTGAAGAGTCAGAAAATCGCCGCCCAGGATATCACCAAGCAATACACCGATCTGGAGAGCGGCCTGCGTGCCGCCCGCACGATGGAAGAACGCCTGCTGGAAATTATCAAATCCGGCAAAGGTGAAGTGAAAGATCTCGTCGAAGCTGAAAAACAGCTCGGTGTTTATCGCGAGCGCATCGAACAGGTTGAAGGCGAGTTGCGATACTACGGCAACCTCGTCTCGCTCTCCACACTGAATATCACGCTGTTCGAGCGCGATATCAAAACACCTACCGCCGCCTTTGAAACCGAACAAGTGCAGGCGGGGATTGAAGTGGAAGATGTCGAAAAAGCCCGAACCAGCGCGCTCAAGGCGATTGATGATGCCAAGGGCCGTGTGATCGAGTCGAATCTGAAGAAGCTTGACGCCGGGCAACTAACCGCCACCATCGTCGCGGAGCTATCACCCGATGCCGCAGGCGCTCTCACGGATCGCCTCAAGCAACTCGGCCGTGTGGCACGACTCGAAGCTGAACGCAAGCAAACCACTACCGGCGGCACCGGCGCGCCTGTCGGATTGAAGATGGAACGCAAAGCCACGCGCTTCAATATCTCGCTCTACAACCTGGCGAACATTGCTCCGCGGGAAAACGTCAATCTCACGATGGCGGTTGAAGATGTGGAGACTGCTTACAAAACGATTCTCGGCGTGATGAATGCCGAAGATGCCGCTTCAATGGGCCGTATCGTCAGCAGCACATTGAACAGCCAGAAGAAAGATCAAACCACCGGCGCGATCTCGCTCGAAGTCAAGTCGGATAAATCCAACGCCGTCGAAACCGCCATTCGCGGCACGGGCGAAGTGCTGAATTTATCGACCACCGAAAACCCCGATGCCAACAATGTCACCCGCTCCAAGCGCGGCTACAGTATCTCGCTGATCTCTGTGGCCCAGGTGGCCCCGCGTGAAACGCAGACGCTGCAAGTAGCCGCGAAAAACGTGCCGGCCGCCTACGCTAAACTTTTGACCACGTTGCAGGATCCCAAGCAACCGTCGCGAATACTATCATCGCAATTGAACGAACAGGATCGCCAGAATGTGACCGGGCAGATCGATGTCGAAGTCCCGCGCACGGCCATCGGGGCGGTCGAAGCCATATTGGTCGGGCCGGAAAGCGATGTCTACTCCCGCACGGTCAGCCGGGCCAATGATGCACAGAACACGCTGGATACGAAGGTGCGATTGAGCGTGACATTGATCGCCGCCGATCGATTGCAACCGCGCGAAACAACGACGATCGCGCTCGAGGTCAACGATGTGGAAGCGACCTTGTCGAATGTCGTCAACACCTCTGGCGCACGAATCGTCGAACGGCAACTTTCCAAACAACAAAACGGGCGGATCGTTGCCCACGCGGTGATTGATGTGCCGTTGACCAGCGCCCCCGCGACGCTCGACATCCTCCGCAACCTAGGCACGGTTCGCGTCGTCGACAGCTCCAAGAATCAACAAGTGCCCGAAGGCCCGTTGGCCCGCGCCAGGTTTGATGTCGCGCTCGGCAACGTCGCCCCGATTATGTCCGCCGAAGACGGTGCCGGCGCACGATTCCGCCAGGGCCTGCAAACCAGCCTGAATGGACTCACTTTCAGCTTGATGCTGATCGTCATCGGCGTCTGCCTTGTTGGCCCATTTGCACTATTAATCTGGGCCGCATGGAAGTTCTTCCGGCGGGGGAAGGTGAAGGCGGCAACGGTGTGAATTGAAAAGTGATTTTGTAGGGTCCGCTTTAGCGGACGGAATCGTTCGAACTTGGCAAAGTGACCAAGTTCAAGCGATTCCGTCTATTAAAGCGGTCCCTGTAAAACGATGTTCATCTAAACATTCGGAGGGAACCCATGGAACAGGTTCCGTGGGCGTTCAGCGGTGTTGTTGTATTTTCTGTTTCGTAATGATCATCGCGTCGCGCGGTCTTTGATTTTATTGAGAATGTCTTCCCAACCTTTAGTCGCCCCCGTGCGATGATCGGCCGTGATTTCACCGAACGCGCGATGCGAGAACAAAAGCGTCGTGACGCCGGCGTTTTCCGCCAGCCGATATTGAATGTGCCCCGCGACCGGATACGACATAAACATCGGCCCGGTGATTTCCAGAACGGTTGGCGGTTTAATCACCTGCACATGTGGGCGAAATCAGAGGCGGCCGACCGGAAAGCTTTCGCAGCCAGTTGATCGGTTGAAAGACGAACCGATTTTGCAGGAGCTTCTGTACGATCTTTCGCTTGCCAGGGAAGCTCGTGAGCATCAATCCCATGATCAGTATCAGCACCCCGGGGCCCGGTACCAGCGGGACAGATAGTATTACGCCGATCACGATCAGAATCCCACCGACGATATTTTTGAGAATCATCAATGGCAAAGTTGCGGCACTGACTTTTTTTCTGCCGCCGTTTTGTTCAGACGACATTTCCGAAAAGTAATTCTCTGGCAAACGTATCGCGACGATCGCCCCGATGATTACTGCGATCCCGCCTGCCAGCAACGAAAGGATCGCAACGAGTAGAACATGTTCTTTAAGCCAGATCACGAGGGCACTCTCCGAAGCCGGGCTTCAATTTCCGATACGACAACTCCAAGAATCAAGATCAGCAGCACGATACCAAGAACGTACAGATTGAAATGAGATCCAAGCCATAATTTCAACGGATAAGCCGCCAGCATTTTCACGCCGATCAGACCGAGAATCGCCGCAAGCGAGATTTTCAGGTACTTAAATCGTTGCATCATTCCACCCAGGGCAAAATAGAGTGATCGCAAACCGAGCATCGCGAAAACATTGCTGGTAAAGACGATGAACGGGTCGGCCGTGATGGCGAAAACCGCCGGGATCGAATCAACGGCGAAAATCACATCGGTGAACTCCACGGTCACCAATGCCAGCGCTAACGGCGTGAACATCCGTGTCCCCTTTTTCGCCTGATCGACCGCCGCGTCAATTCGGTCGGTGCTCCGCGATGCGTTTATTTCCTTTATCACTGCCGAATCGGCCGTGACGACAAAATGTTCTCCGTAAAACTGGTCCGTCACTGGAAGTAACTTTCGCATCATGCGGCCTACGACATTCCTGCCCGGGTCAGAATGGGTTTCCTTCAAGAACAACATTTTCAACGCAGTCACGATCAGAAACGCTCCAAAGAAGTAGAGCAGCCAGTGGTAGCGGGCGATTAATGTCGCGCCGGTTGCGATCATGATTCCACGGGTGATCAAGGCACCGAGGATTCCCCAGAAAAGCACGCGATGCTGATAAACACGCGGAACTGCGAAAAACGAAAACAGCGTTGAGATGACAAAGATATTGTCGACGCTCAACGACTTCTCGACCACATAGCCCGTTAAATATTTGCCCACCGCATCGCGACCGTCGATCGTATCACCGTCCACCGCGTCGATCGCCGTTCCCAATCCCATCCAGTGGTGTTCGTAACCCAGGTAGACGAGCCCGCTGAATAACATCGCAAGCACAATCCAGAATACCGACCAGCCCATCGCTTCTCGAACATTGATCTCGTGCGCTTTTCGATGAAAAACACCAAGATCAAGTGCCAGAAGCAGTAGGATAAATAGAATAAAGCTGAGCCATACCCAAATCATGAAATACCTTTCCGGATCGAACGCACTTCGCGTGACCCTATTGATACGGCAAGGTCTGAAAGCAGGGCTACTATAAACAGAGGTGAACTTTTGATCCGGCGTTTAGTCACCGATGTACGGCGTCGGGTTTTTGTCATCCGCATCGTACGCCTGATCGGCGTTTTCCCCTTGAACTTCAATCCGCTCGATGGAGATCGCATGCCCCGTGGTTTCGTCGATCTCCGCCAGCACGCCGCACATCCGAACATCGCCGGTGGCGACTTCAAAATGCGCAGGCATGTTCGTCGTCATGTATTTCAACACGCGATCCTTGCGACGGCCGAGCACCGAATCGTACGGCCCGCACATTCCCAAATCGCTAATGTATGCGCTCCCACCGCCCAAAATCTTCGCATCGGCTGTCGGGATATGCGTGTGCGTTCCGAAAATAATCGAGCAGCGACCATCCAGATGATGACCCATCGCCACCTTCTCGCTGGACGCTTCGGCGTGCATGTCGCACACGCGCACCTTTACTTTGCCGGGTAGTTGTTCGAGTACGCGATCGGCGGCCGCGAAAGGGTTGTCGGCTGGCAGGTTCATGTAGATCCGCCCAAGCAAGCAAAACACACCCACGCTGATCCCGCTGTTGGTCGTCACCACGGTAAAAGGCTTGCCTGCGGCGGCGCTGGCGAGATTCGCCGGCCGCACGATGCGCTCGCTGCCCTGCATGGAAGAGAGAATATCCGACTTGCGATAGACATGATCCCCGAGCGTGACGACATCGACGCCATAACTGCGGATTTTATTGAAGAGGTTCGCCGTGATCCCACTGCCGCCGGCAATGTTCTCCGCGTTGGCAATCACGAGATCCACCTGCCGCTGTTTGACGAGCGCAGGCAACTTTTGATGCAAGATCTGTCGGCCGGGTCGGCCAACAACGTCACCCAGACAAAGAATACGGATCGCCATGTGGAGAGAAGTATAACCCAACGGCTGCGGAAGCGGGAACTGTTGGCGACGTGTTGTATTATTTAGCCGGGTCGCAAGCGAACCGGCTAAATAATGTGACGGCTCCTACTTCGCGGGGAGGGGACTTAGAGCGTGGACGTATTTCGATCCGGCAGCGCAAGCGTTCCGAGGAATGGAAGCCGCATCGGCGATTTATTGGCAACTTTCATCTCGGCGTCGCGGATCGAGTCGATTACGGTCCCGAGGATCCCACCGACTTCGTTGATATCCAGTTTAACCTGCGAGAAGATCCATTCGCTAACCTGATCTTCCCACGGCTCAGAATTCCAGAGGACCACTGAGAAAGGTGCCACGCCTTTGTAAACCAATTCGCGCCATGGCCCGTGAATGGAGGTCTGAATAAAAGCCACCCATTCGGCGGGAAAATCGGTGACGGAAAACATGCCCTTGAAGGAATCGGCTGACCATTGAATTGCAAAATCCCCAAGCGCCTTGGTGTCGACTTTATAGCGCGGCTGAAAATCAGAAGGCGTGAATAACACGTTCGAACCGGGCACTTCCGAGCCGGTTTCGCGGAGGGCGAGTGGGTTGGATTTTCGATTTTCCATCAGAACACGTATTTTGTGGCATGGGCGACTCGCCCGTGCATTTAGGTACCAAAAATGCACGGGCGAGACGCCCATGCCACTCACTACCTCACCGCTTCGTGCGCGTGTACTTGTTTTTCCGCGTGGTAGCTGCTGCGGACCATCGGCCCGCTCTCCACATGCCGCACGCCGCGCTCTTCACCGCGTTGCTTCCAAAGCACAAACTCATCCGGGTGGACCCAACGTTCAACTGGCAGATGGTTCGTGGTCGGCTGGAGATATTGCCCGAGCGTGAGAATATCGACACCAATCGCCACCAGATCATCTAGTACCGAATCGATCTCATTTTCTTCCTCACCAATTCCAAGCATCATGCCGGTCTTGGTCGTCAAGCCTTGTTGCTTGGCGATCTGTAGCAGTTTGAGCGAGCGATGATACTTTGCCTGTGGACGGACTTTAAAATAAAGCCGGGGCACCGATTCGATGTTGTGGTTGAGAATCTCCGGCTTTTCGTTCAGCACCACTTGCAACGCATCCCAATCGCCACAGAAATCGGGAATCAGAACCTCGACGCTCGTGCCGGGGGATTGACTGCGAATCTCCTGAATCGTCTCCGCCCAGATCTGCGCGCCGCCATCGGGCAGTTCATCGCGATTCACGCTGGTGATGACGACGTGCTTGAGATTCATCTGCCTGACCGCATGGCCCACGCGGCGCGGTTCATCCAGATCGAGCGTGGGTGGTCGGCCTGTTGCGATATGGCAGAACCCGCAACTGCGCGTGCAGACATCCCCGAGAATCATCAGCGTGGCTGTCCCCGCCGCCCAGCATTCGCCCATGTTCGGACACTTCGCACTCTGGCAAACCGTATGAAGATTCTGCTCACTCACCAGGTTCAGCAGATTGAAGTATTCGTCACCGGCGGGCATCTTCATCTTCAACCACGAAGGCTTACGACCCTTGCCAGGCGCGGGGATGTCGGAGAGCAGAAGATGATTCAACGAGACATTCATAGTGCATCAGCCATTCGCAATAGCCTGAATTCTAGGGATTTTAGCATCTCACGGCAATGCGAGACATTATTTAACCAGTCTCGCCGCTGGCCAGGCTTGGCGATCGACCGGTTGCAACCCTTTCTATCATTTTCCCCCGCTGCCGGACAATCGATACAATCGCCCCGACCATCCCGAAAAAGCCACCGATGTATCCCCCCAGATGAATCCCATAGACCCGCATAAACTCGTACGGCCGATAATCGTTGTGAGCCACCATCTCTCGAAAATCGTTGGAAAGATATGTCAATCCACCTGCATGACCGACCCAACTCAGGATCATCGCAAACAAAATGGCGGAGCCGACGATCATTGGCAAACGTTTCAGCAATTCTATATACGGAAGTGATGGCCGACCTTCCCTCGGATTATTCGCTAGCAAAATAAACACACCGATCAGCAAGCCCATCGTCCATGTGGCCTTCATTCCAACTTTGGTGGCTTCCCATGAAAGCTGTCGATAGTCCGGTGGGATTTTGTCTCCCAGAATCTCAGACAGTTCCTTGCCGTAATAGAAGTATTCCCATGAGAGTCGGCAAGTGATTTGGTCGTTTGCGATTCCGTATGCCAGCCCCACGAACACCGCAATGAGCAGAAACAAGTATTCGCGCCATCGTTTGGCTTGACAGCCATTCGTGTACAGGTCGATCAGCGCGAGTAGTCCTAAAACCGTGGCTCCCAGAACAACTCGAATCGTAAGCCCGGCACCTTCGATCAACGCTACAATGACAGCGACAAGCAGAATTAAATACTCGATCCATCGCGTGGAACGTGGACGGGCAAGAAACTGGTCAGCAACTCCAAGCAACCCGATGGCGGTCGCCGCTACACCAATTCGAAATGCGAGTCCCGCATCGGAATGCGCGAACCATTGCCAAAGTTCAACTGGGTTTGTGACCATGCTCGTAAGCTAGTTTACTCGCTTCGATCGCTCGCTCAATTAAAGATTTCAGCAATGACCGATGACATCGCGCTTCGCGTTCGCAAGCGGCGGAACAGAGAAGTGTGATGAATTGGCCGTTCAGCACCTGATCGGATAACTTCTGCATCGCATCTTTCTGCCGTAGCATCTCTTTCAAGTATCGCGATCGATACTCCGCCCATCCCGTTTGCAAACGGCCTTTTCCGTGATAATCGGCTAACAGTTCCTTGCTCGGGCCGAGCTCCGGTTTCCAGACATTCCAGGTTTCCTCACCCTTCGGCAGGCCGCGCGGTCGGTAACGGCAAATCAAAATTCGCGTGCCGTTTCCGGGTTCCAAGGGATCATTCCAACGCTTGGTACTGATGTCCATTTGCAGTTATACGCGTACTGAATGAACCGGATCGGAACAAATCCGGTGGTTGTCCGTAGTCCATTCGTCGACTAGACTTCAATTCTCTTGTCCGGTAGTTCCCGGTGCCCATGACCGGTTTTCGTTGATTGGTATCTTCATGCAGCAGAAAACAAATTCGATACAGCCCGGCGAGTTCGCGGGACACGCATCCGGGTCAAAAATTGAACCTGGACACAACACCATCGAGTCGCTGGAAGCGCGATTGTTGATGCGAAGCCCCGCACCGCAGTGGGGTGCCTGGAACCAGTATATTTACCAGGATGCCGCGGTTGTAGCATTCCCAAAATTGACCGGGCGCGGTGAAACGGTTGCCGTTTTGGATACCGGAATCGCCAATGTCCCTTCCCTCAGGGGAAAGGTCGTGGGTGGCTACAACTTTATTAACAATAACAAAAACTATTCCGACACAGACGGCCATGGAACCGCGGTCGCGGGAGTGATCGCCGCCAGTTCGTTCAAGTTTCAAGGCCGCAAATATCAGGGGATCGCTCCGGGTGTAAAACTGGTTTCGGTGAGAATCGATGACGGTATCAGTGACCCGACGGAGGCAAACATTCAGAAGGGCCTTCAATGGGTTCTCGATAATGCCGCCAAATACAACATCGTGGCGGTCAATCTTTCAGAAGGAACTGGTCATTTCACCAATCACAGCGCGACCTCGACCTACAGCACACAACTGGCCCAATTGGTGGGGCGCGGCATTTTCGTCGCGGCGGCTGCGGGAAATGACGGCGCGCATGACGGCGTTTCGTATCCTGCCGCAGATGGTTCCGTCGCCTCAGTGGGATCAACCAATCTCTCCGATCAGATCAGCAGCTTTTCCAACTCGGGGCCGAATCTGGATTTGCTGGCGCCCGGCGAATTCATCATCACGCCATCGATCGTCAACGGACGCGCAACCTATGTGAATGTCGCCGGCACGAGCTTCTCCGCTCCGATGGCTGTCGCCACTGCGGCATTAATCCGCCAGGTCAGTTCAACTTTCTCCACCCGGGATATCCTGGCCATTGAACAGAACACTCCGTTCTTCGATACCGACCCCGTCAGCACACTTTCCTTTGCTCGCCTTGACTTGTTCAATTCTCTGTACGTTGCCACCCAGTCGGTGAGTGCGTTGGCGAAAAAGAAAATGTTCTAGACATTCGGAGCCGCATGACCCAAATCAATGCCGCGCCAGAAACTGCTGCATCCACTCCACCGAATCGCATTCTCTCTAAAATGCTTGAGCGATTGTTCGCCACACTGGTGAATGGTCCGAGCCTGAATTGTCGACCGCACAGCAGCCGCCAGCGCGTTGATCTTTCATCGCTTGCCAGGCTGAAAGATGTCGCTGCCGAAAAAGTGCTGCTTGCGTTGCTGGGCGACGAACGAAAAGCAAAGTGCGCCGCTCGCGTGTCGGCTCCACTGCGGCGCCTGCTCGATCAGGACGAAGAGGCGGAAGAATCCAAAAAGCCCTCCCTCACCGATGACGAGCGCGCCGCGATTACGGCCTGGCGTGAACAGGAATCTCTCTTCGGGAAACTCCGCGTCATCGCGGAAGATGCCCGCACTTACGAGCAGGACACCGGCGTTCATGTGCTAAATATCGGCTTTCCGCTGTTGAGCCTTCCGCCCAACAGTTTCGGTGGAAAACAAAGCGGTGTTTCACGGCGGATTCTTGCGCCGATCGCGTTCATTCCGGTTTCTGTGATCGTCAAGCAAGGGGCCACCCGATCGGTCGAACTTCAATGCACGGGTGATGGCACGGACCGAGTCATTCCAAACACGGCATTGCTGGCCTGGCTCGAACAACAGACCGGCAAGCAGGCACAGGATATTTTCGCCGATGAACAAGGAGAAGACCCCTGGCGCGAACTCCGGGAGTTGGTCGCCTACGTTGCCGCCGCCATCGACATCTCGGTGGCAGATATTCTACCGACGCTCGATCCGCATCCTGTCGAACCGCAGCCCCACAACATTGATTCTGGAACGCATGCGACGCATGAACTCCAGAACGCCACTCCACCCGTTCCGACAACAAAACCGTTGCAATTAAGATCCGCACCGCGCTCCGATCAATCCGATGAAAGCGCGCCTGCCATCATCTCGTGCGCCATTCTCGGATTATTTCCTCTGGCCAATCAAGGTCTTCTTCGAGACATGCAGGCCATGGTCGGCGGCGATGCCATCGATGGCCCGGTTGCCAGTTTCATCAAGTTGCCTGGAATGCTTGACGCCGCGCCGGATTCGGAACAACCCCTTGAGCCAATCGAAGCACGCCGGCGCGAATTCGCCGAAGAACGATTGATTACCGATGCCGATCCCTGCCAATCGCGCGCGGTTCGTCTTGCCCGCGAATGTCAGACTCTCGTCATTCACGGCCCACCCGGCACGGGCAAGAGCCAGACGATCACCAACATCATCGGGGATCACCTGGCGCGCGGTGAACGGGTGCTGGTCGTCAGCGACAAACGAACCGCGCTCGATGTCGTCGCCAATCGTCTTCGCCATCTGGGATTGGGTGGCCTCGTCGGCATCGTGCATGATCCGCAGCGCGACCAACGCGATCTCTATAAAGCCCTTCGTCAACAACTGGATGATCTACCCGAAGCGGCCACTCACCCGCATGCCATACGGCAACTCGAAACAGCCGATACGGAACTGCAGCGACTTCACGAAGAGGTCACGAAATACGCCGCCTCACTGACGACGCGCGACGGTCATGGCTATTCGTTCCACGATCTGGTCGGTGAATGGTTCGGCATCATCCCGGCCGACGAATTGACGATCGATGAAGCGGCGTTGCGTTCCACTCCGCTTGAGACGCTCGATCAACACACACGCGACATTCAGGACATTCTCGAACGCGGACGGGCCGTCGATTTCCCGAATAATCCCTGGCGGAATTGCGCGGGGATCGACCTACCGACTTTTCTCACTACGCCAATGGCTGAATTCCGCGCGGCGATGTCGCGATGTGTCACCGACGCCGAAAATGCCGACCTCACCGCCGACCCGGCCATTCCCCCGTTCGCGTTTGACATGCCGTTGCAACCGCAGGCAAAAGCACGCGTGGTATTGGCGGACGATCTTACCGCGTTGTTTGCAACAGCAGACGCGGCAGTCCTATCGCATTGGGCCGAGTGCAACGCCGATTCCATGTGCGCTGCCGAAGCAAAGCTCAACGCAGCCGCAGAATCCATTGCAACATTCCGCGAAGGACCGCTGGATGAAACATTGGCCAATATCGCCGTAAAAGACCTCAGCAGCCCATTAATCACTCGCCAGGAAAAAATCCTCGGCGAGTATTCCGAAACACACGAGCATTGGGCCGCGCGCTGGTCTTCCGTTCGAACTGCCGCGCCAAATGCCCAAGCTGCAACGATCATTCAATGGCTGATGCGCGATGCAAAATCCCTGCAGCACGGCTGCCAACTGCTCGAGGCGATGAAGGGATCGGCAGACATAATCCAAGCCGGCCCGCTTGATCGACAGATGGCTCGGCAAGTTTCCACGCAAACACTGCAACCGGCACAGATCAATCCGTGGCTATCCGCCCTCGGTGAATATTTGCCGACAGCCGGCAAGTGGTACGCGTTCCTGAAGCCCGGCATCAAGTCGGCCGCCAAACCCGCCGCCGTCTTCTTCGGCTTGCCTCTCAATGCCGCAACGGCAGCACAAATCCGCGACTTCCTCATCGCATTCCGAGCACGCCTCGATTTAAAAGCGGATCTGAATGAGCACATTCTAACGGTCCCCTTGTCGCAGGATGTACCCGAGGACGAGCTGCTGCGCGCCTACGAAGAACACACAGCCGTGGCTCGAGCGGTGAAATCACCCCAAGCCGCAACATTAACAACACAGAACGATTCATCACAAAATATTCAACGCCTGATTCAACCCCAGATCGACGCGGTGACACCGATTCTGCAGTCGTGGAATCTGGAACTCACTCCGGCGAATGCCCAAAGCCTCGCTCAATTCCTGCGGCAACTCAATGCCCGACTACAACTGACGGCTCTCCATGAAAGCATGGCCGAATCCAAACCCGCAGGTCTGATGGCTGATGAACATTTGGAACGTTCAATTGTCAGTCACCAAGCTGTATTTGCGTTCATTCGCAAGACTGCCGCCGAACCGGCCATCAAAAATATCGGTGACATCATTGCCAAGGCGCTGGCTGATCCCAATAAGGGAACACTACTGATTGACGGCCTTCGCAAATCCCCGGCACGCGCGAATTGCCTGACCGCACTGGCCTCTTCGCTTTCATCGTCCCAACTCCTGTCGCCCAAATGGTGCCTGATCGTCGAAACTCAACTCCGATCCGGTGAAAAACTTCACCCCCGTATTGCCGCGCTCTCGGATCACTTGCAAGAACTGGAATCCATCTTGCGGATCTCCGTGGAAAAGAATGCACTTCCGGCTGAATTGCGAGACGCGATTGGTGGACTCGTCAACCAAAGCGCCGAGCCCGGAGAAGGGAACGCACTCCTTAGAAAAGCCGTGATCGGCGCGGAAATTCTCAAACGTCTCGCCGCCAACCCGGATCTACAGGGCATTGATGGCCAACGGCTTCGAACCAGCTTCGACCGCTATCGCACGCTGGATCAACAAAAGAAAGAATACGTTCGCCGCGCCATTCTGCACCGCTGGAATTCCGTTCAGAAGGCAAGGCTATTGGCGAACACTGGATCTCGTCTGAACAGCCTCGGTGCTGATCTTAAACGCCGCCTTACATTGCGCGGTGAACGCGCCATGCGCCTCCGCCAGGTGATTCAGAACGGCCAACAAACCGAAGGCGGTGATCCCCTATTCGATCTCTGCCCTGTCTGGATGGCCAGCCCCGAAACCGTTGCGCAACTATTCCCGCGCCAACCATTATTCGATTCCGTCATCTTTGATGAAGCCTCGCAGTGCCGGCTCGAAGAAGCACTACCCGTGCTGATTCGCGCCAAGCGCGTCGTCATCGCCGGTGATCCCAAACAACTCCCACCGACACGTTTTTTTGAATCCGCCGTCGCGCGAAGCGAAGATGAAGAAATCGAAACGGATCAGCAACTGTTCGAGAGCCAGCAAGGAGAGATTGAAGATCTTCTCGGAGCCGCGCTCAATCTGGAAATTCAGGAGTGCTATCTGGACGTTCACTATCGATCGCGGAACAGTGATTTGATCCAGTTCAGCAACGCGAATTTCTACGGCTCGCGTCTGCAGGCCATCCCCGGCCATCCCAAAAATCGCACGCGTTACTCACCCGTCACGCTGTATCGCGTCGAGGGGACGTATGAAAAACGCCGCAATGTCGTCGAGGCCAATCAGGTCTGCCAGATCGTGCGAGACTTATTGAAACGGGCCGAGTCGCCGTCCATCGGCATCGGTTGCTTTAATCTTCCCCAGCGTGATTTGATCGTCGATACGCTCGATGAAATGGCCGAGCACGATGCCGATTTCGCCAAACGGCTTGAACTATCGCGACGGCGTGAAGGAACCGGCTCCTTCGAAGGCCTCTTCGTGAAAAACTTGGAAAATGTCCAGGGAGACGAGCGCGATCATCTGATCATCAGCACTACCTATGGCCCAGATCCTTCCGGTAAATTTCACCGGCGTTTTGGCCCGGTCGGAAACATCGGCGGGGGACGACGGCTCAACGTACTCGTCACCCGCGCGCGGGAAGAGATCCACCTGGTCACTTCGATTCCCGCGCAGGCGTATCACACATTACCCCCGATTCCAGCCGGGCAAACTCCCAGCGGCGCGTATCTTCTATTTGCCTATCTCCAATACACCGAGCAGTTGGCGGCCCGATATGAAACAGCTCATCTCGTGCTCGAACAATTGTCCGCCGACGCCGTTCCGAACGTGAATGTCCGCCCCAGCAAAACCCCGTCCCCTTTTGCGATCGCGCTGGCCAATCGTCTCGCAGCAGAGCATCGCGTCGGTTCAGATGTTCATTGGGGCAATGAAGGTTTTTGCGTCGATGTCGCCCTGCATCACCCGACCAAAGCCGAAGAGGTTACCGTCGGAGTGCTTTGCGACACCACGCGGTTTACGCAATCCTCCGACCCCGTTGAATGGGACATCTTCCGCACGGGGATTCTCGAATCACAAGGTTGGCAACTACACCGAATCTGGACGCCGCATTTCTATCGCGACGCCGATGGTGGTGTAAAGGCCATCATCCATGATGCTGACGGCATTATTTCCGCGTAGTGTTCGATCGTGGCATGGGCGTTTCGTCCGTGCTCTTTGTTTCAAAAAACGCACGGGCGAGACGCCCATGCCACCATTCATCCACCGATCAAATAGTAAATCGTTCCCGGCCGCAGCTTAATCTCCGCTGCAAATCCGGCGTCTTCCGCTTTGTCCCCGTTGGCATCCAGCGCGATCACCTTTAACGACCCGGCGTCCGCGCGTTTAAACTTCACCACTCCACCGATCGACTTAATACTCCAAGGCTCACGACCGATGTGGAGGATCTTTTGCACCCCATTCCCCACCGGTTGCGCTTCAAATCCCGTCGCTTTCTCTTCGCTCATCACCTGCAACAGAATTTTTTGCGACGTTGCCAAAGGCTTTCCGTCGAGGCTCACCGCCACGATGTGTTCAAGCGTCGAATCTGATTGAATTACGACGTCCGCCAGATCCACCGGGCCGGCATCATGCAAATTACCGCTCACCCCTTGCGCTGCCGGCGCATTCATCGTGAGCACGCCTTTCCCATAATCGAGCTTGAGCTGGCCGTTGCTGCTGGTGACCGTCTGATGGGTATGGTCGATCCACCGAGACATGTCGGCCAATTTCGCCGGCCCACCCGTCGCGGTGAATCTCACGCTCGTGCGGCCGACGTAATGAACCAGGGGATCAATCACATTCCCTGCTTTGATCGCCGTGCCTTGTGGAACATCTTTCAGCCGAAGCTCGTCGAAGGCCGCATCCTGCGGCATGGGGGTTCCCTGCAAATCCAGGAGATCGGAGATCTTGAGATTGAGATCGACCACCGTGTCACCGGCCGCCACCAGACCTTTTCGATAGATCATCGCCGCGGCCGGGAATTGCCCCACCATCGACGGCGACATCAGCGTCCACGGCTGCATGAAATAGCCCGGCTTGATCGACCAGCGATTCGAATCGAACGCAAAGTGCACGATTGCATCGCTCCCTTGCAGCGCCCCGTAGCAGGCATAATAAAGCGGTGCCTCGGATCGAAAGCGATTCGGTCGGTTGAAGGTGGTTTCAGAGACCATCGAGGGCTTGTTGTCGTAATGAATGTCCATGACCGTGTGAACAAATTCCTTGCCCTTGCCCGGCTGCTCCGAATCAAACTTCAGCGCGCTGCGCTCTAAAAATGTGTGACCCTCCCGAATCGACCACTCGGAGGCTTCCCCTTTATTTTGACAACCGAAATACCCGTGCCGATCGAGAAAATCGCCGGACGTGTAGGTGTACTTTTCCAGCGGCCCCAGCACGCGCGGATCGGCGGTGGCCCAGTTGCTGGCAGTGATGACCCCTTTAAATCCCAGGCCGTGCAGATACTCCACCTGTTGCTGATAGAAATTGCGCTGGCTCTCGACCAGGAACTGCGCGGTTTCCTTATCGCGAGTCGTGCGCTGATTGGCCATTTCCCACAGCGCGCGGAAGCTCACACGGCCCTGCGAGGGATTGTCGCGCGCCACTTTTGGGCCGTTCCAACTCTTCATGGCCCCTTGAATCGAGCCATGCTTTTGCTTGAGCCAATCGCCGAACTGCGCTTCCAGAATCTGCATCTGGGCATCGGCGATATTGGCGGTCGTAAACGTCCAGAAGAAATAAGAATCCTCGTTGACAATTTCCGCCCCGAAAACCGCTGGCTCATCGATCAGCTTCTTCCCGGTTGTAGCGCTCGGCGTGGTGAGAAGCGCCTTCCACCAACCGTGATATTTCTCCTGGAAATCATGATTGAACGTAAGCGCCGCGAAGGGATGCTGGCCACCGTTATATCCCGGCAACCAGGGGGTATTGGGCTTCGGATTGAGCCAGATCGGAAAGTAAATTGAGAAATGGCTATAAATCCCTTCCGCTTTCAGAGCCTCGACGGTCTCGATCGCGTGTTGAATCTTCTTCGTGTCGACATTTCCATCGGCATCAAAGTAACCGCCGTGAATGCGCACCAGATTCACACCGTATTTCGAAAGCACCCGCGCCGATCGCCGAAGCTCCGCCGAGGTGTCCCCCGGGCACCCGTTCACGGCCCAGAATCGCACGGGTTCTTTCGTGCCGGAGTGAACGAACTGCGAATCCGCCGTCGCGATAACCCCCCCATCTCCTGCCTGCTTTTCGTTGAGCTTCCGCAAATCAATCGCGCTGCTGAGCGTGAAGGGATCCGGCCTGGGATTGAATGGCAACCAAGTCTCTTCCGCCGTCAGAAGGATCGGAAATAAAAGAACCGCGAGAAGGAGGAATCTTCGCATAGAAAGAAGTTTAAGCATGAAGCCTGAAATGCCAAACGACTAAATAACCGTGCGCGATTACGCGCCTCGTAATTCGTAGGTTCCGCTGCGCGGAACGTCCTTGTATCGGTCGCGATACCTGTTCCGCACAGCGGAACCTACACGAATAGCGCTCGGTTATTTAGTTACGACGGTGAATATCTGGAATGTATTTGCCACGAGGCTATGTTTCATATATAGTTATCTGCTGTGTATGAATTCCGATGGAACGAGTGGAATATCGACCACATTGCTGACCATGGCGCGACTGTCGACACGGCCGAAGAAATCGTAAATTCCGCTCGAAGACCGTGGCCTGAAAAAATCGGTGACGGAAAATGGCGTGTCTGGGGTCGAGCGCGAAACGGACTTTACTTGCAGGTGATTTACGTGTTCAGCCCAGAGGATATAATCTTTGTCATTCACGCAATGCCATTGACCGATACACAGAAGCGGCAATTTCGCAGGCGAGCCCGATGAAAAAATCCAAACCCTATTGGGAAATGACCTCCGCCGAACTTCGCGCGACGACCATGTCGTTTGATGACCCGGCGTATCAACCGCTCGCGCAGAAGGCAACGCGAGACGAATTGGCACAACAACGCCGCGCTAAAAATAAGGGTGGCCGGCCACGGAAGGGCCTTGGGGCCAAAACGATCTCTTTAACTGTCGAAAAAGGATTGCTGGCCCGATCGGATTCTTATGCCAAATCAATTGGGATCAGCCGCGCGGAGCTGTTTCAGCAAGGCCTTCAAGCGATTCTTCCGCCTCTCAGAACGAGAACCAGGAAGCAGGCAAGCTAGCAGGCGGTCGTTTTAACTAACGGCGCAAACATTGCGTTTTTACGTTGGTCGATATCCGGCTGAGTTAGGTTTTAAGTGATCTTCACCAATCTTCCGGATGTAATTTGCCGCATGAGTTCCCAAACATTCCAACTTCATTTTGCTGCCGATAGTCGAGTCGTCAGCAATCCCGCCACCCTGGGTGGCCGAGGCGTCTTTGCGGGAACTCGCGTGCCGGTCGATACACTGTTCGATTATCTTGCCGATGGACTGTCGCTCGATTATTTTTTGGAGTCCTTCCCCAGCGTATCGCGTGAACAAGCCGTGGCAGTGCTTCGATACGGTCAACAGCGTATCGATAACGAGTTGGCGTCTTGAAAGTACTTTTCGACGAATAGGAGCGTTGATGAAAGCAGCAACGACGTGGAACAGAGCGGCTCTACGGATTGTTGTACCGCAACTCGGCGTGACTGAGATTGCGCGACGGCTACAGACACCGCCAACCTACAAATCCGCACACGGAGAGTCGAAAATGAGCGCGCGGCATGTGGTACATGTTGAGTGGGCTTGAATTTAGTCGGCCGCTCATAGAGCACATCGTAAAGCTAACAGACTTTGTTCGCGATCATCGCGTTGAGGTAAAAGAGCTGTCGAAAATTGGCTCTGCCAACTTATCCTGTGCGTTTGCCTCGGTTGATGATCAAAGCTCGTTCTGCATCGGTTCGGACGACCTATTGATTTTAGGTGAGGCAGGCGATTACATCTCGATAACTCTTTACCCTCCGAATGACGACAATGTACAAGAGGAGGAAATTGAACCAAGCACTCCGTAGTTCGTAGGGTCCGCTTTAGCGGACGGAACCGTACCTGCGCGGGAATTTCATCGCGCATGCGTAGATAAATCCTCCGGCGGTGTCATTCAAACGTTGATGTCTCACGCACCGGCTCAAGGTATTTCAGGGATAGCGCATATTAAATGGAATAATTCCGTCCGCTAAAGCAGACTCTACGAATGCAGCATTCAAGCGATTTGCTTTTGATGCCACAACTCCAGCATCAGCAGCGCGTAAAGCCGTTGCGAATGATCGGCGACTCCGCGCTCGTGATCTTCAATCATCCCTTCCAGCACCTCGCGATTGAAATATCGTGCGGCGAATGAATCGTCGGCGAACAGAGAATCGCGAAGCAAATCGCGCAACGGCCCGCGCAACCAGTCGCCGATCGGCACGGCGAATCCCATTTTCGGGCGATTGAAAACTTCCTCGGGTAAATCGTCGGCAAACGCCTCCCGTAACAGTCGCTTCCCGAGGCCGCCGCGAATGAGCTGCTGCGATTGTAGCCCGGCGGCGAATTCGACCAGATCGTGATCCATGAAAGGACTACGCACTTCCAACGCGAACTGCATTGAACATCGATCCACTTTCGTCAGCAAATCGTCTGGAAGATAGTAGAGGCGATCCACCGCCAGGGCGGCTTCCACCTGACCGCGATGGGTGCTGGCTGTGTCGAAATGCGTGGCCACTCGATCCCACTCAAGCCAAAAGTAATCTCGCACGTCCGGCTGAAGCAGGCGATGGAGCATTCGGTCGTCCATCAAGCGCACGTAGGATGAGTAGCGCTTTCCGGGGGGGAGATGTAACGGTCCGAGCAGCCGCTTGAATCGCGTGAGTTTTGATTTGGGGTCCGTCCCCGGCAGGAGATTTGCCAGCGGGGAAATCACCTTCCACGGGTAAGGCGAAAAAATGCGACGCAGCTTTTGGCCAAGAGCCATGGCGCGGTAACGGTCATATCCGCCAAAGAGTTCATCCCCGCCGTCACCGCTCAACGCGACTTTGACCTGCGACCGAGTTTCGCGAGCCAGGTAGTATGTGGGAAGCGCGCTTGAATCTCCGAACGGTTCCCCGAACGCCGCCGCAATCGCCGGGAGATCTGCAGCAGCATCGGGTTGAACCGTAAACCCGTGATGTTTCGTCCCGAGATGCCTCGCAACTTGTGCCGCGTATTCACTTTCATCGTAGCGAGGATCATCAAAACCAATGGAGAACGTGAGAACCTCGCGCGAGCCTTCCCTTCCCGCCGCTTGCATGCCCGCGGCGATGATTGAACTATCGATCCCGCCGGACAAAAAACAACCCACCGGCACATCGCTGACAAGCTGTTTGCAAACCGACTGCATGAGCAGTTGGCGTGTGTGTTTCACCGGGTCGACATTTGCCACCGGATCACTGCGATTCGGATTGAAATACGATCGAGCCACGACGCCGTCGCGGGTAACCGTCATCGTCTCGCCCGGCTTCAATCTCCAGACACCTTCGTAGATGGTCAGCGGGCTGGGGATGTAACCCCACTGCAAATACTCCACCAGCGCATCGTTAGCCACGTCACGCCGCACCCACGGCAGCGTCAGGAGCGCAGGCAATTCACTGGCAAACGCAACCGCAGCGATTGCTTCGGTGCGCGGCTTCGGTGGCATTCCGCTCGACTGTTGCTCGGAATTGGCGACAAACGCCACATACAGCGGCTTTTGACCCATGCGATCGCGCGCTAGAAAAAGCGTACCCTTGGCATCATCCCAAATCGCAAATGCGAACATGCCATTGAGATGGTCCAGGCAATTCTCACCCCAAACGGCGAACGCTCGCAGCAAAACTTCGGTATCCCCCGTGGTTCGCCATGAATATCCGGGCTCCAGTCGATCGAGTTCAAGTTTTATATCGCGAAAGTTGTAGATCTCACCATTGAACACAATCGTGTGCCGATGTGAGTCCGTGAAGGGTTGATTCGCGCGGGGGTCCAGATCCAGAATAGCCAACCTGCGATGCACCAAACCTGCCTGTGGATGCAACGATGTCGCTTCGCGATCATGGCTCAGATGCGAACCATGGCCGTCCGGTCCGCGATGCTCCAACCGATGGCTCATCGCCGCCAGTTGTTCCGCCGTGATGTGAAAACGATCGTCCCAGGTGACGACTCCGCCAATTCCGCACATATGTGCAAGGTAAGGTCAATCCGGGCGAGTTGCAAAGAATTCCCCTTATTTGCGCAACCGCTGACCGGAACTTAGGCAGCAATTGGGAGAACCAAGGCGGAATCCGCCAGTTTATCGACCGTTTCCGGCACGGTTCCGCATTCCGGACACCGGCTTGGCGTCGCGCGCAAATCATACCCGCACACGACGCATCCCCCTCGGCGAATGCGCCGACGGGTAATCCGCTCGTGATATTTGATTTTCGCAAATCGAAGGGCGGGGATCAGCGTGAGAAGTGTCAGTGGCCATACCGGGACGGTCACACGCGACATTTTAAATGCCGGAGCATGATCGCGCCGAATCGTGAACATCGCGCGCAAAATGCCATCGTGGTAACCCAGCGGTTCGGGGATGCGGATCGTGGCGAGCAGGGCGGATTGATGGGTGAGCGCTGCGAGTTCCGGCTGCGCGCTTTCACCGCTCCATTGCGTCGCGCGAAGCCAACCACTTTCAATCGAGATCTCTCGCGTGATGGCTTTCAGCGTCGGATCGGTTTGACCCCAGGTCAATGAAACCGCGCGATGGCAGGTGAACGCACACAACAACGTCGAGAACGCAAATGCCCGGAACGCAATGCCGAGCGGACTTTGAAGATTAGTACGCTGCATGGGTTGAAGTATCGGTGGCATGGGTGTCTCGCCCGTGCTTTTTTCGGAACGCGCGGGCGAGACGCCCACGTCACTTGAATTAAATAAGCAAGACGGGGTCGCTCCAGCGACCCCGCCTTACCCGTTTCTTGTACTGTTCCAAAGATCAGGCGGCGCGGGTGATCGGAAGATCGGTCGATTCGATCTTCTGCGTTCGCGTGACCTTGGCCGTTTTGCGGGCGGCGGCTTTGCGGATACGGCGGGTACGGCCAACCGTCTGCTGCTCGATCGTCGCCTTCTTCGAGGGATTTTCATTGGCCACTTCAACCGCAGTCGCGGCATCAGGGGCATACAGATCCGCGCCGATTTCCTCGGCCAACCCCTCGGCTCGCTTGTAGATTCCACCGCAGCACATGATCTGCATGTCCGGGCAGCTATTCACTTCGCGGAGATAATCGATCAACTTGCGGACGGCAGGGACACCCGTCGGAAGCGTCCCAAACATCAGCAGCAATTCCGGTCGGGTATCGCCAATCAGCTTCAGCACTTCATCATCCGGCACACCCCCCCCGGCGAATCGGACGGAGTAGCCATCGGCTTCAAACATGTCGGCACAGATCTGTCCGCCCAGTTCTTCCGGCTCGGCATTGCCGCAGAAGATCAGGACGTTCTTACCGTTCGGTTCTTTCTTGGGCAATTGGGCCGTGAGCTGATCGGTCAGGCTGCGATTCAATCGGGTCGCCATATTGAGCATGGCGATCGTGATGCGATCCTCGCGATAGAGCGTCTGCATGAGTTCCATCGTCGGCCAGACGAGGCTGGTCAACATCTGGAACGGCGTCGAGCCATTCGACAGACTATTTTCCACCAGTTTGCGGGCGATGATGCGGTCTCCCGCAAGCAATGATTCAAGGTATGACTGGGACAAGGCAACAGAACCATGGGAAGTAGATTGATGCGAAGAGTGCGACATTGAGAGTTCTCCGGGACAAGCGGTCGGCTCCAAGCCACGCTTAACCAGTTTAACATCCGGAGGCATCCTTGCCGCCTTTGAATCCATTCAGATGCTATCCATTTTAACATCCGACCGTAATTCATCGGCGAACACTCCATATTTTCTTTACCCATATTATCATTTAGGGGGTTGACTCAACCGGTTTTACGACAAAGATTCGAACTTCATAAGGTTTTAAATCGAACGTAAACTCATTTTTAACATGGGTTAACGACGAATCATCTGCCATGGTAAAATGGATTGTTCTCTTGCTTGAGTCTTTGATTTGAACGGCAGATTTTGCGCTTTCGCTGCTGAGATTCAGGACGACGATGTGAATCATCCCGTTGTTTTCCCTTCGCCAAGTCACTTCGAGGGGAAAAGGCACGGTTACCGAAATCTCTTTTGGATTCGCAGGAAGCCCAAGGACCGGCGCCAGGTCGGTCAGCAACCGGTTTTGGCGGGCCAACTCCACCGACACCGGGCTTGGTGTGGCATCATAGACAAACGGATTAAACTGCTGCGGGAAGTAGATAATCCCCTTTACGCCGTGAATCACCGCGTGCCAGATTTCAGCCCGCAATTCATCCGGCGTTACCCCGCGCGTCTCCTTGGGGTTCCAGGCGAGTTGCTGTGACGATGTTTCGATGAAGGCGAACTGTGGTTTACCACCCGAGAGTTTTCGGCAAAGCTCAATCGCCTCACCCAGTCGTGGAATCCAGGTCGGTTGGTTCCAGCCGGTGATTGGGTAAAAATCGTTCGCGATCCAATCCGCCGTCTCAAAATACTGCTCATACACCACGCGCGGCGTCTTGCGAAACAGAATGCCTCCGCCCGACACGCTCAAAAATACCGGCATTTTCGGCGCCGCCTTTTTCCACGCCGCATATTCATCGGCCAACACCGAAGGCTCCACCTTTTTCAAATCCGGCTCATCCACATGCATCCACCCCAGCAGATACGGCTCATTCAAATCATCCGCCAGATTCGGCCGCGGTTGACGGATGATAAACATTCCATTGGCCGCCGCCGCCTCCGTCCATTCATCCATACTGACCCGATTGGATTGATGCTCGTAGCCAATCACCGTGTTCACCCCCCGCGCTTTCCAGAGCGGCATACTGGCGGCGGGGGGATACCAGATCGCGATGACAAACGGAGGTGGAACCGGCCGTGTGGCAGGCCGTGTCGCGGCATTGACAATCGGCCCGACGCGATGGGTTTCATTTCCCGGTAGCCGTTCGACGCGCGGGATGGGAATCAGAGGTTTCTCATTCGGTAAATCTTGAGCGGACACGACCCCCGCGCCGCATATACAGCACAACATGACAACGAACCACTTCATCTCGTACATCCTAGCGAATGCTCCTCAAAACGAAGTTAATTTTTAATGTTCATCTGCAGCATCCACCGAATCATCTTTTCAATTTCAGCTTCCTGTGCATCCGAGTTTTTTGAAGAGTGGCCCGCACCTTTCAAAACCACCAATCGCTTCATACCCGCAAATGCATCAACCACTTTATTTTGAAACGGTGGCGGCACCAGTGTGTCATCATCGGCCAAAACGAATACTGCCGGTACGGAAACATGCGAAGCGTTTTCAATGCTATCTAACTCACGCGGAATCTGGGGATTGATCAAAAGCGGAGCAATCCAAAGATTCCACCAACCGTAGTTTCCAAAGATTAATTCGCGAAGAGGAGGGGGATTTTGGAGCAAGATGCCTGCCGTCCGACGATGAACCGCGACATACAATGCAGCAGTCGTTCCAAGACTTGTTCCTGCCAGGTAAATCGGGTGAGGCCCCGCCTTTTTCGCCAGCTCATCATAAGCCAATAACGCCGCGGAAGGGATAGTGCATAGTTTTGCCGGACCGGTACTCGCCCCAAACCCCGGATAATTCACGACCCAAACTTCAGTCGCGGCGTTTCGCCATCGATGGGCGGTCTCATGAATGACATCCTGCGCCGGAGTCGCGTTGCCGCAGAATTCCAACACGTAAGCATCCGACAGTGAAGGCTCATCAGTCACCTGAGTCAGTATTTCCAGCTGACCTTGCTGAAGTGGAATGCTAACGGAACTTGATTTGGAAGGAGTGACCAGCCGACCATGCGGTGGCCAGAGCAGCAACGAGTTCGCGCAACCCCCGGCATTCAATATGATGAGCAAAATAAAGACTACCCGCAATCGTTTCATCCGGATTCTTCGCTTTCCAACGAAGTAAAAATAAATGAACGCAGAGACGCCGAGTCATCAGAGAAAAAAACGAGTGATTGGCTGGTTTTGAAGCGTTTTTACACGCTTCTCGTATTTTTCTTCTCGGCGCCCCTGCGTTCATCGATCTTCGATTCGGGTGTTTTTACCGCAGCTTCGTATCGCTATTGCTGATGCCGCGCAACGCCAGCGTCAATGCATCCACATTGCTCGCCAACCGCTTGGCTTCGGCGACGTCGATGATCTGCCGATTAAACAAATCCGTCAGGTGCTGATCGAAGCTCTGGCTACCCGATTCGCGATTGCCGACGCAACCTTTCAGCTTATCGAATTCACCTTCCATGATGTATTTTCGCACGAGCGGCGTAGCCATCATGATCTCGTTTACCGGGATTCGACCCACCCCATCGCGACGCTTCGCCAGACGTTGGCAGACGATCGCGTTCAAGTTCATCGCCAACTGTTCCTGCTGCAACGCTTCCTGCCCGGGCAGAAACAGCGACGTCAATCGACCGATCGTCATCGGGGCGTTCGTCGCGTGAACCGTCGTGAACACCAGGTGGCCGGTGTCTGCGGCACGAAGGGCGGTCGTCAGTGAAAAGCTATCTCGAATTTCACCGATCAGAATCACATCCGGATCCTGACGCATCATCGCTCGCAACGCGTACTCAAAACTCTCACTGTCGGCACCCACTTCAACCTGGCTGACCAGGCTCTTGGCGTTTTCATGTTGATATTCGATTGGGTCTTCAACCGTCAAAATTCGCTCGGAGCGCGAGCGGTTGATCTTGCCGATCACCGCCGCCAGGCTGGTTGATTTACCGCTACCCGTGGTTCCCGAGACGATGACGATCCCGCGCTGGAAATCCGCCATCTTCTCGATCTGTGGCGGAAGATTCAGCTCTTCAAAGTTCGGGATCTTCGTCACGATTCGACGCATCACCAGCGCCAACCGCTCGCGGCTGTGAAAAATATTCGTTCGGAAACGCGCCAACCCCGGCAACGCATAAGCCACGTCGACCGAACCTTTATGCTCCAGAATTCCGCGCTTTTCAGCAGGGTCTTGCTGACGCGCCAAGATCTGCTCGACATATTCCTTCATCGCCTCATCGGGTAATCCGGGAATGTCCAGGAACTTGGCCTTCCCGTCCACGCGAATCATCGGAACCGAACCCGCCTGCAAATGAAGATCCGAGCCGTTAATCTTCACGGCGGTCTTCAAAAAATCGTCCAGTTTCAATCGACGACCTTCGACTTTGATTTCATCCGGTTCAACAGCGGTAACATGGCTCATGGGTAAAACCTTGGTGAGTGAACTCGTCTCGACTGATCGCCGCCAAACAACAGCGAGAATGAATCCCGCGACGGCGTAGCAGGATTATAATCTACCTTCTCCACCGCGGCTACCGCAACATTATTCGCTTAGAGCGTTTTTCAACTTGGTCGGGTGCCACAGGTCGCGGTACTCCGAGACCTGTGCGTGTCATTCACTGAAAAAAGCACAGGTCTGCGAGTACGCCGACCCGTGGCACCCCGACATCTAAGCGACCTACCAAGCTGAAAAGTGCTCTAAGTGGCACGGGCATCCTGCCCATGTTCGCGATACCCTGCGATTTCGGTCTGTACTCAGACCGAACCAGCAAAAGCAAAGCGTACTTTCGCATAGATCCCGATCTCAACCATTTCCTCCCCCAAACGTAACCTCATTGGAGCAACCCGTCGCCTGACGGTAGACTCTGTGGATTCAAGAGGAAACCCGTATGAAATGGACCGTCATTCCCCTGATGCTCGCCTTCGCGACCCCGCTCCTGGCCGAGCCCCCCAAATTCCAGCCCGTCGACGGCGACCGCATCGTCTTCCTTGGCGGCACGCTCGCCGAACGTGATCAAACTTACAGCTACTTCGAATCCATGCTGATCACCCGGTTCAAGAACGTCAACTTCACCTTCCGAAACCTGGCTTGGAGCGGCGACACGGTCTGGGGGGAAGCCCGCGTCGGATTCGGCACGCAAAAGGATGGCTACCTCAGTCTCCAATTCCACGTCGGTGAATCGAAGCCGACCCTTCTCTTCGTGAACTATGGAATGAACGAATCATTCGACGGTGAAGCCGGCCTGTCGCACTTCATCGAGGGCTATAACGCGCTGCTGAATGACCTTTCCAAAACCGGCGCAAAAATCTGGCTCATCTCCCCTAACCGCCATGAAGATCTCGGCCGTCCGCTGCCTGATCCCACGGAGCATAACAAGCAACTGGAGATGTACACGAACGCCATCGCCAAGCTCGCCGAAAAACGCGGCTTTGGGTTCGTGAATCTTTTCACCGCACTGCCGGATGGAACCAAAGAAAACCCGCCGCATGCACTCACCGACAACGGCATTCACTTCAACGACTACGGTGCCAGACGATTCGCGATCGCAATGGCCAAAGGTCTGGGCGTCGATCTATCGAATGGTGACCCCTTTTCTGGATTGTCTCCCGAAGCCGCCAAAAACATCCAAACGCTTGTCAATCAGAAAAACCGCGAATTCTTCTATCGATGGCGGCCACAAAACGACACCTACATCTTCGGTTTCCGCAAGCACGAACAAGGCCGCAACGCCGTCGAGATTCCGCAGTTCGATCCGATCATCGAGAAGCTGGAAGCACAAATCAACGAACTCAAAAAGCAGAAGTGACCCGTTTTTCTTTAGAGCGAAAACCGCGTCCCTTCGGGACTGCCGCTAAAAGGATCAAATTCCATGAAGCTCCGCAAAAAAATCCTATCCCTCGCATGCCTCTTCGCTTTCTCCCAGCAGGCGCTCGCTCAAAATGCCGATGGACCCGTTCCCACCCCCGAAGAAGAAAAAGCGATGTTCCAGGTCGCGGATGGATTCGAAGTAAACCTCTTTGCCTCCGATCCCCTGATCGCCAAGCCGATTCAGATGAACTTCGACCCTGCCGGTCGATTATGGATCGCCACTTCCGAAACCTATCCACAGATCAAACCGGGAAGTGCCGCGAACGACAAAGTCATCATTCTGGAAGATGACGGCACCGGCAAAGCCAAAGCCGCCACCGTGTTTGTCGACGGCCTGCTCATCCCCACCGGCATCGCGCCAGGTGACGGTGGAGTCTACGTCGCCAACAGCACAGAGCTCGTTCATTTCACCGAAAAAGACGGCAAAGCCGGTGACCGCCGCGTCGTTCTTTCCGGTTTCGGCACCGAAGACACGCATCACATTCTCCACACGTTGCGGTGGGGGCCCGACAGTCGCTTATATTTCAATCAGAGTATTTACATTCACAGCCATATCGAAACTCCCTGGGGTGTGAAGCGCCTTCCCGGTGGGGGTGTATGGCGATTCGACCCCAAGTCACTTCACCTGGAAGTGTTCGTCAAAGGCTTGGTCAATTCCTGGGGCCATGTCTGGGACAACTACGGCCAGGAATTCGGCACAGACGGCGCCGGGGGTGAAGGCGTCAACTACTATTTCCCCGGCGCGGTTTTCACCAGTTCCCCCGGTGCCGAACGCATCATGCAAGGCCTGAATCCCGGCAGCCCCAAATACGCCGGCGAAGAAATCATGAGTGGTCGGCATCTGCCCGAGGATTGGCAGGGGAACATTCTGACAAATGACTTCCGCGCCAGTCGGGTTTGCCGATTTCAAATCAGCGATGATGGATCAGGTTTCGCCTCCAAACAATTGCCCGACCTGATCAAAAGCAGCAACCGCGTTTTCCGCCCGATCGATGTGAAAATGGGCCCGGACGGTGCCATCTACATCGCCGACTGGTGCAATCCGATCATCAACCATGGCGAAGTCGATTTCCGCGATCCCCGCCGTGATCACAACCACGGCCGCATCTGGCGCGTCACCGCCAAAGGCCGCCCGCTCGTCGAGAAACCCAAATTCATCGGAGCCTCGCTCACTCAATTATTTGAGTCTCTCAAAGCTCCCGAAATGTATACCCGCCAGCAAGCCAAACGCGTGTTGGCGGAGCGCGGTGCAACGGAAGTCGCGCCGGCATTGGCCGGGTGGGTGAAATCGCTCAGTAAAGAAAATGCCGCCAGCGAGCATCATCGACTTGAGGCGCTTTGGACCTATGAATCCATTGACACCGTTGAACCGATGCTCCTCATGGAATTGCTCGGCTCAAAAGATTTCCGCGTTCGCGCCGCGGCTGTCCGAACCGTCTCCCACTGGCACGATCTTTTACCCAACACACAAGAACTTTTGGCCAAAGCGATCGCCGATGAAAACCCGCGCGTACGACTTGAAGCCATTCGCGCTCTGGCGGAACTCCCTTCGCTGAAATCCGCGGAGTTGGCTCTGAGCGCGTTGGATAAGCCGCGCGATAAGTGCATCGACTACGCCCTCTGGATGACCACGCGCGATCTGCAATCGCATTGGAAGCCTGCCTACGATCAGGGAACCCTCAAGCTTTCCCCAGCCAAGCAGGTCTTCGCGCTGCAAGCCATCGGTTCCCGCGATGCACTTAAGCCACTGCTGCAACAGTTTGTCTCCGGTGAAATGTCTGCCGCAGAGCGCGCGAATTTATTAAATCTCGTCGCGAACAGCGGCGGTCCGGAAGATCTTGCCCCGGCATTTGAATTGGCGATCACGGATTCACTGGTCCCTCGCGGAAAAGTGGAGTTGCTTGGCGCACTCAATCAGGCGGCCCGTCAGCGGAAGGCCTATCCGAAAGCGGATCTTTCAAAACTACAGAATCTATTCGGTCAAGACGAAGCCGTCCGTATCGCCGCCATTCAGTTGGCAGGATCTGCCAAGGTGGAACCCCTACGGTCAGCGCTGTTGAAGGCAGCCGAAGAAAAGGGGACGCCACTCGGTGTTCGCCGCGCCGCCATCGACGCATTGGCTGCGCTCGGGGGTAAACCCAGTGTCGATTCTCTCGGAAAATTATCGGCATCGGACCAACCTCGTGCGGTGCGCCTGCTGGCCACCGGCGCGCTCGTTTCGCTGGATGCCAAGGCCGCTGCCACTCACGCGGTTGAGTTGCTCGCCGACCCCGCCTCTGACGCCGAAGCCACGGAACTCTTCCGCGCATTCCTTAAAGCAAGGAACGGCGACACCCAACTTTCCACCGCCCTGCATGGCCAAAAAATCGCCCCGGATTCCGCAAAATTGGGCCTCCGCGCCGTGTATGAAACCTCGCGGCTCGAGTCCCCTCTTTTAAAAGCATTGGCCGAATCCGGCGGTATCGACTCGGCTCCAAAGGAACTCACGAAACCCCAAATGACCGCCCTGATTGCTGAGGTGCTTGCCAAAGGTGATCCCCTCCACGGCGAAGCGATTTTCCGGCGCAAGGAAATGGCTTGCCTTCAATGCCATATGATCGCCGGCAGCGGTGGAATCGCCGCGCCCGATCTTCTGAGCATCGGTGCCAGTGCCCCCGTCGACTACATCATCGATTCACTCCTGCTCCCGAACAAAGCCGTCAAGGAAGGTTACAACTCTACGATTGTTACCACCAAAAATGGCGATCAAATCACCGGTATCCGCGTTCGCCAAAGCGATACCGAATTGGTGCTGAAAGATGCCACGCATGATTCTATTGTGATCCCATTAAATGACATCAAATCCCAGCGTGAAGGCGGCTCGATCATGCCGACCGGGCTCACCGACATGCTCACACACGGCGAATTCGTCGATTTGACTCGCTTCCTCACCGAACTCGGTAAAGGCCAATACGCCTCCGCCGGCGTCCCCGTCGCCCGCCGCTGGCGCCTGCTCGATCCACCGTTCCCCGAAAATTCGTCCCTTCTCCCGGAAATGATCGACGCCAACACCTCCATGACTTGGGTTCCCGTTTACTCCCAAGTCAGTGGAATCTTGCCGTCAACGGATTTCACGACCAAAGCCTCCCGAACCGTCGTGCGCTGCCAGATCGATGTCACCACGCCCGGCCCGATTCAATTAAAATTGAATGGCATTGATGGCCTGCAAGGCTTCATCGATAACACCGCTCTGGAATTGCGTAACGAAATAAATCTCAACGTTAAACAAGGCGTCCACACCCTTACCTTTGCCATCAGCAACCGCAAACACCCCGGCGGCCTGAGAATCGAACTCGGTGAAGTCCCAGGATCACCGGCCCGGGCGCAGTTTGTAGCGGGAAAATAGGTTGGTCCGCTGTATATTGGTTCTCAGACGAAACGGAGTGTTTGATGGTTAGCTCAAATGTGAATCGCGTTTTGCAGGAAGTGGTGGCTCTGACACTCGATGAGCGCAAAGAGCTTCTGGCCTTGTTGGAAACTACAAATCTTTTCCCTACTTCATCTAGCCCCGAAGATCTCGCGGCGGCGGCGCTGCTCAAGAAAGGGATTATCAGTCGGGTTCCACCTCGTCCCTTGGAGTGGGACATCGCCCGCCATCAATCGTTCACGCCGATCAAAGTAGAGGGGAAACCGATCTCAGAATCGCTCATCGAGGACCGTCGATGATGGAAACGTATTTCTTCGACAGTCGTGCCCTCGTAAAAGAGTACGTCGCAGTAATGGGAAGCCTGTGGATCGCAAACAGGTTGATTCCCACAACGAACGCGGAAATTTATATTGCAAAAATTACCGGTGCGGAAGTGGTAGCCGCATTCGCTCGCCGTTTATCGTTGCAAAGTCCTGTTCCATCCGATTTGAAGAAAGCGATCGCTAGATTTAAACGTGATTTTCCAGATCGATTCGGAATTGTCGATATTTCGACGACTCTTGTTCTCTCGGCAATGAATTTAGCCGAACGACACAGTCTGCGCGGCTACGATGCCGTTCAACTTGCGGCGGTGTTAGAAGTAAACGCCGAATACTCAGCCTTTGGCTCCCACTGCACCCTCGTCTCCGCCGATCTCGAACTCAATGCGGCGCCCGCAGCCGAAGGTTTGATCGTCGAAAACCCCAATGATCCTCCATAAGGTAAATGGATCGTGAACCGCCCCTAAAAATCCCGTCGACAAAAGCTCCTCGCCGCCAACGTCATCACGACAAGTTCAAAAATAAACGATGTCCCCATAATCCAACCCACTGATCGCGATCGGATCGTTTCCTTGGCTTCCGCAAATACCTCCGGAGCGGTCCACGCCGGACCGCGACGGCGTTGGTCCTGACTCTCATCCAATTCATGCAGCTCATCGCGGCTGAGCAGCGAACGATCCAACAATTCATTTGTCTCACGCGTCTTCGGCAGCATCGTCTTCAGTCGATAGGCGATCGTGTGAATCATCGAAACATCCTTGAGCGTCTTGGCATCCACCGCCCGTTCCGCCTGCACGCGTTGCCATCGGGTTTCAAGGTTCGTCACATGATCTGTCTCCTGGGTCGTGGGTTGTGTTGCGGCAAGGCTGATGCGGGCGGCTTTGGCCTGGGCGTCGGTGGTTTTCAGGCGGATATCATAACCTTCGACGACCTGCCGTGAGTGCGTCTTGACCATGAGGAGAACGGTTTCCGTTTGATCGACGCCGGCAATCAGCAGCCATGCGATCATCGTCAACAGCGCCGCAGCTAATGTCGATCGCGTCTTCACGCCGAGCAACACGCTGAGGCACCAAAGGTAGCTGAACGTCGAAACCACCAACGGAACGGCCAAAAAGATGCGCGGTTCCCACGACCCACCTCGCCAGCCGATCACTACAAAGCTCGCCGCAGAAAACGCCGTCACCTGCAACCCCACAAACAACAACCCTGCGGCATACTTCGTGAGAAACAAGCGCAGACGGCTGATCGGTTTACACAAATACAGATCGATCGATCCCCCCGTCATCAAATCCGGAAACATGCTGGAAGTGGAGATAATCGCCAGGATCATCGCCACCCACGTAAGCCACAATTTGATGCCCAGCGAAGTGAACGCCAGCTTGAACATCGCCGCGCGGCTTAAGAGCGCCGGCAGCGGGGTGCGGACCCCCATCAGCGTAATATGTTGCGAGTACGCATTTGGATCGTTCGTGACGCCAATCATGCAAAACGCCAGCACCACCAGGCCGGAAATCACCAGCACGATCCAGAACATCCGCTTGGCATTGAGTTCACGATACGCATCGAGCAATAGTGCAAGGGTTTGATTCACGCAACACCCCCGGGCGGAAATGGCGAGGGAGATTGCCCGACCGCCGCAAAAAATAAATCTTCCAGCGAAGGTCGCATTGCCTGCACTCGACGAATGATGCATCCGGAACCTCGAAGCGAATCCAAAACCGCCTGGATCGCCACCGGATCAATCGTGCCGATGCGAAGCACCGGCGGTGCAATGTCGATCGTCATCGGCGAATCTGAAGAAGGTAAAGTGACATCGAACAAACTCTTCGCCGCCAGACGCAGGCGTTGTTCATCATCGGCGTTATTCGTCGGTGCAATCTCAATCTCGTATCGCTCACCGGCCCGCGCCAGATCGGCCACCGTGCCCTGCCTCCGAACCTCGCCGCCGATCAAAATCGCCACGCGATCACACAGCGCATCCAACTCACTCAACTGATGGCTGTTGATGAAGATCGTTTTTTTCTGATCCCTCAATCGATGTAAAACTTCTCGAATATCCCGCCGTCCCACCGGGTCGACGCCATCGGTCGGTTCGTCGAGCAGAATCAATTCCGGGTCATTGATCATCGCCTGCGCAAGACCGATTCTCTGAGCCATGCCCTTGGAATAAGTGGAAACAATTCGATCGGCGGTGGAAGTCATGCCGACGATATCGAGCAATTCATTGGCTTTTTTTCGACAGGTTCGTCGATCCACTTTCGCGAGAGCCCCAAAAAAGTGAAGTATCTGCCGACCCGTCAGGTATCGGGGAAAGCGGTGATTCTCCGGCAGATACCCGACGCGCGCCAGTGTTGCTTTATTTCCAACCGGCGCATCGAGTACGGTTCCTTCGCATTGCGTGGCCCGCACGACGGTCATCATGATTTTGACCAGCGTGCTCTTACCGGCGCCGTTTGGGCCGAGCAAGCCAAACACTTCGCCACGCATGACGCGCATGTCGATGCCGCGCAGCGCATGAACTTTGCCCTTGTACGATTTGGTGACGTGTTTTAGATCAATCGCGAATTCAGATGGCACCCACAGATTGAAACGGTAAACCCCATAAAAAGCAAAACGATTGCGTAGATTTTGCTTCAGCAGAAATTGCCCACGAAGAGACACGAAGGAAACACGAAGAAATGCATTCGGAATTAATTGACCGACACGTCCGCATTCCGAATTCTTCGTGTGATTTTTTCGTGTCTCTTCGTGGGCGGATTTCCAGGGTTTACGGCAGGTCGAGCAACATTACATGCGCGTCTTTCCCCGCACGAATTTCCAGCGACGCTTCATCGGCGATCCGAGCCTGATCGCCGTTCGCGAGCGGTTTGCCATTCACCGTGACCTCGCCGTCAATCACAAACAGATACGCATGCCGCGCCGGTTTGCTCTGATGCGTCACCGATTCACCGGCCTTTTTGCTCCCAGCGCGGCTCCGCGTTTTTGGTGCGCGGCATAATCCACAACTGCAATAGCCGCATCGGTTCGGTCTTCGAAGCATTGTGCTCCGAGTGGGTAATCCCAGTGCCAGCGCTCATCACCTGAATCTCACCCGGGTGAACGATGCCATGGCCACCCGTGCCATCGCGGTGTTCAAGCCCACCTTCGACCACATAACTGACAATTTCCATGTCCTTGTGTGGGTGCGGTTCAAATCCACCACCACCGAGCAGAAGGTCGTCATTGAACACGCGAAGGGCGCTCCAGTGCATGTTCTTCGGATCGTAATAGTCACCAAACGAGAAATGCCAGTTCGTCTTCAACCAGCCAAAATCACCGTGATGACGGGCAGCGGATGGAATAATCGTAATCATGACATTCCCCTGAATAACATTCGTTCACACGAAACCTCTCAAACCTACTCTTTCACAAACGGCGTGATATCCGGGGTGATCAGCGTCAGCGAATCGCGATGATACTGCTGGCCTGCTTTTTCCACCGCGCGCATCATGTCGGCAAACACATCCGGGTGCTTGTAACTCGGGGCCGCACGCATCATGTTCAAAAGCTGCCGTCGATAGTTCAGCAAATTGCTCTGCACCGGCATCCGGAAATCATTCGCCACCGCCGAAATCTTGCGGCTTAAAAGGTCCAGATCACCCTTGTTGGACTTGATCAACAGTTCATAGAAAAATTTGCCATGGCTCGCTTCATCGGCACCCATTTTTGTGAGTATGACCTTCAGCAGGGGTTCATCAATATCCTTGGCCAACGCGCGGTAATATAAGTGCGTGGCTTTTTCCTGCAAAGCCAAATAGATGAAGGCTTCCTCAAGCTGGTCATACGGGAAAATATAAGCGGTTTTTCGCTCGCGCAGCATTTCCTGTTCAAGCTCCGGCCGTGTGATCAAACCGGCTTTGGTCATGTACATTTCCAGCACATGGGCATGGCGGTCTTCTTCGGCAACCCATCGGAACGTGTAATGCAACGCCGTGCGATTCACGATGTGCTGCGCATCCGGAAGATTCGGATCGGTCGTGACGCGAAGATATTCCGAAAGATATCCGGGAAGGTGGTCTTCCACGAAGAGGACGGTTTTGACCGCCGCGCGCTGAGCTTCATTAAGACGCTCCGGTCGGCATAGATCGCGCATCTGCTCGGCATCGACCAGATCATAAGCCGACCATCCCATGCGATCAGACCGTCGTAAATAATCGTACAGCACTTCATCGAGCACTTCCGGTTTCGGAAACATCGGAGGCGCTATTAATTTTGGATCAGAATTTTCGATAACATTCATCAAGCCCGTTCCGGCACAGGATGGCCGTGGGACCGTAAAAGAAGTTGGCGGAACAAAGGAGCGTCGCTCCTCACATGCAATCCTACCAAAAAAAGTCAATCAGGAAAACGAGAAACGCGAGGAAAACCGAACAGTTTTCAGTCGTGAGAGCTATTACAATCGCGAAAGGCGACAATTCAGCCGTTTGGTTTCGCTGCCGGCACATGGGAAAATGGTGATAATTTCGGCTCTCCGCGAACTCCGCTGATCCTTGTATATCTCAGCCGAACAAGTGAAGAACGCGCAATCGAAAGTGGCCGAAGTTGCGCATGCCGCAGGCTCGCCACAAAATGGCCCGCAGTCCCCGGTTGAAACCTTCGGTACG
>JBBRMF010000008.1:0-45083 GCA_038230975.1 Tepidisphaerales bacterium
ACCCACATCTCGTTTGACCCGCCGTTACAGTACAGAAAATGCGGGTGACGGTTTCCAGTCGACCGCCTTGCCAGCACTGAAAACGCGACTCGAAGAAGATGTGGGTAAAGATGAGAGTACACCCACCCTACTGCTATTTGTTCAGTTCAGTGGGCTTGGGTTCAGTCGCGGGGGTACTTGGGGCGGGCTCACCGCCTGCGGGCAGCGACCAGTGATCCCGAAGCAATTTGTAGCTCGGGTCTTTTCCATCAGAGCGCTTCTCTGCCAAATCCAGGTAACCCGCCGCGCGGCGTTCATTGCCGGTGTTGTAGGAAATATACGCCAGCAAAAAGACGGGGGTGGGAGACTGCTGATCCGTGCTGGCAATTTCCTTCAAATCCTTGATGACCGACGGAAGCCGATCTGCACCTAAAAATGTGAGCAGATCGTACTGTGCCATCAACAGCGCCTGATCTGCCGCAAAGGCCTGCTTGAGATGCGCTTCGGCCCGGTTGTAATATGAGGCCCCGAGCTCGGCATGAGCACGGCCGATCCAAATCAGCGGTTGATTCGGTGCCACTTGCTCGGCTGCGGCATACTGGTCAATCGCTGAGGTAAACTTACCCTCTTTCATGAGAGATTCGGCCTTACCCAGAATTTCTTTGAGGCCTTTGCCAGCAATACCCGGGGTCATGCTCTTGACCGTGAGGGGATTCGATTTGGTTTCTGAGCCGGGCTTTACTTTCGTGGGGTCTTCCGTGGGAAGTTTCAGGTCGTTTGGTTTCAGAGTCGATTTGCTTTTGGTTTCCTGCTCAATTTTCTGCCGCATGAGCATGTTGAATTGATCGGCATTTTTTTCGGCGGTGGTTTTGTGCTCAGTCTGATACTGCTCTAATCGCTTTTTCAACTCATTGTATTGCGTGCTTTGCTGGGCGGGAGTGCCCACGACGCGACTATAGGTTCCCTGATCGCTGGTGACCGATGAACTAAATGCGTTGGCTTGAATCGCCGCGTTTGTGGGTTGGCCGGTGACGGTAGAACTTGCCGGGGCTTCCATCGGCGCGCCCACAGGCCTTGCAAGATTGCGAGAGTTCCCGCCGTCGCCGGTATTCAGCGGCGTGGTGCCTGCCGATGCACCGAGACGCAGTTCCTCGCGCATTCGCTGCACATCACCGCCATTTACTTTCAATCGATCCAATATGCTTTCCTGTTGCGCGCCGGTGAACCGCTGCAAGTAGTTTGCATCGGCGGCATCCGCGACGTTGAGTTGGCGAATGCCCGTCAAAGGTGAAGCGCTCAGGACCGTTTGAGCGTTTGAGGTTGGATCCACTGGGCCGGGGAGAAGCAGTTCACCGGCCTTGGGAATGTTTCCAAAAGCCTGTGCATTCAAATGAGCGCCCAATCTCGCATCATTGGATTGAATGATGATTTCCTTCTCCGGGACATACCCCTGCCCATTGGGAGCGGTGACGAATCCCGGTTGCGGCGGTGGCGCAAAGCGGGAGGGGGAGAAATAAGTGGAAGAACCATTCGTCAGAGGAGGGGGCGTGTTGGGAACACCCACTTGCGAGGAATTCTTGATAAAATCATCCGTCGCCCGACCGGGCGTGACTGCGCGAAACTCCGTTGGGTCTGAATAATTCACCGTGCCGCGGAACTCTTTGCCGCCGGTCACGTTTCCATTCACGATGTTATTTCCGAACACACCGACGCTGGGTGGGGGTCGATAGGTGTTGGTTCCGCCGCTACCGATGCGATTGTTCGCATCGAGCGTTCGCCCGTCGACGGGTTTTTGTGACTGGGCAAACGCCGACGAAGTCGACATCGCGACAGGCATCGCGGCCAGGACTGCGGCCAGCAAGGTTCGGGTGCGTCTTGTGTTCTGTGTCATAAAAAAGCTCCGAGTTCCAGCTTGTGTTCGTTTTCTTACTTATCGGCAGAGTGTTCAGTATATCGCGCCAAGCCTGTCATTTTCGAGAAGAATCCGACGCTCAATCCACGAAAAGTGCTTAAAATCTACTGATAATCGAGCCCGGCGATATCGAGTAGCCATTTATCAGACGAAATAGATCTTCCAAAGTTTCATTGCCTCTTTATTGGCCCTGTGGCCCGATGGGCGCGGCGACGGGTGGTTTCTGGAAGATCGCCTGCAACCGCGCGGGAAGATCCTCGACCGCCAGGGCAGGATTCGTTTTGTACGGAGTGTACAACGGATCACCAATCAATGCGTTCATCCAGCTCGTCATGGGGGTGGTTTTCCAATAGACCTCCGCCAGGGTTAGTTTACCGGTGAGAAGCAACGGAAAGAAGTCATCGGCTCGCGGAAACGACTGCAAATACGGCTCGGCGACCGGTCCGAAAGTCGCGGCCGCTCCGTCATTCAGTAACCCGCGCACCCAGCAACGGGCATCGTCTGACTTCAGCGTCACCATCGTGAAACTAGCCAGGTGAAACGCGACCGCCCCGGGATGAAATTCGCAGGCGGGGATGTATTTGTCGACGCTGTACCAACCGGCATATACGGCGACATCCTTCACCGAGCCGGCGGGCAATACTTCCGATCGATCATCCGTGACGGATGATAGTTTCGTCTTGTTCTGCACCAGTTCCGCGAAATTGCGAAGAGACTGATCATACTGCCCATAGGGTTCCGGCTTGCCGCTTTTTCCCCCGGGCAATCCACGGCTATCGACCACGACCTTTCCCTTGAGACCTTCCGCTTCCGCCTTCAGGGATGTCAAAATGATTTGAGTCACCGTCCCCGGTTGAGGGCCATCCAGTCGGCTGACCATCAACACGGGAAGGCTTTTGATTCCGGCCATCGGGTAATACAGCGTGTTCGCCATCCAACCGCTCTTTGGATATTCCCACCAGAGCATCGACAGTTCGCTATCAAATGACGCGACGGTGTTGTCGGTTTGAAAATGGGTGATCTGTGTCTGGAGAAGCCGCGCGTATTCGAAAGGGCCCAGATAATTCTGAATGAGTTCCCGCAACTGCCGGCGAGATTCAGGGTCGAACTTGCGATCGCGAAGGGCAATCATTTGGGCACGGAACCGGGCAAATATTTGACCCGGGCTGGGGGTTGGTTTGGAGGTGGCCGGGGCGGCAGCGGCTTTGCTCATGGGGTTGGCGAGGTCACGCAGGTGACGTTCGAGCATTCCCATCTTGCCGAGGATTGGCTCGAGCACCTCCATCGCGCGACTCTGCAGACGATCCCGATCTGCAGGTGACGCAGTGGCGGCGCGCAACGCGACATGCTTCATCGCGGCATCGGCGCGCCGGGCCTGCTCGTCGGTGGTTTGGCCGGCCTGAGGTTTGAACGAAGCATCTCCGTCCGCAGCCAGCTTTTCGATCGCGAGAACCAGCGGTTCAATTTTAGCCGGCATCGCCGCCAGTTCCGCTTTTAGCGTTGCCAGTTCTATTTCGTCGGATGGGAGATTGCGATGAGGACCGATGCGAATGGGTACGCCATAAAACGTGACGATACAGGTGATTTTTTGTTCCAGCGCGTTTTCGCGAAGAAAGGCGCGAACGAGGGGAACCACCTCACGGTCGTAGGTGTCCGCCGGCATTTCTTCGGAAGTCGGCAGGTTCAGTTCGAGGATTCGATGATCCGGGATGTTTCGTTTTTGTGCGTAGAAGTCTGCGAGCTTTAAGCCTTGAGCAACGTTTTTATTGGTGATCAACAGGATCTGATCCGGCTCCAATGCGCCGGCGATGGAAGCCATCAGGCAGGATAGAAGAGCGGTCCAGAATAAATGCGAATGTCGACTGCTCATATCCACCACCGTTTGAAAAAACAAAATGCAGCGTGCGGGATGGAATAGTTCCATCCCGCACGCTGCATTTTAGGATCTGATTGACGGCATTCACCCGTTCAGGCAAACTTACTTCTATTCCTTCGGAGTCACGCCACTGATTTTGGGCGCGACGACCGGCGTTTTGATCTGAGGCTGATTTGGAATTGCCTGCTGCGCGCCACGGAGTGGATCGCTCGGCAATTGCTGCTGTTGCGCCTGTTCGATCATGGCAACCAATGCCTTGATTTCGCGAAGCGATTCAGGGCTGCCCCACATCAGAACCCAGTCAACATGCCAGTTGCAGCGCTCAAAGGCGCACCCTTCCAAATGATAAACCGTTTCGCGGAGCACCAGCGTGCAAGCCACAAAATTACAACGGATAAAAGCCTGTCCACTGATGTAGACGGTTTGGTTAATGAACGTTTCGCCTTCGTGCTTGGTCAGCAACATGTTGCTGTCTCCGATAAGAGGTGTAAAAACTCCTGCGCCTACATCTGGCCTGATCACGCTTCTGCCGGACAATTTCGGCAATAAAGGGGATCTGGGTAACTTTCCGCGGTGAGAATACTCCCACGCTTCGCGGATGGTGTCAATTGACGTCAAACGTACTTTCGGTCAAATCTCGCGGCTTAGAACGTTTGCATCGTTCATTGACGTGATATTCGAACCTTCCGTTTTATCTATCGGTCATTTAATTTGCCATCCTTACTATTCGAAGCAACAATGACGTCGCCTGCGTTTATGACCCGGATCATTTCCAGAGAGGTTCATCATGAAACTATTTCGTCGAATTCTGCTTGGGGTGGTTTTGTTGCTGATCATCGTCGGGGCTGGCATTTACTTCTATCTCGATCGCATCGTCAAGACGACCATTGAGACACAGGCAACCACCTCCCTGAATCTGCAAACCACATTGAACAGCGCCAGCCTCGCGCTCTTTGGGGGAAAGGTGAATCTGAGCCAACTTCAGATCGGATCGCCTAAAGGATTCACGGCTACTCATATGTTCGAGATGGGCGACCTGGGTGTGATTGTGGATTATGGTCAGCTCACGAAAGAGCCCGTTCGGATCAAGCAAATCATCATTAAGCAGCCAAAGTTCGTGCTGGAGCAGGCGGACGGCAAGATGAATTTCAAAGCCGTCATGGACACGCTGCCGAAATCCGATCCCAATGCGAAACTCATGAAAGTCATTATCGATGAGCTCACTGTGACAGATGCGCTGGTTGATGTTCGGCTCGGGAATATTCCTGGGCTGGGTGAGATGAAACCGATCGAAGTCAAAGTGCCTTCGATGACCCTGCGAAATATCGGGAACAGCGATAAAGCCATGAACGGTGCGGCACTCAAAGATGTGGTCATTCAGGTCGCCACGGCGTTGGCTGGCAAAGCCGGTGATTCTGCCAACTTCCCCGATCAGTTGAAGGGATTGCTTAAAAACAACCTGACGGACGTGGCCGGAAAACTCGGGGGAGAATTCACGAAACAACTGGGTGGCATCACGCAGGGTCTTCAGGGCGAGTTCAACAAAATCGTTCCCGGGGTTGATGTGAATCAATTCGTTCCCAAAGACCTTGACCCGGGCAAGGCATTGGGTGGGTTGCTCGGGGGTGACAAGGACAAGGACAAAAAGAAAAAATAATTGGACCTGGCCGAAGTGATTCGAATGACGGTCTCAATCAATTCGACCTGTGATTGACGCGATGACAGCGATCAATTCGGCAGGCTCCACCGGCTTGGCAAGGTGGGCCAGAAAACCTGCGTTTAGCGCGCGCGTTCGGTCTTGCCTGCGAGCGAATGCGGTCAGTGCGATCGCGGGAATTTTTTCCGCGCTTGAAGTGGCTAGTGCCTTGACGCGTCGCAACAATTCGTAGCCGTCCAGTTCAGGCATTCCAATATCGCTGATCAGAATATCTGGACGCCGCTCCACAATCAGGTTCATCGCTTCCACCGCTGAACCTGCGGTTACAACCGTCGCGCCCACTTCCGCAAGAATTCGCTTCAGAAGTATGCGCGCATCGGGTTCATCATCGACCACCAGCACGTTCAAGCCCGTGAGATTCGCGGATTGGATCCCGTTTTCCACCAGACCGGATGATTCAGGATGGTTTCGTTCTTCGTCGTCGGTGTGATGAAGCGCAATTTTGACGGGAAGCAACACGATGAACGTCGTGCCGAGGTTTGGCCCTGCGCTTTTGACCCGCACGGATCCACCGTGAAGCTCGACCAATTGTTTGACGATCGCAAGGCCCAATCCAAGCCCGCCGTGGTTCCGCGTGGTAGAGGCATCGGCCTGGCGAAATCGGTCGAACACGTACGGTAGAAAATCTGCCGGGATTCCTTCCCCGGTGTCCGCGACGCTGATTTCGAGGTGGGAATTGACCCGCTCTAAAATCACTTGCACTTTGCCACCTCTGGGAGTGAACTTGATGGCGTTGGAAAGCAGATTCCAGACGACTTGCTGTAACCGATTTGGATCACCCGATAAGGGGTGGGCCCTGGGGTCGAGAATCGTTTCGATTCGGATAGCCTTGGCATCGGCGGCGGGACTTACGGACGCGATAGCGGCTTTGATAAACGCCACCGGCGCAATCGTCTGTACGTCGATTCCAAGCTTTCCGGAAATAATACGGCTCATGTCCAACATGTCTTCGATGAGCCGAATCTGGATGCGCGCGTTACGTTCGATCGTTTCCAGGCCTTGTTCCACCTCGGTCTTTTCCGTAAGGCCAGCTCGCAGAAGTTGTGTCCACCCCAGGATCGCATTGAGGGGCGTGCGCAACTCGTGGGAAAGGGTGGCCAGGAACTCATCTTTCATGCGACTGGCATGCTCGGCGATTTTGCGTGCTTCGCGTTCCCGGGCCAACAGGTCATCGCGCTGATGAACCATTTGTCGCTGTTCGGTCACATCCGTATTCGTGCCAAACCAGAGCAATATACGACCGTCGGAATCGCGCAAGGGAAGTGCGCGGGACAGGTGCCAGCGAAATTCACCATCATGCCGTCGCAGAGGAAAAGTTTCTTCGAAAGGTTCACCGGACGCTAAAGATTTCTTCCAGCTTTCGATGATGCGAGGCAGCTCTTTTTCATCGTTAACCTTTTGCCAGCCCCATCCCTGCATGGATTCAAAAGTGGAGCCGGTGTACTCGTACCATCGGTCGTTGTACCAGAAGAGATTCCCGTCTGGCGTGGCCATCCAGGCCAACTGGGCAATGGTATTCGCGAGCTGGCGAAATTTCTGTTCATTTTCCGCCACAGCGAGCTCGGCGTGTTTTCGCTCGATGACTTCGTTGGCTCGAGCGCGAGCTTCCTCCTGTAGATCTTGATTGGCCTTTTGAAGTTCGGCGGTTCTCTGCTTGACGGTTGCCTCAAGTTGGCTGGCACTTGGCATTGCCAGCGCGCGCGGCATGAGTTTCCAGAGCGCAATGGCGGTGCCTACCGAGAGGGCAGCGGTGAAGAATTTGACAATGCCGTCCAACTTGTAAAGGGGTAGCCAGACGTCGACAGCGCCAATGAGATGTGTCGTCCCGCACGCGAGGATAAAACCGGCAAACATCCAACCGACCGGACCGAACCGCATGTCTTTGCGACGGCGAATGAAATAGATCAAGGCGAACGGGATCGAAAAATAGGCGAGCGTGATGAGTAAGTCCGAAATGACGTGCAGCCAGATCACCGGTTGCTCGTAAAACATGCAGACTCGACGCGGGGTGTACACCTTGAAAAAGTCTTGGAAGAAGGAGCCACCGGCCGTTGCCGCGTGAAGATGCTCGGCGTGAGAATTTGACGCTATGGATCCCTGTGCCAGCGCACTTGAACAATAAAACAGCGTGATCCCTACGCACCAGATGATTCTCGCGGCATTACGCTCTTTTTTCATACCAATTTCCGCACAAGATCGTGAAACGGACGCCAATGTTCCTTTACTGCATGGTCGTGCTGCGATCTTATTTAGAAGAGCCTGATTCGGTCAATCTACTTTCCGGAAGGTTGGCTCGCCGTCGGCAGCGCAATAGGCAACGATGGGATCACCAGATCAGAAGCCGACGGCTTTGTCGTCGAAGCCGCCGGAGGAGTTCCTGTGTTGAAAGGTGACGGTTGGGCACCGGGCAACTTCTCCGGCGATACTAACGGGCCCGGCTGCTGACCCGAAGGCTGAGTGGTCGACTGCGTGGCGGCCTGTGTGGTTGCCGGGTGAGCCGCAGCATTCGCGATAGCCAGATCCAACAACTCATCGAGCGCCTTGGCATAGGTCACCACAATCGGATCCGTGTCATTGGCAATGGTCTGCTTGGCGATGCTCTGTTGCATTTGAAGCGAGAGTGGACCCATCGATGACAGGCCGAGGATCCGTGCGACCCAGAGAGGGTCGTTCATCAGCAACTTTACGGCCTCGGGGCGTTCATTGGATGTCGAAAGCCGGGCGATCGTCGCGCCACCCCAGGCCGCCACAGAAGGCACCGGATCGTGGGCCGCCCCCTTGAGCAGACCGATGAGTTGATTCGCGACGTTCTTGATGTCTTGATTATCCTGCTGTTTGGAGAGAACCAATGCGGCACTGGCGGTCAAATCGATCTTGGCGATTTTCTCCGCTGGCCCACCCTGCTGCATGGAAGCGGTCAATTTGGCGATCGACGGCGCGGATAACGCGAAACCGTTGCGTTCGACGAACTTCGACGCCTGTACGACTTGGCCGGCCGGCGCCACACCCGACTGACTCGAAGTGGAAGGATTGGTCCGCACTTTCAAGATCAATTGAAGTGCTGCAAAAGGGCTGCCGTTCATCGCCTGTGCAACGAGGCCCTGATCGACACGAATGACCTGACTCACGGTGCTGCGAGGCTTGATGACAATCTCGTGGCCCATGCGGTCGTAGGCCGCCCCGGGGATGCTCTGCTGCAACACGCCGCGGAATTCAGCATCAAACCAGAGATCCTGATGCAAAATGCCGTCGGCACCCAGTGTGATGGGATACTCGCTGATATTTTGAATCGATACGCGAACGAGGATGGGCTCACCGAAAGCATGCGCGAGTTTGAGGGGCTCGGCCTTCAGGACGTAAAAGTTCTGCGGCTGATCGAGAATCGCTAACCAGCCTACGGGGAACTTATTGAGCGCCTCCAGAATTGGATTGGCGACAGTGGCGATAGGTGCCAGGACGACCTTACGATCTTTCAGCGCATCGACGATTAATAGAGCGACCATTCCTACGGGATTCTGAGAGAGTAATTGATCCCCCTCGACTTTCGAGCTTTCGGAGTTCATCAATCGGGCCACGCCGAGCGCGGCAAGGACATCTTTTTCTTTCACGGCCGAAAGCTTTACGCGGGCCTGATCGTTTTCGCCCTTGACCAGAAAGCTCCACCCTTCCAGGCGAGCGATGGAAGCATTGTTCTCCGGAAGTAATTGGCGAAGCGCGGAAATCGCAGGTTTTGCGTTCGCTGGCGACTCCAGGAAATAGATCTGGACCCAGGCCATTTCGGCGAGGTTTGTAATATAACCCGAGCGGGTTTTTTCCCCGTCCGGGCCTTGTAGTTCCTTGAGCTGTTTCACGTCCGCATCAAATGAACCCCAATCAATGGACGTGGTTGAATCGACCGGGCGCGTAGTGGCGGATTTATCTCCGAGTTTTTGTCGGTACGCCTGGAGGCTGTTCAGCAGAACATTGTTCATTTGCTGAATGGTCTTGGCCGCCGACTCTTTTTGATCCGTGGCACGTTCCAGGAGTAGGCGCAGAACCAGCGTTGAGTAATCCCCTGGGATGCCAGCTACCAACTGATCGATGATTTGCTTGGCCGGCGTGAGTTGCGGTGGGCTAATGACCATCAACTCCATCGCGTAGGCGGTCGCGTAATCGCGCGGGATGCCCATGCCATTCTTCGTGGCGAGTGTGAAACCGATCTGGAAAAACTGCAACGCCGCCTGCGAAAGCCCGACGTTCGACAATTCCTGAGCCAATCGACTGACGTACTGGATCTGATTGGGATTGCTTTTCAAAATCGCCAGCAACGTCGAGACGCGCTCATAAGGCGTGCCATTCACCGCAAGCTGCTCGAATCGAGCCCGCAAGGCTTCCATGCTCAGTGGATTCAGCTTCAGCGACTGGTCGAGCATGTTCTTGGCCTGCGGAAGCTGCGATCGCTCGGTATAAGCCAGGTAGGCCAGGAAAGCGGTGTGGGACCGAACTTCTTCGGCCAGCCGGGTATCGTCAACCCAGTCGCGCAGATAGTCCAGGCGCTTGTCGATCGTCTCATAGGCGTTGGCGTGCAGATCCAGCAACTGGATCAGTGCAGGCTTGTCGTCGGGCTCGACGCTGACGTAGGCATTGAGGGCTTTTAGGGCGGTTTCAGGGTCGCGCGCCTGAAGCATGGCATCGGCCCACAAGCGGGAGAAGCGGGGTTCATTGGGTTTAAGCTTGACGGCACCTTGCAGCATCGCGCCGGCCATTTTCCAATGCGGGGCGGTGAGGTAGCGACTTGAAAGTGTCAGCCGCGCGGTATCGCATAATCGCTCCGCCAGCGCGCTGTCACCAGGGTCGTTCCCCTCACCTCTGACGGCGCTGGAGGAAACAAGCACACCGGAAATGGCTATCAGAAACACCCTGCCGAGCCGTTGCATTGCATTGCGCATTCGAAGATTCCTTTGATTGCCCACAGTGACCATTTCGTCATTATCGTCCAGCCAGCCCCAGCGCAACAGCACTGGCGAAGGAAAGCATAAATACCATCACGGCCGATAATACGAGCAATTGGGTAAACAGATCGCGCCGCCAGAGGTTTCCGATGACAAAAACCGCCAGCACCGCCTCACCCGCGGCGATCAAAGCCACCGCCGCACACCGAACGGACCACGCGAATACGATCCGATTGTGAGCATGAAGATAAGCGGCGGCATTCTCGTTGTTTCGCCAGGCCCAGAGCGCAATCACCAGCAAACCCAGGCCCCAGATTCCGCCAAGAATGACGATTATTTTTTGAAGCATCGAATTCTCCATTCAGTGCTCACGACGGCGAGGTGGGCCATAGCTCCGATAAAACAGGGCGTTCTTTAATCAGTATCAGCGGATCGGCCAACAGTTCGGCCCGCGCCCGCAACCACTGGGCCCAATCGTCTCGACCGGATTTTTTTGCCGCCAACGCCAAAAATGCTTGCGCCCGCGCGCTGCTGGCTGCAGGCATGAGTTCGGTTAGCTGCACGCGTTTGTAAGCGGCACCGCGAGGCAGCATGGTTTCCCAGGCACCCAATCGCGATTCATAATCGAGTTGAATCAACAGCAAGTTGATTGCTTCACCGAGGCTCAAACGCTCATTATAGAGATCCGCCAAAGCCAGATAAGCCCCATGGACATCATTCAGTTCAAGCAATGAATCGGCCAGCAAAAGTCGGCTTGGACGAGCGAGACCTTGAAGCGCGCCCAATCGCTGCTTCAGAAGAATTCGGCAGAGATCGGCGGCATCCTGCCACCGTTTTTGAGTGTGACGCAGCAACGCAAGGTGGTGCAACGTCATCATTTTTGTCGCCCGAAACAACGAAAAACTGCGAAGGGCTTCTTCGATTTGTCGCTCGGCCTCTTCGAGTTGCCCGCTGGCGATCAGCGAAGTGGATTCGGCGGCCAATCGTTGGCTTTTGACACTGCGATAGCTCAACGCAAGCCAGAGCATGCCGATTGCCAACAGCAGGAAGGTTCCATCCGTAGACCGGCCGGCAGGCAGGAAATTCATAGCCATGCACCCCGCCGCTGCCGCCAGCATGACGACGCGCAGCACCGTCCCGAACGTCATGTCACGGCGAAAAATCGAGATGGCGGCGGCGGAAGAAAGCATAATTGGTCTTGAATGAGCCATGGATCATTCCGCCGGTGCCGGAGCGGGCAGATACTTACCGGTCAGGGAAGCCACTTCCGTGTATTTACGACTGATCTCCGCAATCGGAGCCAGCAGCGTGGCATTGGTATACGCCTGCCGCGCGGAATCCTCGCGATTTACCATGTCATAGGCCTTGGCAACCAGCGCCCAGGCGTCGGCGACGCGATGACCCAATTGCTTGTGAAGGAGCGGCTGCTTGCTATTGAACATTTCGATCGCTTCCCCCGGATGTCCAGTCTTCACGTCCCGATAGATTTCAATCAACGCCAGCCCGGCGGATTCTTCGGAATTTTCCACCCGGTGCAGATCGCGGATGGCCTGATTTGCATCCACCAGATGATCCTGCTGCAGCATCGACATCGCCCGACCCAACTGAAGCGAATATGTCGTTCCCGGGTCCAGATCGATATTGTCCAGCAAATGCTCCTGAACCAGAATCGTATCCGCATAGCGATGGTACCGAGCAAGGACGACCGTTAGGTACACCAATCCCTGTACGCGCGCCTGTTGCGAGCGCGTCGGTTTCGAGAGCAATTCCTGGAGCATCATCGCCGCTTCAGGCCATCGGCGAAGTTGAACGAGTTCTTCGAGGGCATCGAGCCGTCGTTGTTCTTCGCGCTGGCGGCTAACCGTGATCCAGGTGAAGACCGACATCGCCATCATCAAACCGATCATCGTTACGCCGCCCATCAATCGCACCACAGCCTGCAGCTGCGGTGACTGATTTCCGGCATAAGTGCTGATCATGACGATGCAAAAGAATCCTGCCAGGACATACCAAAACGCGCCGGTTCGAGGCGCAGGTTGGCTGCGTTCGATCAACTCATGCGGATCGAGAAATGAAGGGTCTGGGAGTGGCGACTGCGGTGCATCCATGCGCATCTACTGAATTGCGTAGGCTATCCGAAAACCCGCGAAGGGGGAAATGACCGTTTGCGCGCGGAGTTGATATAATCGCCCGAATGATTCGACTTGCATTTTCATCGAACGCCTATAAAAAAAATACCCTCACGGAATCGATCGAATCGATCGCGGGGATTGGGTACAGTGGCGCGGAAATCATGGCCGATATCCCCCATGCCTATCCACCCCACATGAATGTCGAGCAAAAACTCGCCCTCCTCAAACGGCTAGGAGAACTTTCGCTTCAGGTCAGCAATGTCAACGCATTTACGTGCTTTGCCAACGGCGATACGTACCATCCGACCTGGATCGAAGACGATGCGGCCAAGCGCGAATTCCGCATACAGCACACCTTGGCCAGCATCGAGATGACCGGCCATATCGGGGCTAAAACCATCAGCCTGCAACCCGGTGGCCCGCAGATCGGAACCACAATTTCCCGGAAACTGGCCGGCGAGCGATTCGCGGAAGGTTTGACCCGCTGCCTCCCCGCCGCGCGCGAGCATGATGTGATGCTGGGGATTGAACCGGAACCGGGCCTCTTCATCGAAACCGCCGCAGAATACCTGGAATTCAAGAACCAGTTTTTCAAAGATGAACCCCGCGTCAAAATGAACTGCGACTGCGGCCACCTCTTCTGCGTCGGTGAAGACCCTGCCGAGGTGATCCGCACGATGAGCGATCACATCGTTCATGTCCACGTCGAAGACATTGGCAAGAACCGCGTACATCAACACTTAACGCCCGGGAAGGGAGTGATCGATTTTCCGGGGATCTTTGCGCGCCTGAATGAGGTGGGCTATCAGGGTTGGGTCACCGTCGAGCTATATCCGTACGAGACAACTGCGGCGGGCGTTGCGAAATTGGCGTTCGAGCACCTGGCACCGATGATAGACTGACCAGACTCAAGCGAGTTCGCGGAAGATCCAAACGCAATTGAAAAATCAGTTCGCGAGTTTCGCGGCGCTTCGGATATTGATTCCGCCCTCAATGTATACTCCACAGGGATGGCAATCGTGGATCGAACGGCGATGGATTCCGTAGCGGGGGTCGGCGGTAAACATCAGTCGAATAACCCCATCTGCCCGCCCTTCTGTATCGGCACACGGAAATGCTCCGTCGACGTGCGCGGCATTTTCCCAATCAACCCCGCCTTGCGGCAACCGGTGGCGAAAAGATTCGCAATCGCATCCGCAAATTCCCCTTGACCGCTCATGCGACTATTGAAATTGGGATCGTTCAACTTCCCGCCGCGAATGGATCGAATGCGATTGAGAATTTTATCCTTTCGATCCGGGAAATGATGAATCAACCATTGCTCAAATAAAGGCGCGACCGCCCCGGGAAGCCGCAACGGCGTGTAACCGGCAAAGGTCGCCCCCGCGTTTGCCACGGCTTGAAGAATCGCAGGCAATTCATGATCGGTCAGACCCGGAATCACCGGGGCCACCAACACCCCGACCGGCACCCCCGCCTTGGCAAGCAGTTCAATCGCGGCCAAGCGCCGATTCGGGCTGCTGGTCCGGGGTTCCAGTTTGGCGGTGAGCGTAGGATCAAGCGTAGTTACCGAAATAAAGACCACGCTTGCCTGAAACTTCGCCAACTCTGCTAGCAAATCCACATCGCGTGTCACGTTGTAATTTTTGGTCACGATTCCGATCGGGTTGCGAAAATCAAGAAACACTTCGAGGCATCGCCGCACCAAGCCTAATTTGCGCTCGATGGGTTGATACGGATCAGTCACCCCGCTGATCGAAACGACTTGAGGCTCCCACTTCGGTCGCGACAATTCCAGCCGCAATAACTCCGGGGCATTCTGCTTGACGAAGATTTTGGTTTCAAAATCGAGTCCTGCGGACAAACCAAAATATTCGTGCGTGGGTCGAGCATAACAATAAATGCAGCCATGCTCGCAACCCCGGTAAGGATTGAGGCTGGCATTAAAGCCGATATCGGGGCTGTCGTTGGTGGCGATGACCGTGCGCGACGCATCCGAGAGAAACTGCGTCTGCGGGGACGGGCGATCTTCTTCCGGGAGGTCGAGCAATTCCAGATCCGGCGCGAATTCGATGGGTTCAAAACGGTTCGGCGGGTTGGCCGCCGCGCCGCGACCTTGGATGGGGAGAGAAACATTCATGGCGATGGGAATCATAGGGCATGTTTCGAACGAACGCCTGATCGCCTCGCACAGATTTGTTTGCGGTAAAACCCTTTCCCCGTTCGTAAAATTCAGGCGACAGGCATAATGTGCAATCCGTATTTCAAACCGAGCTTCCAAAGCGATTGCAGGCTAGAGCGTTTGGGAGAAAAACCGGCGAACTCCAAAGGAAACCAGCATGCCACAGACTCCGCACATCGAAAAGCATTTCACCGCCGGCGATGTCGTTCGCGATATCGTGATCGGCATGTCGGATGGGTTGACAGTTCCGTTCGCGTTGGCCGCCGGATTGTCGGGGGCGGTCGCGGCGGCATCGATTGTCGTGACGGCCGGCCTGGCGGAAGTCGCCGCTGGCTCCATCGCGATGGGGCTTGGTGGGTATCTGGCGGCGCGAAGTGACGCGGAACACTACGCCAACGAACGGACCCGCGAGGAACAGGAGATTGTTTCAATTCCCAAGGCCGAGGAGGCCGAAGTCGCGGAGGTGTTCCGCGAATACGGGCTGCCGGAAGCACAGATTGATTCCATCGTATCCGCACTCAAAGACAAACCCTTGGCATGGGTGGATTTTATGATGCGCTTTGAATTGGGTCTGGAGAAGCCCGACCCGAAGCGAGCCAGAAACAGTGCGCTGACGATCGCGCTATCCTACATCGTCGGCGGGATGGTCCCGCTACTTCCGTACATGCTCATGAGTTCTGCGCAGCGGGCACTGCTCGTTTCAGTGGGGGTCACTCTCGTGGCACTGTGTATTTTCGGCTACGTGAAAGGACGCTTCACCGGCAAGACCCCAATACGCAGCGCGGTGCAAACCACCGTCGTGGGCGGGTTGGCGGCAGGCGCAGCGTTCCTAATCGCCAGGTTAATCGCGTAGGGCATCCCCGGTCGCCAACAGAATATTGAAATCTCAAGGCTGAGCCGATTGCGGATGCGAAATTGATCGCGGGAAGCTATGATTCGCGACCATGAATTCGAAACTTTCTCGATTCGCCTCGGTCCTTTCCCTGGCACTTAGTCTTCGTCTTTTCTCACCCGCTCGCGCCGAAACGCCTGCCACACGGCCTGTATATTCCAGTACGAAACCCAGCGATGATGGCATCGGCAAGGTTTACATGGGCCGCGAGATTGCATTTGTGATGGGCCATCAGGGCATTCACTGGCTCGAGCGCCCGACCCGCGAGTTGGAAGAACAACCCCGTAAGGCGATTGAGTTAATGGAGTTGAAAGAGACCGACGTGGTGGCCGACATCGGTGCCGGCAGCGGATACTTTAGCTTTCGCATGGCGGCCAAGGTACCGAAGGGCAAGGTGTTGGCCGTCGACATTCAGCAGGAAATGCTGGACGTGACCAACGAGTCGGCCAAGGCAAAGGGGATCAAAAACGTTGAAACCATCCTCGGCACGATTGAAGACCCCAAGCTTCCGGCCGGGCAGGTGGATGTGGCGTTGATGGTAGATGCGTATCACGAATTCGATCATCCTCGGGAAATGATGGAAGGGATCGCCAGAGGTCTCAAACCGGGCGGTCGAGTCGTGCTTGTGGAATATCGGGCGGAAGATCCGAGGGTGTTTATTAAGCCACATCACAAAATGACCCTGGATCAAGCGAAGCTGGAGATGGCTGCGGTGGGTCTGGTATTTGTGAAGACCAGTGAAGAATTGCCGCAGCAGCATATGATGATTTTTGAAAAACCGAAGAAATGATCGGGACATCAAAAGTGCAATCGCATTGATCCCCTCCCCCGGGAAGTCCAGGGGAGGGGAACATAGCCCGCAAAGGACTTCCAAGCTGGACAGGCGGATCAAACGACATGCGAAGAAAAGTCTCTCCTGTCGCATTTTTCTGATTATCGCCCTGAAACCCGTTACTATGTTTCCAGTACTATCTGTTAGCGGTCCATGGAAAAGCGGCTCGGGGTTTTGTTTGCAGTGTTGTGAGGTGTGCTTGAGTTTACTGATGCCGAAATTGAAGCGACAGGCATTACTGGACACCGTGGTCGGGTCGGTTCTGTCGAGAGATGCGGAATTCAATCATCTTTTTACGACGGCGGCCCCGAAGCGCGCTGGGCAATCGGATTATCTGTTGGCCGTGGGGGATGAGCCGCATGAGGCGGACGATATCTTCAGCAAACTGCGCTGGGGTGGTCAATTCGTTTATGTTTCCCGCAACAGCCGCCAAGCCCAGGAGACGGCCAGGCAGTTCATGGAGCGGGGCTTTGTTTTTGTGCGCGGACCCAGTTGCATTCGCGAGGGGATGCCGATCCCATTTTTCGGTCGCAAGACGCATTATTTCGTCGCCCGAAAAGTCCAACTGACCTTGCCGCGCGAATTCAGCGATCGATTTACATATCAGGTGCAGTTGATCGAACCGGAACGGCCGGGTGCAGAGTGGCAGGTTCTTAAGGAAGTTCCCCATACGGATCGCGTGGCCGCCCGCCTGCGAAAGCGATTCCCGGATGTCGCGGAAGAAATTATTATCAAGCGTTCGCGGAAATTCACGGAAAAAATCTTCCCGCTTTTCCTGACCCGCGAAGCAGCGATGCTGCAAATCCTGGAACGCGATCTGCCGGCCAAGTATCTGGGGAAAGTGCCCCGTCTCCTTGACATGGAAACCGATGGCCGTGGATATGTGCGACGCCTGAAAATGAATTGGCTGCGAAACGGTGGCCAAACCCTTTCCCAACTTGAATTCGCCCGCCAATGTGCCGAGCTACTGCATGTGCTTCACGACACGGTGGGCGTGATTCACCTGGATCTGCGCCTCGACAACATCGTCATCACGGAACGAGGCGTAGGATTTGTAGACTTCGGATCGTCCGTACGCGTCGGTGAAAATCTGGCGGAAAATCCGCTGCTTGGAGCACTCTACGACGAACTGATGCGAACGAGCGAAATCCAGCGCATGCTCTCGCGAATGACTCAGAGCGGCAATGTCACATCGCCCATTATTCAGAACGGTTATCAGAAGGTCGACAAATCCGTCGACTTTTTCTATCTGGCGCTTCAGGTGAATGACCCCTTGAAAAACCCTGATTTTGCCGGCCTGGTCCATTTCGATCCCACAGGTCGCGAGGCCATCGCGCTCAAGCGAATGACCGATGAAGTGCTCCGCCCCAAAGACGTGAAGAACCCCCATTTTCGGTCCGCTGGCGATATCCTCCACGGCATTCAGCGCATCGCGGATTCACACGGGGAAAGCGATGCGCTGGAAGCGACTCAAGTCGGCGCGTGAACGTTTTGCCTTGGCACTCAATGCCGGGTTCCACCCTTATCGACCCTTGGTGCCAGGCGGCCACACCCCGAGCGTTTTGGTCTTCACCCTGCACAGATTGTGATTGGCGGTGATGTACAACGTCGAACCGTCATCGCCCCAGGCGCAGTTGGCGGTGTTCACCCCCGTGGACAACGTGCCGAGGTGCTTGCCTTGCGGGGAGAGAATCATCACACCGCCCGGACCGGTCGCCCAGAGATTCCCGTAGACGTCGAACTTCATGCCATCGGGTATTCCCGGGAGTTTTTTGGCCAATAAGTCGGTGGTATCAACGAAAACTTTTCCATGGGAAACATTTCCATCCGGCTGCACATCGTATTTCATGATGACCGGATTCTTCGAATCAGATACGCAAATGAACAGTGACTTTTCATCCGGCGATAGCGCGACACCGTTGGGGAATTTCAGATCGATCGGCGTGCGAATGAGTTCACCCGAGGCTCGCAGAAGATAGACGCCATTTATAGGCATTTCCTTCTTTGGATCTTTGTCTTTTTGTTCCAGGCCGTACGGTGGGTCGGTGAAGTAGAGATTTCCCTTGGAATCAAAGCAGAGATCATTTGGGCTGTTGAATCGCTTGCCTTCAAACTTGTCGGCCAATGCGGTGATTTTCCCATCGGCTTCCAGCCGGGCCACGCGGCGATCTCCGTGTTGGCACAGCACCAGATGCCCTTGGCGATCCAGCGTGATTCCATTGGAACCCGGCTCACCCCCGCGCGGCGTGGTATCGGTGTAACCGCTTGGTTGCAGGTAGGGAACTACGCCGGCTTCGGGGGTCCAGCGATAGATGGTGTTTTGCGGAACATCGGACCAGAACAGGCCACCGTTGTACAGACCGGCCCTTCGGCCCATTGGATGCCATCGGCGAGGATTTCAATTTTGGCATCGGGGGCGAGCAGCGCATCGAGCGCCGGGTCTAATCGAGTGATCGTACCGAGCGTGCCGGTGGTGTTGCGGGCGACCATCGGCGGATTGGTGTTGTTCGACAACGGTGCCAGGCTCGCAGGCGGTACGCTGCTTGACTGATGCGCATTGCTGCACGCCAGCGCGGCAAACAGCGGAAATATGAAAATCGATCGGGCAAGAGAGGTGAGTTCCATCCACTCAGGATAATCGATGCATGCGTCCGGCGTCAAAAATTTGCCCCATTGCGCAGTTGCCATTCCGTTTGGCTTGACGGTAAAGTTGTGAACTCACCCGGACCCGGAGGCTGACGATGAAACTGGATGGCCAAGAAGAATCTGAAAATGTGGAAGATCGCCGTGGCATTAGCGCCGGCGCCGGGGTGATGGGCGGCGGCGCGGGGTTGATCATTCTGATCCTGGCGTTGATCTTCAAAGTCGACCCGGCGAAGCTGACGCAATTGATTGGTGGGGGCGGTGGCGCTTCCCCCCAAAACAATAGCAGCCAGGCCACCGGTCCGCGTCAGTCGGCCGACCCTGAAGAAGAAAAGCAGGCGCATTTCACCAAGGTTATTCTCGGGGATACGGAAGTCATCTGGGGCCAATTGTTTCAGGAAATGGGCAAGACGTACCCCAAGCCCACACTCGTGCTGTTTACGGGTCAAGTGAATTCAGCTTGCGGTGCTGCCGATGCGGCGGTCGGGCCATTTTACTGCGGTGGAGATCAAAAGGTTTATATCGACCTCTCCTTCTACAAAGACATGCAGCGCTCCCTGAATGCCCCGGGGGATTTCGCACGGGCGTATGTCGTTGCCCATGAAGTGGGTCATCACGTTCAATCGCTGCTTGGGTATTCCGATCAGGTGCATGAAGCCAAGCGATCCTCCGATCAAGTGGAAGCACATCACATGTCTGTGCGGTTGGAATTGCAGGCGGACTATTTCGCCGGAGTCTGGGCGTATCACGCGCAGAAGAAATTTAATTTTCTGGAAAAAGGCGATGTCGAATCCGCCTTGAAAGCCGCGTTTGAAATTGGCGATGACCGCCTTCAGAAAAAAGCCCGCGGAACCGTCGTGCCCGACACCTTTACGCACGGAACATCAAAGCAGCGAATGACCTGGTTTAACAAGGGGTTCACGACCGGCGACGTTAAGGGGGCGGCGGCGTTGTTTAAACTGCCGTATGAGAGGTTATGATTAATATTCAATTCGCGAAACTAATTAGGTAAAATAACGAGCGTCATGATCAATAGCTCCGATATCACGGCGTACCTCCATTCCCAGCCCTTCGATCGATTCGATATTCGCATGTCGGATGATAGGGTCTACACCGTGGACCATCCGGAATTTCTCCATATCTCCCGCAAGGGAAACGTGATCTATTACAGCACGGACGACGATCGGCCGGTCACGATTGCGGTGTCGCAAATCACCACATTGGAAAAATCGAATTCCCCCCGCGCGGCTTAGCGAGGAGACGCTCCGCTGCGCGTTGCGGCTAAACTGACAATCCGACCAACTTTTCGGCCTCTTGCGCATTGAAGGAGATAGAATACTTCCATTCGGTTTAGTCATGCCATTCTAAGGAGCCATGATGCGGTCGTCCGATTGCTTGCGTTGGGTCGCCCCGCTGCTCGCCCCGATTTTGTTGGTCGCCGCGCCGGCTTGGGCCGCGGATAAGCCAACCAATGGTGTTTCGCCGGACAAAGCTGTTTTCTATGCCGGCACAGAAACGAGAATCCTGGACCCCCTGACGGGTGGGTTGGGGTATTACGTCGTCTATATCCCGAAGGACTACACGCCCGATCGCGAATGGCCGCTCATTTTTTGTTATCACGGCAGCAACGGCAATCCGCAGAGTTGGCCGTTCAAAGATCTGACCGATGGTCAAAGCTACATCATCATCGGCATGGAATATCTCAATCGCACGACCCCTGAACCGACGGGCGATGTAGACAACCTCAAGCGCATTTTGAAGTTCGTTTCATCGAAGGTGCGCGTGAATCCGAAGCTGATGTTCATGGGTGGATTCAGCCAGGGAGGTTGGTCGACTTCGAGCTTCAGTAATTTGTGTATCGATCAGCTTGCGGGGTTGATCATCATGGGTTCGGGAGGCACACCGGGGGACAAAGCCGCCCCACTGCTGAAGGGCAAGCCGGTGTTTATCGGCATAGGTGAACAAGACCCGGCCAATGCCAGCGCCAAGGGATCTCGCGACGCGTACACCGCCAGGAATGCTTTGGTGACATTTGAAGAGTTCAAAGGATTGGCCCACGCGGTCGACACCAAAGATAAACCGTTGAAGGATTGGCTGATAAAATGGGGCCCGCAGAATCAAATGATTGCCTCGTTGTCCGCAGCGAAAGCCACGGAAAAAGCCGGCCGATTGGGGGAGGCCTACACGATTTACGTCGCCATTTCAAAGATGAGCGGGGGGGAGGAAGCTGCCGATCTAGCTAAAGAAATTGCCGAGCCCGCCGAGAAAAAACTCGCCGATGCGGACACCGCGCTGGCTGCCAAAAAATATCCGGATGCCGTCAAGCTTTTGATGGCCGTCACCCAAACCTACGCCGGTTCAATCTTCGCGGAAAAAGCCAAGTCAAAGGTGGACCAGATCCAGACTGACCCAGCCATCAAAGCCGAGATTGAGCAGGCGAAGCTCGACGCGCGAGCCGATGCGGTGGAGACACTAGCGCAGGCCGCGGAGAAGTCGAAGGATTTTGCGCGGGCCTTGCCACTCTATGAAATGTACGTCGCCCAGTTCCCAAATTCCACTCATTTTGCGGCGATCAAGGCACATTTGGTGGAACTGAAGGCCAACAAAACGATTCAAGCCAGCGCCAAAGGGCAGAGTGCCGACCGCGAATGCAAAGGATGGCTTTCAACTGCGGATAATTACCTCAAGAGCAGCCTTCCTGAAAAAGCTCGACCTTATCTTCAGAAAATTATCGATAAGTACGGTGACACCGAATGGGCAGTCGTGGCAAAGAAACGACTGGCAGAAATTAAGTAATATAGCCCGGCGTTTACGCCGGTTCTTTCTATTTCATGGAAAACCAAGAACCGGCGTAAACACCGGGCTATATGGAACCCACCGACCCATCCCGTGCCGGCATGAAGTACGAAAATGCGTACGTCTGGCTCATTTTCGTCTCCTGTCTCGACATCCTGCTGACATGGATCGTTCTATATCGCGGCGGGCGGGAAGCGAACGTGTTGGCGGCGATGATTATTCGCCGATATGGGCTCGTGGAAATGGTTTTGTTCAAACTCGGTATCGTCCTCTTCGTAGTAGCGGTGTGCGAAGCGATCGGTCGAAGGAAGCCTGACACAGGCCGCAAATTTGCGCATGCCGCCGTGGCGGTCAGCGCCCTTCCGGTCGTGGTTGGACTGATTTTGCTTACCACTCGAATGCTTTAACTTCTGATCCGATTGCGGCAAAGGAGTGACCTTATGAGCAATCAACCCGTGTTCTGGTTTTGATCCGCTGGACAATGGGCTTGGTTCGTGACGCCAACTGAGGTATCTTGCCCTCTTCATGAAACAATCGATTCCATCGCATCGGGGAGAAGAATGAGCATCAAAGTAATCTGTGACGGATGTGGTAAGTCCTATCAGGTGGATGATCATTTTGCAGGCAAGAAGGCCAAATGCAAAGCGTGCGGACACGGGATGCAAGTGCCGGGAGCACGAGCCGTGGCGAGCGCCTCGGCATCGCCCACCAAACCAAGTTCAAAAAGCTCAACCAAGCCCTCACGCAAGCCGGTGGAAACCGATGATTCTGCGGGGGAATTCGATCTTTCGGCACTGGCTGACGTCGAACGTACCGGTGCAATCGACCACACTTATCAACCGCCGGCAATGAACACCGCTCCGTCAGAAGGGAAGAAAAACGCCGGCTCAAAAGGCACCACTTACGCCGCCGCCAAGGCACGAACTGCCACGCCCGGAAAAACGAAAGTGATAGAAGCACCCAAGACGTTCGCCGAGGCCATGATCCCGGGCGTCATGGGGTACTTGTTTATCGGGCTGATCCTTGTCGGGATGGTTAGCTTCGTTCATGAAAAGGTTGCGGGAATTGTGGCGTTGGTGATCGGCGCGATCGGAGTGCTGCTCTGCGTATCCGCCAAGTTGAAAACTTTGTCGATGGCGCGGGAGGAAGGAACCAGCTCGTATTTACTCTATCGGTTCGTGCCATTCTACTCGTTCTATTTCGTTTGCACGCGATGGTATGACGCGCAGAGTTCGGTGCTTTCCTGGATGAAGGGAACCACGCTGACCCTTTTGGCCGCGGTCTTGCTTCTGCGCGCGGGTGGCATCGATAAGGTATTAGGTCGAAAGGATAGCGGCTCGGATGATGCGCCGATGAAATCCAAGCGACTCGCCAAGGTGGAAGACCCCAAGGCGGATGATGAGGACGCGAATGAGGCGCCATTCCCAGAAGACTCAACTTTGGCCCAGCGAATTGCGATCCGGCGAGCCAGGCGAATGCAAGCTGACAAGGATGCCGTCGGCGGACATGACGTCGAAAAAGACCCGCGGCCCGTGCGAACAGAATCACCTGAATTGGGTGAGCCCTCCGTAAGGTCGATGACCACGTATAGCCACTCATTGGCGGGGGAATTTCAGGGTGAGCCGGCGGGCATCACGCTATTTGTTCCAAACGGCACACACCCGGATCATTCGCTGGCCTGTGTCTTAATGACTGCCGATCGGGACGCCCCGCTTGAAGGGCGCACCGTCACGGAAGCGGAGATCAATGCCGCAGGGGTGTTTGTCAGCAAGGGATTCGCGGTATTGCTTTACGACACCAGCCGCTGGGCTTTTAACACGCGACCTCAAAGTGTCACCTCGTGCGTGACGGAATTCATGATGACCGACGGCGGGATGCACCAGGCTCGCACTGCGCTCAATTTTCTGGCCGACCGGGCCGTGATGGTCGACATGAATCGCGTGTATGCGGTAGGCCTGCGAGGGTCGGCGACGATCGCCCTTAACCTTGCCGCGATGGACCCGCGTATTCGAGCGGTGGCCACCTATTTGCCCGTCTGCGATGTCAGCCAGGAAATAAGCGAGCCCATTCTCGACGTGGGAAAAAGGCTAAAACTGAATGGCATTGGGGAGTTCGTGAAGCGGATTTCTCCGGTCAATCACGTGAGTGAACTGAAATGCCGGGTTCTGGTGTTAACCAATGGCGAAGGGGGCGATGTGGCCCCGCCGCCAAACCGCGACGGTGGGATCAGCGCCTTCACGGCGGCGATGCAAGCTGCCGGGAAACCGATCACGGTGACCGCCGCCGCAGGGGAAAAAACCAAGCGTTATGAGCTTGACGTAGTCCTGCCTCAAATGTTTGAGTGGTTGAAATCGCTCCCACCCTCCGCCGCGCCAACCCGCGGACGCGGGCGATAAAAACGCTCACCCGTCCTACATAGCCCCGTGCATGCACGGGGGGTTTCAGTCGCGTTTGATCATGATCCCCGGCCATTGAATCAGCGGTGCGTAGGGCTCACCGATAAGTGGGGTCGAAGGCAACTCACCTATTATTCGATCACCGGTCCGCAGATACAGATTTTTCGCAACTTCGGACAAAGGTGAAGTGATCGCCGGGGAAGGGATGACGCTGGGAGCTTGCGGGCCACAACGCCGTGAGAGCAATGCGATTTTCGTTTTTGCCCGCAGCTTAAAAAACAGGTAATCCGGATCGCCGTTCGGATAGCAAACCAATCGCGCCACGCAGGCGTCAAGTTGAGCCGGGCTGGCGAAGACGAGCCGGGTTGTATCCACCCAGCGGATGGTCGACGTCGTTTTTTGATGACAGGTTTCGTAGGCCCAATCATCGTCCTGCGTAATGCCGGGACTGATGATTCGAATCTTCCCGCCGCAGGTCAGCGTGGGTTTGCGTGATTTTCCCCATAAGATCAGCCCGCCGATAAACGCACCGGACACTACAATCGCCCAAACCGCGACCAGCCGGGGCCTCCATAAAGCCAAGAGTAAAATCAAGATTGAAAACACTCCACCCAAAAGGCACATTTTAACCCGCACGTCCAAAGGCCAACCGCTGCGCCAGGCGGCCACGGGTTCGTAGATGGCGTCGCTGTAAGTCACGGCAACCGGGCCGGAAGGCTTATATTGAATCACCCACCAACCGCCGTCGATGTTTTTCCAAGGCCAATTTGGCCACGGTGCGCGACTCACCGCGTCCGGTCCATGGCTGGGCGCAACCGCAAACGCCACTCCCTCGGCAACGAGTGAAGCAAATCGGGCCTCACCGACTCTTTGAATCGCGGAGGCATTCAGTATCACCGCATCCAGCGTCTGCCATGCTGCGGCAATTCCCGGAAGCGGCAGCGATGGATTGAGCGCGATCGGCAGAAGTTCATCGCCGGGAAACAAGGCCCGCGCCACGGAAATTGCCGCCGCCGCCTCAACCCCGGCATATCCGATAATTCGCTGATGTTCCCCCAGCGGTTTGAGCGCCGGACGCACCAGGTCGCCGCCCTTCCGTGGATGGACATACCAGGACAATGCATTCGCCCGTGCATCAATCGGAAGCCATGGAACCGTGGCATCGATCGCGCCCCCCTCGAATCGGACAAACGTCCAGACGGAGCCCGGCGCATCCAAATGCACGCTTATTTCGTCCGCCGACCTTGGAGAAACATTGACCTGCACCGGCACATATTTGCCTGGATGGTAATAACCTTGCAGCGGGAACGTGACCGAATCTTCAGCGCTGCATTGGCGCGCGAAGATAAGCATCACAATTAAAGAGAGAATACCGGTTGTGGCACTGACCGTCTGTCGCATTTACATTCCAAGTTCGACGGCAAGCCGCAGCACTTCGGCAACGCTCCACGCCTGCGCGAAGCAACCGACCGGCCGATGGGGTTCATCCCCTTCGCAGATCTCGGCAATTTGCCCGATGCAGCCGCGCTCCATGCTGTCGATCAGGGGTTGAAGCCAGACCCGCGCCTGGTGAATGGAATCTTGGGAGCGCTCGTTGACGTTCACATACGCCTCAAGGAATGAACCGATCAACCACTGCCACACCGTGCCGTTATGATACGCCGCATCGCGATTCATCTGATCGCCGGTGTAACGGCCATGATAGTTCGGCTCACTCTTCGCCAGCGTTCGCAGCCCATAAGGCGTGAGCAACTCGCGCCGCACCACTTCCACCACGGCCTTTCGCTGTTCCATCGTTAACGGGCTATGTGGCAGGCTGACGGCGAAAATCTGATTCGGACGAATCTGGGCATCCTTAAACGTATCGTTCACCACATCGTAACACCCGCGGAAAGCACTGATCCAAAATGTCTTCTGAAAACTTTCCCGCACCTTCGCGGCAAGTTCTTCCAGACCCATTAATTTCAGCGCGTTGTACCACAGTGCGTTAATCTCAACAGCCTTCCCCTGTCGCGGTGTGAACGAGATTCCATTGCATTTGGCATCCATCCACGTCAGTTGAGTCGACTGATCACCGGCGGAAATCAAGCCATCCTGCGGGTCCATTGCGATCTTAAATCGCGTTCCGGCTTTGTAGCCTTCGACGATCGCACGGCAAGCCGGCAGAAGCTTCGCCTCGAAAGTCTTCGTGTCTTTCGAAAGTCGTAGATACTCGTAAACCGCATGGATAAACCAGAGGCTGGCATCCACCGTGTTATAACTCGGCTCATTGCTGTAATCATCGAAACGATTCGGGATCATCCCTTCGCTGACATACTCCGCGAAAAGGCTCAAGACCTGCTGCGCTTCCGTGAACCGGCCAGTGGTTAGAAATAAACCCGGCAAAGAGATCATCGTGTCACGACCCCAATCGGCAAACCAGGGGTAACCCGCGATGACCGTGCATCCGGGGGAACCGTTGGGTTGCTTGCGACGAACGACAAAATCGGCGGCCGCGCGGGTGAGTCGTTGAATGGCGCGCGAGGGTGCGTTGGCCGAAGAACCCCGTTCGTCGCCTGCGGCTTTCGATTCCGGCTTGGTTTGCCGACTCGTTTGGCATCGAACCAATTCATCATCCCAGTTCAAAAGACCTGTCGGTTCAATGCCGGCCCAGATCGTCACCTGACCTTTTCCCGTGGTTTGGTAGTTGAATGTGCCCGGGTTGAAGAGGTCTTCAGTATCATCCTGACCCCGCTCGGTTTCGACGGCATAAGTGTGCCGATACCACCAGTCCCCTTTCTCCTGAAACTCCGCAACATCCGATTGCATATGGACGGTGAGATCACCTTCTGAAACCGACGCCGATCGACCGCTTCCGGAAACCTGGAAATAGGCGTTTGATGCGGACCGAAGCGAATGAAAATCCCGCAGGCTCACAAATGGCAATAATTGCATTTGCAGTGAACGGCCGGCGGCGGCTTCGAACGTGTAACGCACACCGACAATATTGCGTTGCCAAACCGCCAGTACTTCCTTCACGATGCGAACGCCTTCGGCATCGTAGTGAAACGTGGCTACGTCACCTAGTTCAAAGCGACGGAGATATTGCTCACCGCGCGGGAAAAAAGTCTGATGAAATTGATTGATGGACGTGCGAAGAACATTGTCTGTTTTACCATCGACAATCAGCAACTCGCCGATGCGGTTCAAAGCCATGACCCGCCCGACCGGAGGCGTGGTTGCCGCGACGAGCAGACCGTGGTACCGCCGTGTGTTGCAACCGACCACGGACGAAGCGGCAAATCCACCCAATCCGTTGGTCAGCAACCACTCGAAGCCAAGATAAGGATTCAGTTCTCCAAACGTTTCGATGGTGTACATGGGCATGGGGTCAAAGTGTAATCGACATAAGTGATTGAGGGAATAATTCTTCTCCACAAAGTGATTACAGTGGAGGACAACGCTGCGAAACACAGCGAATACTCGTGGAGTTTTTTCATGAAAATGGGAATGGCATTAGTTGCTTTGGCGGCATTAATCGCGTGTTTGGCTCGAGCAGTTGATGAGAAATCGGCTAAACCACACGCGGCTCAGGGTGCAGTGGTGGTCGAATTATTCACCTCGGAGGGTTGTTCCAGTTGCCCACCGGCCGACAAAGTGCTTACAGATCTCGCGAAAGCCGGTGCCATTGAAGGCGTTGAGGTGATTCCCCTTGCTCAGCACGTGGATTATTGGAATCGTCTCGGATGGACCGATCCGTTCTCATCCGCGAATTTTTCCCAGCGTCAGGAAGCCTATGCCAGCAGTTTTCACACGGACCAAATCTACACGCCGCAGTTAGTGGTCGATGGAACCACACAGTTTGTCGGAAGCGACCGAGAGCGTGCATTCGCATCCGTTCGTGCGGCTGCCAAACAACCCAAGGGGAGCATCACGCTGCGATTAAGTTCGCCTCAAGCAAACGATGCGAAATTGGATGTCAGCGTTTCCATTGCAGATCTACCCGCTATTATTCCGGGCGACGTAGCCGAGGTGTTCATCGCTATCACCGAAAATGACTTAAGAACCGATGTGGCCGCCGGTGAAAATGCCGGCCGAAAGCTGTCGCACACCGGCGTGGTACGCGAGTGGAAATCGCTTGGAAATTTAGCCTCAGATCGAGGGCCGACATTCGATCTGACCGCCAAGCTCATCTTGAAGGACGAATGGCATAGGGACAAATTGAAAGTCGCGGCATTTGTCCAAGAGCGGAAAGGCCGTCGGGTTTTAGCCGCAACCGCTCAGAAATTCGATTTACGCTGATCTGTGACAAGCGTATCCGTTGCGTATCGTTCCAATACCGCAGGATTGCCGTCGACTTTTCCCCCTCAAGAACCTATTTTGGTAACTTTGTCGCACGGTAGCCGAAAAAAATCACCTGCTTAAAAAAGGGGCAAAAATTATTGAAATCTATCCCAATTCCCCGCCTTCCACGTCGCCATGCGCACAAAATAGACAAGTCAATCATAAAAATGGCGTGCGGCTCGATGTAGTCGAATAAGTTCGACGCCTCCGCATGCAGCCTCACGTCCGAAAAAGTTGTGATTGCTTAATTATCCCGCTATTATAGCCCATTCGGTTTTTTACGCCCTTGCGGACGTTGCGCCAGGGCGATTCGTTCTGCTGCTCTACCTGAATTACTCATGAACGATCATTCGCCCGCTCTATCGCAAGTTACGCCCAGAGGTCTCCCGCTGGCCCAGGGTTTATACGACCCTGCCTTCGAGCACGATGCGTGCGGCGTAGGTTTTATCTGCCATATCAAGGGTAAAGCCTCCAACAAAATTGTGACCGATGCGCTCCTGATGCTCGAAAATATGGAGCATCGCGGTGGATGTGGTTGCGAGGCCAACAGCGGTGACGGGGCTGGCATTTTGACCAAGATCCCACACGAGTTCTTTGTCCGCAAGTGCAAGGAACTGGGGTTCACTTTGCCGAAGCCTGGCGAGTATGCACTTGGCATGATCTTCCTGCCGCAAGATCCAATTGCGCAAAAAGAGTGCGTGGAGAATCTCGAAAAGATCGCTCGTGATTTCGGAATGAAAGTACTCGGGTGGCGCGATGTTCCCGTCGTGAGTACCGAAGTGGGTCCGACCCCCCGGAAGAGCGAACCGAAAATTCGGCATATCTTCATCGGCATGGGCGAGAATTTTTACAAGCGCAGCGAGTTTGACTCGCGGCTCTATCTCGTCCGCCAGCGCGCCGAAAATACAATCGAGTTTGGCAATTTTACCGAAGCCTCCAAACAACATTTTTACATCCCGATCCTGTCGGCAAATCGAACCGTCTACAAAGGCATGCTCACCGCCGGGCAAGTACGGCGATATTATCCCGACTTGGCCGAGAGCGACTTCTCCAGTTCGCTGGCGATCGTTCATAGCCGATTCAGCACGAATACCTTCCCGACCTGGGATCGGGCGCATCCCTATCGCTACATCGCCCATAACGGTGAAATCAACACGCTGCGCGGCAACCGAAACTGGATGCGCGCCCGTTACGGTTCACTCCAATCCGAAACCTTCGGCGACGAACTCCAAAAAATGTTCCCGATCGTCACTGAATCCGGTTCGGACTCCGCCACTTTCGACAACTGTCTTCAATTCCTCACCCTTAACGGCCGTTCACTGCCCCATTCGGTGTTGATGATGATCCCCGAAGCCTGGCAGGCAAACGCGCTGATGGATAAAGATCTGAAGGCCTTTTACGAATATCACGCCTGCTTGATGGAACCATGGGACGGGCCGGCTTCGGTCACGTTCACCAACGGATCAGTTGTCGGTGCCGTACTGGATCGCAATGGATTGCGACCGTCGCGATACTACGTGACAAAAGATGATCTGGTCATCATGGCCAGTGAAGTCGGGGTCATTCCCGTCGACCCGAAAAACGTTCTTCGCAAATGGCGATTGCAGCCGGGCAAGATTTTCCTGATCGACCAGAAGCTTGGCCGCATCGTGAACGATGAAGAGATCAAGCACGAACTGGTCAACAAGCGCCCATGGCGTCAATGGCTTGATGAAAACCTCGTCGATCTGGATAGTCTTCCAACGCCGCAGAACGAACATCTGCCCGATCACGAATCGTTGCTGGTTCGACAACATGCGTTTGGGTATACGGTTGAAGACCTGCGAATCCTGATGACTCCGATGGCCGTCAACGGCGCAGAGGCGATTGGGTCGATGGGCACCGATACGCCGTTGGCCTGTCTGAGTGATCGCCCGCAGTTGTTGTATAACTACTTCAAGCAACTGTTCGCGCAGGTGACCAACCCGCCGTTGGATGCGAACTTTGAGGCACTGGTCACCTCGCTGATCACGTATCTCGGTCGCGAAGGAAATCTGCTGGAAGAGACTCCTTCCCACGCTCGATTGGTCAAGCTCAAACAGCCGATTCTCAGCAACACCGACTTGGCCAAGCTGCGTGAATTGAGTTTCAACGACATCAAGTCGATCACGCTGCCGATGCTGTTCAAAGCTGCCGACGGTTTTGAAGGATTGAAGAGGGCACTCGACACGCTGTGTGAAGCGGCACATCAGGCCGTGAAAGATGGGTATTCGATCATCATCCTCTCCGACCGAGGCGTCGACGCGACCAACGCGCCGATCCCCAGTTTGATCGCGACGGCCGCCGTGCATCATCATCTGATCCGCGAAGGCACGCGCACTCAGGCCGGTCTGGTCATCGAAACCGGTGAAGCTCGCGAAGTGCATCACTTCTGCCTGCTCATCGGTTACGGTGCCGGTGCGGTGAACCCGTATGTCGCCTTTGAGACGATCGCCGATCTGCATCACGATGGCATGTTGCCGAAAGATCTCACGTACGATCAGGCCAAGAAAAACTACATCAAAGCCGCCAACAAAGGCATCATCAAGGTCGCCAGCAAGATGGGGATCAGCACGGTACAAAGCTACCGTGGCGCACAGATTTTTGAAGCGGTCGGTATCGGTAAGGATGTGATTGAAAAATATTTCACGGGCACATCCAGCCGCATTAGTGGGATTGGTCTGGAAATGATCGCGGATGAGGCGCTTGAGCGACATCGTCGCGGTTACCCGCCGATTCGCGTGGATGGTCATGTGCTGGCCGCCGGCGGTCAATATCAATGGCGACGTGAAGGGGAGTACCATATGTACAACCCCGACACCGTCGCCCGCCTGCAACACGCGGTTCGCATCGACAGCTTTAAGGCATTTAAAGATTACACCGCCCGCATGAATGATGAGGCCACCCGCCGCTGCACGCTGCGCGGGTTGCTCAAGTTCAAGTCGGCCACACCGATTCCGATCGAACAAGTGGAACCGGCCAGGGAAATCGTCAAGCGATTCTGCACCGGTGCGATGAGCTTCGGCTCCATCAGTAAAGAAGCCCACGAGAATCTGGCGATCGCGATGAACTACATCGGTGGCAAAAGCAACACCGGTGAAGGCGGCGAAGACGCCAACCGTTTTAAGCCGGATGTGGATGCCGACGGCAAGCCGGTCACCTGGCCGGATGGCAAGCCCGTGCTCCGCCGTTCCGCGATCAAACAGGTCGCCAGTGGGCGATTCGGTGTGACCGCCGAGTACCTCATCAATGCTGATGAATTGCAGATTAAGATGGCCCAGGGTGCCAAGCCTGGTGAAGGCGGCCAGTTGCCCGGCCATAAGGTGGATGCCTACATCGGCAAGCTACGTCACAGCACGCCGGGTGTTGGATTGATCTCCCCGCCGCCGCACCACGATATTTATTCGATCGAAGATTTGGCGCAACTGATTCACGATTTGAAGAACGCGAATCCCCGCGCACGCGTATCGGTGAAATTGGTCAGCGAAGTGGGAGTCGGTACCGTCGCGGCCGGTGTTGCCAAGGCCAAAGCCGATCACATTCTCATTTCGGGTGATAACGGTGGCACAGGTGCCTCGCCGCTCACCAGCATCAAACACGCCGGCATCCCCTGGGAATTGGGACTGGCCGAAACGCAGCAGACACTGGTGATGAATAACCTGCGCGATCGCATTGTTTTGCAGACGGATGGTCAGATCAAGACCGGTCGCGATGTCGCCGTGGCCGCGCTGCTCGGTGCGGAGGAATTCGGTTTTGCCACCGCCCCGCTGATTGCCTCCGGCTGCATCATGATGCGCGTCTGTCATCTGAATACCTGCCCGGTGGGTGTCGCCACGCAGGATCCAGAGCTTCGCAAGAAATTTGCCGGGAAGCCGGAACATATCGTCAACTTCATGTTCTTTATCGCCGAGGAACTTCGCGAGATCATGGCACAACTCGGCATTGCGAAGCTGGATGACATGGTCGGCCGTAGCGATCTGCTGGAATTCCAGGATGTATCGAGCCATCCCAAGGCCCGCCTGCTGGATCTATCGGTCATTCTCAAACGGCCGGATGTCCCCGCAACCTGGGGCATTCGCAACCAGCAGAAGCAGGATCACTTCCTGGAAGAAGGACTTGATGCCCGCTTCCTGATTCCCGCCGCCCAACCCGCGATTGAGCGTGGCGAGAAAGTGACGGCCGAGTTCCCGATCAAAAACACCAACCGTACGGTTGGCACGACCCTCTCGGGTGAAGTCGCCAAAAAGTACGGTTTCGCCGGTTTGCCCGAAGATACGATCAACTTCAAATTCTCCGGTTCCGCCGGTCAAAGCTTTGGATGTTTTCTCGCCCGCGGCATTACCCTACGGCTTGAAGGGGATGCCAACGACTACGTCGGCAAGGGCCTGAGCGGTGGACGCATTGCCATCTATCCGTCAAAAGAATCGACGTTTAAGGCACAGGAAAACATCATCGCCGGCAACACGCTTTTGTACGGTGCCATCGCCGGTGAAATATACATCCGCAGCGTGGTCGGTGAACGCTTCGGGGTTCGTAACTCCGGGGCAAATGCCGTCGTCGAGGGCTGCGGTGACCATGGTTGCGAATACATGACCGGTGGACGAGTCGTCGTCATCGGACCCACAGGCCGTAACTTCGCGGCGGGCATGAGCGGTGGTGTCGCCTACGTCTACGACACCGACGGCCAATTCGCCCGGCTCTGCAACACCGATCAGGTCGAGCTTGAAAAGCCCGATACCGACAGCGATAAGGAAACCCTCAAACGACTTCTGGAAAATCACCTGAAGCTCACCGATTCGCCGGTCGCCAAATCGATATTGGCCGACTGGGAGAATGAACTCCGCTGGTTCGTGAAGGTGATGCCGACGGATTACCGGAATGCGCTTTCCAAAATGGATGAAATTAAAGCATCGGCAAAAATGCTCGCGCAGGGTCGTTCGGCCAAGAATAATGGATGAGTACTAAACCAGAAAACCTGTATTCGAAGGATTTCAACGGAGAAATATATAAGTCGGCTGCCGAAGAGCATCTACACGCATTGGATGTGCAATATCGAAACGGCCTATATGTCCTGGCGATTTACACTTCTGGTGTTGCCGTGGAGTGTATATTGAAAGGCTACAAGATGCGGCTGGAACCGACATTTGATTCACGACATAATCTGTACAAGTTGTGGAAAGAGTCCGGTTTCTCAGCGATCATTCCTCATCGACATGCCGAAAGATACGGAAACACGCTGACCGACATCGCCATCCGATGGTCAAACAGTCATCGGTATCGAAGCGAAAACGCACTGCGAACCTTCTTGAAGCGAGGTAAGCTCGACCGAGGAATAAAGGGGGATTTTGTTAAGGAAAATGCGCGGCGCGCCGTCAATGCTGCGACAGATCTGGTTACGATAGGAATCCTCAGATGGAAGAACTAGTCAAAAAACTCGATGAACTATTTCGCCAGCATTTTCATGGCGCAGTTGCAGAACTCGAACAGTCCAAACAATTTCAAAAAGTGGGAGGCCTTCTTAGCTGGGACGGATTTGAAGGTCACGAGCAGATTGATCGTCAACATCAAGTTTGGGATTCCATTCGCGCGCATCTTCCTCAGGAAGAACAGCGAAAGGTTACCGTGATTCTGACGGTGACGCCAGATGAATTAGCCGTCATGCGTGAGCAGGACTAGCAGAAGTTACCAGCACCGCTTTGCCGTCAGGAAAAGGAACTCAAACAATGGGTAAGCCCACCGGATTCATGGAATTTAAGCGAGAGACTCCCACCCGGCGTCCCGTGAACTTGCGCATCCTCGACTGGAAGGAAGTCTACGAAGAATTCCCCGAAGACAAGCTGCGCGCGCAAGGGGCTCGCTGCATGGACTGCGGCATTCCGTTTTGTCATGGGCATGCCATCAACGGCAATGCGCTTGATTCCGTCGGGTGCCCGCTTGGCAACCTCATCCCCGACTGGAACGATCTGGTCTATCGCGGCCGTTGGCAGGACGCGCTGGACATGTTGTTCAAAACCAACAATTTCCCGGAGTTTACCGGCCGCATCTGCCCGGCTCCGTGCGAAGAAGCTTGCGTGCTGGGCATCAACGAAAAGCCGGTCACGATCAAGAATATCGAAGTGACCATCATCGAACATGCGTTTGCCAACGGTTGGGTAAAACCGCAGCCGCCAACCACGCGCACCGGCAAGAAGGTTGCCGTCATCGGTTCCGGGCCTGCGGGGTTGGGCTGCGCCGCGCAGCTGAATAAAGCCGGCCACGAAGTCACCGTCTTCGAGCGCGCCGATCATATCGGTGGCCTGCTGATGTACGGCATCCCCGAGTTCAAGCTTGAGAAGCGAATCGTCGATCGACGTGTCGATCTGATGAAGGCCGAAGGGATCAAGTTCGTGACGAACGCCAACGTCGGTTTCAATGTGAAGATCGAGGATCTTCGCCGTGATTTCGACGCGGTTGTTCTGGCCGGTGGCGCCACGAAGCCGCGCGACCTTCCGGTTCCCGGGCGTGAATTTAAAGGCATTCACTTTGCGATGGAATATCTGCCGCAAGGCAACAAGCGGGCCCTCGGCAACAAAGTCGAACAGGAATTGATCGACGCCAAGGGCAAAAACGTCATCATCCTCGGCGGCGGTGATACTGGCGCGGATTGTCTGGGCACCGCCGAGCGCCAAGGCGCAAAGTCCATCAAACAATTCGAGCTTCTTCCCAAGCCGCCAACCGATCGCGAACATGAGATCGTCAAAGACGGCCGGCTGCTTCCCTGGCCTTACTGGCCGATGATCTACCGCTCGTCTTCCGCCCATGAAGAAGCCGACCAGATCTTCGGGGTCGAGATCCGCGACTACTCGATCAACACCAAAAAGTTCACCGGTGTCGACGGCCACGTCACGAAACTTCACGGCATCAAACTCAGTTGGACCAAAGGCCCCGATGGCCGCCCCGCCATGCAGGAAATGCCCGGTTCCGAGTTCGAGCTTGACTGCGATCTCTGCCTGCTCGCCCTCGGTTTCGTCAGCCCCGAACATCCCGGTCCGATCGATCAGCTTGGCCTGACCAAAGACGCGCGCGGTAACGTGCAGGTCAACGCCAACTACATGACCAGCATCCCCGGCGTGTTTGCCGCTGGCGACATTCGCCGCGGGCAATCGCTCGTCGTCTGGGCCATCAGCGAAGGCCGTCAAGCGGCGCGAGGCGTGGATGAATTCTTGATGGGCAAGACGGATTTGCCGTATTTGAAGTTGTTTTGAATTACCTTGGGATCATTGGATGTTATCCGGCCACCAACAAGTTCAGATCCATAACAGTTGCCGTCAGCATGGCGTCAAAAAGCTCGAACTGTTTGGATCTGCCGCGCGCGATGACTTTCAGGAACAGACAAGCGATTTTGACTTCTTTGTGGAGTTTCTCAACTACGATTCACCGACCATCGCAGATCAGTGGTTTGGCCTTCAGGAAGACCTGGAACGTCTGTTAAGTCGAAAGGTCGATCTCGTGAGTCGTAGGGCTGCCAAAAACCCGTACTTTCTTGAAGTGGCTAACCGAGATGCGGTGACTCTATATGCCGCCTGAAGATAAAAAACTCATTTCCGACACGCTTGATGCGGCGGTTGCAATTCGCCAGTTCGTTGAAGGTCGCACGATTGACGATTTGAGATCGGACAAACTCCTCAAGTCAGGCGTATACTGACAATTCGCTGTCATCGGGGAGGCACTCTCGCAGTTGCGGAGACAAAATCCTTCCGCACTGGACCACATCAGCGAATGGAATCGTATCATTGGATTCCGCAATCAAATCATTCATGGATATTCGGTTATCGACGATGAAATCACATGGCGCGTCATTGTTGGCAAGCTGCCGACACTTGTGACGGAACTGGAATCGATGCTGGCGTAAACTGTAATTTACAACCACTTGAATTGCGCGAATGAACGCCTCATTCCAGTCCGCCTGCTTCTTCCACTCTGGAACCGGGGTTTTCTGCCCGGCTTTGGACACGTAAGGCGACCGCTCGACCCGTTGATATTTGTGGACACATCGCGGGCAGGTTGGCCCAAAGTGTGAATCTGCGGGGTTTTGAATAGCTGACAGCATCCCTTCACCGCCACTCCTCCGCGATTTTCCGGGATTTTTTTGACGCTTTTCCGGGCTGGCCCCTGTAAAGTAAATCCCAATTCAATAAACAACGGCAAACGATCGGACAACTGCAGTGTCCGTATAGTGGATGATTCTCGCGGAAGGTGCTCCCATGCTTCAAAACTGCCCAAACTGGCGTTCTTCAAATGCGAAAAAGGTGCTTTTAGCCCTCTTGGCTGTAGGTTTGCCGGCGGGCTCAGCCGCAATGGCGCAGGATGGGTCACGGCGGCCGTATGACGATTCAAATGCCCGGGTGCGGGCGGTTCAGTATTCGCTCGAGCGGGATCGGTCGGATCTGGAAGCTGCGCGGCGGAAGGTGGATGCAATCATCGGCGCCCGAGAAAAACAACTTAATGATCTGTCCGCCATGCGACTGGGTGGTGACGGACAAGTAGACAAAGCAAAAGTGGATCTGGACAAAGCGACTCAGGCGCAATCGCGCCTCCGCGATCAACTGCAGACGATCAAAAAGGACATGGAGACCGCCAAGGCCAAGCTCGATCCGATTCATGCGGCAGAGTTGGCCAAATTTGAATCGACCGACTCTTTTAAAGCCTCCTTTGCGATTTTCGACAAAGCACGGCAGGAATTGAAAGTACCCACTGATGCCGCCTTGGATCAAATTGCCCAGACGCGGGAGTTTCAGGATCTGGTCGCCGCCGCACGTGCGGCAAAGGTCAATGCGGATAAATTGCGTGAGGATCGAACCGCCAATCCAAAGGCCGTTGCCGCAGCCGACGATGCATTTGTCGCCGTGGATAACAAGGTTCAGGATTTGGAGGAAAAGGCTCTGACTGCGGATCCGAAAATCGTCGATCTTCGCAAACGCGTGGATGAAGCTCAAGCCGTACTACGCAAGATGCGCGATCAAATGGAGCAGGAGCTTTTGAAAGATCCTGCGTACACCGCCACCGTCGACGAGTTGCATCAGCGACAAACCGCGTTCGATTCCACCACTGATGATCTGAAAAAACTGGACGTGCAGGTGGTGGATCTCCGAGGCACGGTGGACAAAAAATCGGATGTGCCGCAGGACAACCGCACGGCTTTGCGTGATGCCGAGGCAAAACTGGACACGATCAACAGCGACCTTGCGCAGGCTCGCCAGGATGCCGCGAAATTTGAATCACGCGTGCAGGATGACCAGGAGAGTCTGAATTACGCGCAACGGGATCGTGATTCGGCCGGTCAGGAATACAGCGCAGCTCCACCGCGTTCGGGCGATGTGACGGTGTACGCAGCGGAACCCCCGATCTATGTGCCAGCCGAACGGGTGACAGTCTATTCGTCCTATTATTCTCCACCGGTTTATTACGGACCTAGTTATTACAGCGAACCCGGTATTTCCATCGGATTTGGCTACTACCCCAGTTACTATTATTCGCACTGTTCCAGCGATCACTATTATTACAATCGTTACTACTACAATTCTAACCATCATTACAATGAAGGTCACCGTGACTGGCAGAATGGGAACCGCGATCACTCTTATTCTAATGACCGAACGAGCGATGATCGGCACGTCCGCAACGACGGCTCCAGAAATCAGCGCGACGCCCGGGAATCTCGCCCACCCGTCGATCATCAAACCTATCAAGACTCCGGCGGGGCCAGGACCGCGCGAAACGTGCATACGCCTCAAACCAACACTGATGAGCCCCGACGCGCCACGCGTTCACCCAGCACGCCACGTGAAAGCGCTGCGCGTCCTCCGGAAGATGTCCATGGCCGTCGCGTGACGGAATCAGCACCAGCGCGGTCGGAAGCGCGGCCATCACCGGAGCCCACTCGCGCACCTCGCAGTGCGCATGTCGACTCCCCTGCGGTGCAGGAAGCTCCACGTCGTCAGGAGTCGCCTCGCCATCAGGAAGCCGCCCCTCAACGCCGTGAAGCCCCCCGCCATCAGGATTCCGCGCGATCGGATCGTACTTCGCAGAAGGATTCATCCGACAGTACGTCTCGCTCGCATATGAAATCGCGGTAGTTGCATTTATGTACCCATCCCCCGTGAAGTCTTGATAGGCCCATTGCCTGTCCGTGCCATCGCCTGAAACGGTGGACGATCAAGACTCAATTGCCCCATTTTCAAATAATCCCGTCGGCAGGCTTATATGCGTATCTCTCCCGTTTTTCGATCACTTTGCGCTCTTGTTCTCACGCTTCTTTTCTCAACATTTCAAGTTCGTGCCAATCACGGCCCGGGTGCCTCCGGTGGCGGCAGCGCCACGATTTCAGGCGAGACCCTGAAGCAGGGAAGTTACGAGCTGACCCTCCGCGAAGATTTCGCGGCGTTTCAACCCTTCAATTCGGCTCAGGCAGCCGAGCGCGCACGGAAAGGGGGAGACTTTGACGCGCTCAACCACGGATTCATTACCAGTGTGGATCTGGCACTGGGCATTGCCCCGGATTTCCAGATCGGCGCGACGACGGGTTACTTTGTGGGTCAAGATTTCAAGTCCGCCTCTTTGCAGTCAAATGGTTCGGTCGAAGAATCGCAGGCCAACCCAACCGGACTGACCGACTTATTGCTCACCGGCAAGTATCGATTGTTGAAGGGCGCACCCGGCAACCTGTCGATCGTCGCGGGAGTGAAAATCCCGACAGGTCGAAGCGATGTTCACTTAAGCAACTTTGAAAAGTTGAGCCCCACCGATCAGCCGAGTACCGGTGCGTGGGACTTCCCGATCGGACTGGCCTATTCCCGCTTCCTGACGTCGCGCCTCACGCTGGATACCAGCGTGCTTTATACCTTTCGCACCCAGCGCAACTTGTTCAAGGTGGGCGATCGAATCGACGCGGGATTGGCCTTGGCGTACCGATTAACTGACAAGATCAAAAACTTCCCACAGTTCAGCGTATTCACGGAAGTAAACGATGTGTACCTGATGAAGGACACGGATCATCATGAAAAAGACCCCAACAGCGGCAGCAATACGGTGTATCTCACGCCGGGCGGGCGAATACGATTTAACAAAAATGTAAGCGTCACCGTGGCCCCTTCATTTCCTGTCTACCAGGTAGACTACGGCGATCAGGGGAAGGTGCGATTCAAGATGGCTTTCTCGTTGTCGTTCTCTAACTAAGACAATTTGATTTTGGTGTAGCGGTTTTAATTCGGATTTTCGTAGGGTCCGCTTTAGAGCCTACGAATTTTTAGGTGGCGTGGGCGTCTCGCCCGCGTCTTCTTGCGAAGAAAGCAATGGCGAGACGCCCATGCCACCATTTTTTTCAGGCCCGTTACCGGGCCCGACGATGAACGCTAAAAATTGGCTTGCGATGTGGAGGTTCAGCGATGTGGAACTTATGCAATCGAATCGTGATCGTCAGCTTCCTGACCTGTATTCTTGGCGCGTGCGCTGCAGATAGTACACCGTCTGCTTCACCCAAAACCGCGGCGGCGTGCGCGGTACATTCAGAATGCCTGGTGTGCAAAAAAAATGCCGACCTGGCGTGTGTGGATGTTGACGTGGACGGCAAAACCCCGTTCCTGGATTACAGCGGAAAACGCTACTACTTTTGCAGCGATGATTGCCGTTCGGAATTCCAAAAAAATCCGACGAAGTTCGTCAACGCGAAGTAATGGCTGATCGTTCTGGTGCATCGTCACACTTAAGATTTAAAGTGCCACAGGTCGCGGTACTCCGAGACCTGTGCTTCGCGTCACACCGCAAAAATACGGGTCTCGGAGTACCGCGACCTGTGGCACCCAATCCGACATTATTCTAAATCCCGTACTTGCCAAAGGCACGCGTTCTCTTCCGTTACCGGGAAAAAACGCGTGCCTTTGATCCATGCATCGCAATGGGCAGCCGACGCTACTATTTCTCGCCGGGCACAATGATCGCCTGCTGCTGCGACTCACGGGCTTTGCCGATGGCGGCAACGATCGGGACAATCAGCCCTTGCCCTTCGACTAAAATAGCTTCCGGCCCACCCAGCAAAGTCGCACCGGGGAAAGGGGAAATGCTCTTCGTGTGCAGTCCCGCGTCATCGGTCCAGGCAGCGCTCCCCGCAGGGCTCATCAGCGGGAGAATCTTTTCAAGCGTTGGCAGCCCGATGGCAGGTGTATTCATTCCGAACATGTCGGCAAACCCCAGCACACGCGTGGCCGCAAGCAGATACGGATAACCGACCGGTGCGCTGCGCGGCAGATCGAAGAACGTGAGTGCGGAGGCAGTCTCCCCACCGAGCCGTTTACGCGTGGCAACAAAACCTTCGTTTTGCAGAATTGAAGTCGTCGTGGAATGGTTCGCGGCTGAGACGACGATCTGCGGGAAAAGCGCGAAGTAGAGATTGCCGTTCTTGATCGTCCAGGCAGGGGTGATCAACGGGGTATTGAGGTAGTGAACTTTCAGGCCGTCGATCGTTGCGGTGACGATATTCCCGCGCGGCTTATCAGGGGCGGTCTCGGAATTGATTTTATCGTTGACGAGCCTTTCAAGAATGCCAAGCGAATGTTCGAGCTTGGCCGCGTCACGCGCGTGGTTGATTGCGACGAATCCAAGCGGCCCTACACCCCCCACACTTGGAGCGGTGTAGGCGAGCCACTCGTCGCCCAGCGCCTGGAGCAGATCGCTTTCGATGTTGATGCCGGTCACAACGTTCGCGATCGCAAGCCCGGAATTGAATTGATTGCTCACCGTCGGATCAATTTTAGTGATGATGCTTCTCATCATGCTCAACAGTTTTGCGAAGTCGGCCTTGCCGGCAATCATCATCGTTGCAGACTGCGGCACGGAATGCAGTGCTGCGTCACTCAACGGACCGGTATCGAGCAACTGCAGCAATCCCGTGCGCGGCGCGGGAGCCATCAAAAATCCTTGAGTGCCAAACTCCCGGCCGTCAAAACCAGCCGTCCAGATGATGCGCTTCAGACCGCCGATGCCAAGAGTCTCGCGAATCATTTGCCATTTTCCGGCGGCTTGCGGGATGAGCGTTACGGTCTGGTCGATCAACGCAGTCAACGCTTCAAGATCTCCGTAGGTGACAAGCAGCGGATCTTTACCCACTTGTGCCATCGCATCCACAAACTGCTTGCGATAGGTGAGCGTCGTTTTGCTCTTGCCCGCCAGATCCGGCGTGACGTTGCCGAGTGTGATCGCGACAATTCCTTCTTCTTCAATAGCCGTCACCGGAACAAGTGAGCCGGTTAGTACCTGATCGAGAAATGTATTGATGTCTTTCTTAAGCTGAGCCGCGTGGCTACCGGCTTTGCAGAGCAGCGCGATGCGTGGCATGGGCTGTCCGACATTCAGGCCATCGACCGGGCCGACATAAATAGCCGTCGGATATCGCCACAGTGAAGGGCCAAACTTCCCGAGCATCTCGCGCAGCATCGCCGCGTTATGATCTTTCTCGGCCATCTTGTCGAGCAGCTTTGGAAGCGTTTCATTGACGACTTGCGGGAAACCGGATGCGTCAAGAAAGGTCTTCAGGCGAGACTGCGCGTAACCGACCCCCGGTTCATCAACGCCGCGCCAACCGATGTAGAAAATCGCATCGTCTGGAATGCGATCCGCCAAGGGTTGGGCCGATGAAAGCAAGGGTGAAAGAATCAGCGTAAAAACAACGACCATCGAACGGAATTTCATAGGGCTCCTGGGTACGAGTTACGGTCGTAAGTGCAGGAAGCGGGATGGAGGATTAGTGGGGGGAATAGAAACAGCAACCAAAAGGGTGTAACGTTTTTTGTGGCGCGCGAGAAAGCCCCCTAACCCTCCTCCCATCAGTACATGGGGGAGGGAACTGAAACTTTAATTGCTGGCGATGATCGGACGCTCGAGGGTGGGAGACTCCGGATGCATGATTTGCCTGAGCGCGGCGGCGGCGGTGTATCTTCCTGGGGCGTTGATGAAAGGTGCCGTCGTACCAATTAAAGAAACGCCGATGCTATAGGTCAGCAACAACACGGCCATGCACCAGATGATCGGATGATGTTTCTTGCGCAGCCATGCCCCCGTCCAGAACAACAGCATCGGTAGGAATACAATCGACCAGCGCGGCCCGAACATGTAGGCATTCCAGTTGGCGCGCAACACGACGAAACCGATCAGAATAACGCCGCCACCCACCAAGGTGATGGCCGCCATCGTCTTGGTCGCGATTGGCCAATGACGCCGGAGAACGAGCGTAATTCCCATCACGCCTAAAATCAGCACGGGAAAATGACTGAATATACCGTGCGTGCCAACGAGGGCACCCAGAACCAATTCCGCATTCACCACGCTGGAATGCACCCACCCGTTCCTGGCCAAAGCTTCTTCGTCGGGCAGATCGAGCGTCGTGTGTGTTTCACGGGCGAGCCATTGCGGGTGATAAGTGGGAGGTAACAGATTTCCGGTCAACGGAACGGTCAGCACCGCATGAAGCACCAGCGGTGGAAGCGTGCCGATGATGTAGAGCAGCACACCCCCGAATCGAACGCGTTTCCGCCAACGCAGATTCGTGATGACCAGGATGAGTCCGACCAGAAAAATGATCGCAGCCGGATCAATGACCGCGGCCAACGCCGCGCAAAGCCCACAGATCATCAACCAGGCTCCGGTGCGGGTGGGTTCTTTCGTCACGGAAATGTGAACCAGGCATCCGCAGGCGGCCAGCACTAACGCAGCGGCCGGAGCATGCGCATTCAGCACCACGGCATAGCTGATCAATCCACTCCCGAAGACAACGGCAAGCGCCAAAAGCGTGCGCCAGGGCCGTCGCAACTCGAATAGCCGCCCCATGCGGTAAATCATCCCGCCCGCAATGGCCACTGGAATCACTGCGCCAACGATCGTCAGCAGATAAACCACCAGCGCCGTGTTCCGATGAAAGGACAAACCAAACTGCTGAAACACCAGATAAACCCCAGCCATGAGCACGGCCAGCACGGGCGCCTTGTCGCTGTAGGCATGGTTCTGAATCTGAACGGTCTCGGCAGGCTGGTGAAAATCGCGCTGTCGCAGAATGGAGTAAAACGGAGTGGACTCAATTTCCTGCGAATGATTCTCGGCCAGCGATTGAATCGTCGCCAACCGTGTCAACTCGTTGGCGGAAATGCTGCTGGAATCGGGGCTGCGAAGTGGTCGCAACAAGGGCAATGCGACGACAAGGACCAGCACTGGAACGGCCAGCGCCCAGGGACGGACCATCTGTCGACGGGGTAACGTTCGGAAGTAATTCAGTACGGAGTGCATGGGCTTTAGTCAGTGGTCAGTTGATAGTTGCCGCAAAAAATATGGCACGCAAGTCTTTAAACAACTGACAACGAGCCACTGACAACTGACATCTTCAATACATCTTCAATACATCTTCAAGAATTGAACGAAATTATTCACCAGTCGATCGCCTAAACGTGCATATCGGCTGTAATGCAGAAGGGTGTCCTGCCGGATTTTGCCAATGCCATCCGGACCAAGTACTTTTGTGACATCCTCTTTTGCAAAATGCAGCATGGCTTCAATGCCGCCTTGCTCCATTTCAAAGTGGTACTGGAATCCAAAAAGGCGACTTTTGAATCGAAAAGCCTGATTTTTGCACGTTCGCGTGCTACTCAGCAGGGCATTGCCGGTGGCCGGTGGCGGTGCCGGAGGTGGCGCAGGATTGGGGGGTGGAGGCAGCTTCGGAAGATCAAACGTGTCGAAATGCCAATGGAACATCGGGCAGCCATCGATCATTCCATACACCAGCGGCTCTGTGCCGCCAGGAAACGGGAAGTTCACCGGCCCCCAGCCGATCTCAGGCATTGGAGTGGGTGCCTCTTCTGGCGTAGCACCGGGTTTGACGTTTGGATACACCTTTGCGCCCGCCGCATGGGCCAATAACTGGGCTCCGAGACAGATCCCCAATACCGGGCGATCATGCTGTACAAGTCGTTTCAGGAGCGATACTTCCTTTTCCAGAAAAGGATACTTCGCATCACCGATATCGGCCACGCCCATCGGCCCGCCCATCACGATCAGGACTCGCATCTCATCCAGATCCGTGGGGACTTCGTCGCCTTTATATAAATGGCGGACTTCGACCGGAATGCCAAAATCCCGAAAGATCGGCATGATTCGGCCGGGGGCCTCGTGGGCAACATGTTGCAGGATAATCGCCTTACTCATAACGTTGTCTGAATGATCGGCCGGAGGCGGCGGATGTCAAGCGCCGGGCATCGAACCGACAAAAAAGGGTGCATGACAGTTCCGGCGTACCCGATTTCTCCCTCTCCCGGTACTGGGTCCGTCGATTTATCTCCCGCCGCAGAATATCACGATTCGGCCGGCACTTTCCAGTCGATCTGAAGTTTTCAGGTTCCGCCGGCGGGAGATGACGCGCGCCGTTGCCCGCAGTTGGC
>JBBRMF010000009.1:0-43596 GCA_038230975.1 Tepidisphaerales bacterium
AGAAAATGAACGTCATCAACACCGGCATTCACACGCTGGAACTGCAAAATCAGGTGAGTCCGGAAAAGCTCAAGACGCTGGAAAACATTGCCGCCAGTTCCGAAGAAGTGGATGTCGGCATGGCGGCCTTGCAGCAAATGGATGAGGAAGCCAACAGCATGTCCGGTGTGGGCGCGATGGATGTTCCGGATGATGTGCAGGCAAGTCTCGATGAGCTCAAAGGCAAGGAAGAAACGCCCGCGGTGTCGATGCCCGGCAACACCCAGCGGAATGTGATTGCGGAAAAATCCCCGGAGCGCAGTCGTGAATCGGGCGCACCTGTACCCCCGGAGCGACGGCGCAATGAACCGGAACCGGGATGAGTATTAAAATGACGAATGACGAAATTCGTCATTCGTAATTGTGAAACCCCATGGCTCTGATCGACAAAATATTCGGCAAAAAAGAAAAATCGCTCAGCGAGCTTTCCGCGGCCGAGCTGCGCCGTGAAGAAATCATCCTGACCAAGGATCGCGATAAGCTGTTCAAGAAAATCGAAGCGGTCGCCTCCGACAAACAAAAGATCTTTCAGCAGGGTGCCAGCCAGAAATCCCCCGAATTACGAAAAGCCCTGGCGATGCAGTTTGAGCTGAAAACGCAAGAACAAATGCTCGCGGGTCGGCAGCTTAATTTGCGGAGCAAGGAACTTCTGACCGTCAGCCGCGTGCGCATGATCAAAGAAAACGCGCCGAAGATGAGCGGCGCGATGGGGCGGCTGAATCTCACCGAAAAAGACGTCGCCCGCATCACCACCTGGATCGAAGACGATGGCGTCACCCAGGACATGTACAACGAACGCCTCGACGAAATCCTCGGTCTCGGCGCTCAATCCGACAAAGACGCGATGGCCAACACCGGCCTCTCGTCCACGGGTCAGGAAGTCATGAACCTCTGGAATGACATGGATCGCGGCGCGATCAAGCACGAAGAGGCGTTTGAAGAAGCCGACAAAGTGATTCGCCGTAAAAATGAATCGATGGAAAAGAACCTGTGAACTCCCATCGCAAAAACGCCGCCGAGTGGTTCATGTGGATCGTGTTATGGCCGATCGCCTGGGTGATGCGGTGTTGGTCAAACATCGCCGATCAGAATTAGTAGGGTCTGCTTTAGCGGACGGAATCACTCCCTTTAAAAAAATGCTCCCCAAAGCGAAATCAACCTCTAATGACACGGGAAAGGACGTCAAGCCGCCCATGATTCTCGACTACGGCCGCACGGAGCGTTTCGGCGGTCTTGGGCGAGAAATTCACGCGACGGCGTATGCGATCGGTGGGTGGATTCAAGTCGCGATCGCCGTCGGCTTATGCCTGCTCGGAATGATGCTGGGGCTATTGACGACCGATAGCGCGCTCAGTTACCTGTCCCTCTTTTTAGGCATGGGCGGGTTTATAGTCGGATTACTCATTCCGGTGCCTTCCAACTCCGATGATTGGCGGCGACTTGCGATGGCTGTTTCGGGTGGAGTGGTCGGAATCATGGTTGGCTGGTGGATCTTTCCACCCGGATTGAAATGGGTTGGCCTTTGCGGGTACCGCCTTGGCTTGGCGCTTTACGATGAAGAATCAAGGTAGCACATGGGACTTTTCAAGAGCAAAGAAGAACGCCGCATCGATCGCGAGATGAAAATCCGCCAGGGGATGAAGGCGATCGAACGCTCGATCCGCCAGCAGGAGAAGTTCAGCGAGGACTTCATCAAGAACGCCCAGCACGCCCGGAAAATCGGCGACAAGAATCAGTACGCCTTCATCCGCGGCGCACTAAAAAAGACGGCGGCCGTGAAAAAAATGCTCGAACGCCAACTGCTCAGCATCAAGAATGCGATGCTGATTCAGCAGCAAGCTGTCGCCAGCCGTCAGTTCGCGGAGTCGATGAATCTGATGGCTCAGGAGATCGGCCAAACCTTCAAGGAAATGGACCTGACCAAAACCCAGGCCGACTGGGAACGTGCCGTCGCTCAAGCCGGCAGCGTCGAAGAAAAAATGGACGTCTTCCTCGACAGCATGGAACAAAGCGCCATCGGCGGCGGTGTCTCCTCGGCTCGCGAAGACCTGGTCAGCGACGAAGAAATCGACCGTATGATCCAAGCCGACGTGCTGGCTTCCGAGCGCACGGAACTTGGGAAACTGGATGAGTTGGAAAGCGAAATTGCGAAGGAACTCGGGGCGACCAAGCAGAAGGATTAGTGCGTTTTGTAGAGTCCGCTTTAGCGGACGGAATATTTCCCGGGTTGTGTAAAATTCGATCGCCGCATCACACAATAGACGCCTTCTGTGACGGAAAAGACGTACGTTTAGGACATGGCGTATCGGGGGGGTGCGATTCCGTCCGCTGAAGCGGACCCAACAAATTCAATCTTTCATCCCGATCGCGCTCGCCGTCGCGTGCGTTTCAATATGGCTGATGCTCACCAGCCATCGCCTGATGCCGAGCTGCTCGGCGATTCTCGCACATTCACCGGTGAGATGAATCACCGGTCGCCCGCTGGTTTCATTTCGGATTTCGATATCGGTCCAAGCGATGCCCCCGCGCCAGCCGGTGCCGAGCACTTTCAGTACGGCTTCCTTCGCGGCGAAGCGACCCGCCAGATGTTCGAACCGCCGCTTAATACTTTTGTTGGCATAGGCCTGTTCGGTCGGTGTGAAAACCCGGTCCATGAATCGCTCGCCATGCTCCTCAAACAAATGCCGGATGCGGGCCGTCTCCACGATGTCGATTCCGTGACCAATAATTGACATGATTACTTGGGGCTTTCTTCGTTCAAATGCGGCGCTTTTGCGGTATTGGCTGCCAGGGAGATGCACATGATTTCTTTGTCGTTCCGCCAGTAGACGCATCGGTTCGCGAGTGCGGGGAAGCACCACACCACTGGCCGTTGCGCATCGGTATTGGTTGGGTCCAGGACGTGGGCACGACTGACTTCGTGATAACCTTCAGCGTCGAGATCGGCGAAAATCAGGTCGCCGTGTTCATTGGCGATGAGATATCGCTTGCCCGCGTCACCGATCGGAATCACGAACGCCGTCGCCCATTTTTGGGGGCCCGCGTCTCCCGTGGTGAAATCCGATGTGGACCAGAGACGATCGCCATTTTTCAGATCCAGGCAGCGCAGCTCGCCCAGGATATCGACGCCGAAAATATGCCCGTCACGAACGACCGGCGAGGACATGAGGCTCTGGATTGCCTCGGACTTGCGACTGGATTTGCCGGCACGCTTCCACAGGACCGATGCCTTGGGTTCCTTGGGATCAAGATGCATGACGACCATTCCTTCGTATTCCGTCGAGACCAGCACCAAATCGCCGAGGTGCGGGTCGCGATAAAAGCGCGGAGTCATGATCGTGGCGCCCATTCGCGCCGGGCCGAATGGCTCGGACCAAAAAGTTTTTCCAGTGTCTGGATCGAGGCTCGTTAACGCGACAGGATCCCAGAAGATTAGTTGTCTCGTGCCGCCGGCTTCAACCAGAATGGGGGGCGCATAACCTGGTTCCTTTGCGGCTAGCGCTGTCCAAATCATGTCACCCGTTAACTTATTAAATGCGGTCAGAACCCCGTGCCCGTTCGCGGGATCATTTCCGCCGGTCAGGCAAATGAGTTTATCACGATCGATCAGCGGGTGACCGGCAAAGCCCCAAATGGGCGTGGGTGTTTTTTCGGTAGAGAGATGCTTCGACCAGATTTTTTTCCCGTCTGCCGTCGAAAGGCAAACAAGATCTCCTTCGGCACCGAGGGCGTAGACCTTATCGTGATCGACCGCCGGCGTGGTTCGTGGGCCGGCTGAATAGGACAGGGTGTACTCGACATCATAGTTGTACGTCCAGACGATTTTGCCCGTGGCCTCGTCAAGACATAGCACGCGCTCGGCCCCCGCCTGCGTGATTCGCTTGAACGGATCGACCGGCCGATGCACGTTTGGCTTTAGCGCGAAATCGGTGACGTACACCCGACCATTGGCCACCGCCGGTCCTGCGTATCCTCCGCGGATGGGTGTACGCCAGACGATCCGCAACCCTTGTTTGGGGAATTCCGCCATCAAGCCCGATTCTCGCCAAATGCCATCGTGCTGCGGTCCGAACCATTGCGGCCAATCTTCGGCCTGTGCGACGGCGGCCAGCAGTACGAACAACAGCGACGTGTAAGATCGAAATCCCATAAAATCGTCTCCGAGTGGCTGAACATTGTTCGCGGTCGCGGGGGGAAATGCAACGCGGACCTTTCACTAACGGGCCGCGTTCAAGTCGATCGACGCAAACGTCCGATAACTGATCTAGCAATACGGCGATCTTGTGTCTCTCATTCTAACGTCCGATTATGCCGATACCTTTGCGGGGCATCCGAAGCGGTGCTCATTGAAAGGTGTATGGCTGAATCAACGACAAAAAAATGGCGGCACAGGCTTGGCCGAACTGCCGGATGGGTCGTGGCAATTGCCACGGGCGCTTCAGGGTGTTCCATGTCGATGACACTTGCACCCGCAGATTCAACTTCGCACGCAACGTCGACCACTAAGCCTTCGACCGTCGCGGCTGGTAAAAAAACCGCGAAGCCCGCGGAAAAGCCGGAGTACCTTCCGGACAGCCTGATTGATTCGGGTACTTCTAAATCGGGTGGGTCGAAAGTCCCGGTGGTGAATGTCTTCGGTGAGTTCAACCGCACTCGAAAATCCGCCGGCCTGCTCGCGGCTGATCTAACTCTCAAGCAGCATACTTTTGTAGACTCAGGATTTGACGCGGATGTCAACGTCGATCCGTCCGGTCAATGGATGGCTTACTCCAGTGCTCGTGAGGGAGAGACGACGCAGATCTATTCGCGTCGAGTGGATAGCCCGGCTTCAACACAGTTGACCAACGGTGCTTCAGATGATGCGCAACCGTGCATCAGTCCGGATGGAAAACGAATCGCGTTCAGTTCAAATCGCAATGGCAAATGGCATGTCTATTTGATGAATCCGGAGGGTCGCAATCTGATACAGATCACGACGGGCGAATCCAATGATATGCACCCGAGCTTTAGTCCGGATGGCACGCGGCTGGTCTACAGCATTATGCCGGAGAACGGTGGCCCGAGCAGCCCATGGCAGATGTGCGTGATCGACCTGGTATCGCGGCAACAAAAAATAATTGGCGAGGGGTTATTTCCCACGTGGTCCCCGGACAAAAACCGAGATGTGATCGGGTTTCAAAAGACACGAGCGCGCGGTTCACGATGGTTCAGCCTTTGGACCTGTGAGTTAGCAAATGGCGAAACCGGACCGATGGAAGCCGGTAAGGTGACGGAGATCGCGGTGAGCGCCAACGCGGCGTTGGTGAGTCCATCCTGGAGCCAGGATGGCAAACATCTGGCGTTCGTGAGCATTGTGGAACCCGCGCAGACGCGGAACGGTAAACCGCAAGGCCAGCAGGATATCTGGGTCGTTGATGCCGACGGTACGAATCGCCGACGATTAACGGATGGCACGGCAACGAACCTGACGCCGTTTTGGGCAGTAGATAATCGAGTCTATTTCGTGAGCGACCGCTCCGGGCATGAAAGTATTTGGTCGCTTCCGGCGATGATTCCCGCGACTCCTCAGACAAATGATGCGACGGCTTCCATCCGCCCGGAGGTGGGTGCGACGACCAAACCCGTCGCCGTAAAACCTTTGGCGAAAGAGACGGACACAAGTACGGCGGCGAATGAGTCGGCCGAAGTAAAGCCTTAAACAAATTCGCTTCAAGGATGAAGCCATGACGAGCAGGACGCTGGAAAAATACAAGACCGCTTACCCTAACCTTCCCCCCGGAGTACCTGGGGGAGGGGACAAGACTGTAACAGTCTTGCCGTTTGCGCTGGTTATCGCGGTGATGCTGTTGGTCGGTTGCACTGAGCAGCAACCGCAATACGGAGTGGAACGACCGATCTTTTTGCCGGGCCATAGGCGGCAGGTATGGGCCGTGGCTCCTGTGGTCAATTTAAGCGGGCAAAAGTCCGCAGACCCGATCCTGCAGGCGGATTTGGTTTATCAGCAGTTGCAGCAGGTAGAAGGTTTGACCGTCGTGCCGGTGAATCGTACGGTCGAAGTGTTGCTTAGCTTGCGGATCGATAAAGTGCAGTCGGAACAGCAGGCGGCGTTGGTTTGCGATCTGTTGGGATGTGATGGTTTGATCGTTCCGACGATCACGATTTACGATCCTTACAATCCACCCAAGCTCGGTGCGTCGCTGCAGTTGTTTATGAAACCGCCGAGCCTCGCGCGGCAAGCTACTTTGAGTCCGCGCGAAATGGCGCGGCAGGCGTCACCGCCTAAGGACCAATCGCTGCCCACCGGCAACGGCATTCTGCAAGTAGTTGGCATGTACGATGCCCAGAATGGAAGCGTGCGTTCGACGTTGCTTAGGTATGCCGAAGGCCGCAACGATCCGATGGGGCCATTGGGCGCAAAAGAATATCTGGTGAGCATGGACCGCTATTGCGGATTTGTTTACCACGTGCTCGTAGCGGATTTGTTGAATTCGCCACGATTGAAAAGAGTGCAGTAGTGATTCGCAGTATGTGCTACCAGTCCATGCTACGGCTGGACGTGAGTTGAAGGGAGCAGAATCGCATGGCAGATATTGAATCCATGAAAACTTTGAGCTTAGTAAAAGGCCAGCATCAGTTCTGCTTCCGGTATGAGTCCGGACAGGAATCAAAGGTGCTGGATGCGCTGGTGGAATTGGTCAACAAGCGGCAGCATTCCTTCGACTGGTTCGATGCCGCGGTGCTGTCACATCAACTTGGTCAACATTTGGCCAAAGATTTGAAAGCGTATTTGCCGAAGAAAGCTGCATGAGCCAATAAATAGTGCATTGATTGACCCGCAGTCTTCATTGATCGTGGGACGCACCAGGGAAGCGAGGCACATCCGGAGTGATGGTCATCGCGCGTCCTTCAAGCGGGCCATTCGGAGTCGCCGGCCGAGTGGAACATTTCCGGGCCTCTGTGCCCTCCAGGAGCAGTGTCAGGTCTTTTGCGCTCTATCGAGCGCCCCGGCCGGTAACTATGAACGCACCCAGCGCCTTTTCCATCTCGCCCTCGGTTCCACCTCCCACCCATGGCTCCATTCCTCAGGGATACATTCCCGCGAAGAACTCGGACAAAGTTCAGGAGAAGATCTTCACGCCGTTGGTCCGCCAGTTTCTGGACTATCTGCGATTGGAGAAACACTTCTCCGAATACACGATCAAGAGCTACGGCGCGGACTTGATCCAGTTCGGCCAATTTCTCGGCAATGAAATCGGCCCGGGCTCGGGCGATCCGAATCGAGCGAGGATCAGTTCCGAGGCGATCGACGAGAAGAAGCTTAAATGTGAATCGCTGGTCGTTCGAGATTTCCTCAGCTATCTTTACGGCCAGAATTACACCAAGAGTACCACGGCTCGCAAATTGGCGACTCTTCGGAGCTTCTACAAGTTTCTGATTCGTCGCGGCCTGGTCACAGTCAACCCGCTGCTGACCATTCGCACGCCGAAGCAGGAAAAGCGCCTGCCGAAGTGTCTGGATCTCGAGCAGGTTCAAAAGCTGCTCGAGGCTCCGGGTGACGGCGACATTCTCGCTGCCCGTGATAAAGCGATGCTGGAAATTCTGTACAGCAGCGGCATCCGCGTCAGCGAACTCGTCGAACTCGACATGAGCGATATGGATCTGCAGGAAGGCATTCTGCGGGTTCGCGGCAAGGGTCGTAAGGATCGACTCACGCCGATCGGCAGCCAGGCGATCAAGGCTGTGCAGCGATACTTTGAATTGCGAGCCGTCGATTCCAAGTGTCAACAAGGCCACCACATGACGCGGGTGTTCTTGAACAAACACGGCGAGACGCTGAGCACCCGATCCGTCCGCCGCAAACTCGATAAATATCTCGTGGAAGCCGGCCTTGATCCAGGGATCAGCCCGCACACGCTGCGTCACAGCTTCGCCACGCATCTGCTCAACAACGGTGCCGACCTGCGAAGCGTTCAGGAATTGCTGGGCCATCAGAGCCTGAGCACGACGCAGATCTACACGCATCTGACGACGAGTCGGATGAAAGAGGTTTACGACGGCGCACACCCGCGAGCCAATAGCCCGACGATTCCGCACCCGGCATCGAACCCGGGACCGGTCGGGCCGCAGTCGCCGTACTATCCGGCGAAGGCGGGATAAGGCTTACGGACAATTCAATCAAAAAGCGGGCGTCTTTTGACGCCCGTTTTTTTGTTGGTGTCAGGAAATTCGGAATGCAACAGAATGCGACAAAATGCAACAGATTTGGGGAGTTGGTTGGTCAATAGGTGCGTTGAGGGGCGAACCGCTGGAGGGGTTTTTCTGGCGAACGGGATGGGAAATGTCCTACCTTGCGCGTCGCTCTATAGGTCCGAACGTAATGTGAAATTGACAGCCGCTAAAGTGCGGATTGCGTGCATTGTTTCACGGCTGTATCTTTTATCGTTCAGGGAGTGCGTCGAACCACTTCGGAGGATGAGATATGTGAGCATCCTGATGATCTTGTGCCTTTATTTTTAGGCAAAGATCAAACGGACATCGGTGATGACGAAGACGATGATGATCGCAGTCACGAGAGTGGGGGATGGCTTTTCGGTGAAGTTTCGACAGCGTTTACGCCGGTCGGTGAAATTGCGGATCGAATGTTTCAAGACGGTGACGACTGGATCAATCTGCTTGCGATCAAATCGGCGGGCTCCATGCAGTGGAGTGATTGCGGACATTTGTATTTACTGATTCGGCGTAAGCATTTGATCGCCAAAGACTTCTCCAGAGTGATCGCGAGCATTGAGTCGAGTTAACTGTTTGACGTAAGAATTAACCGGGACGGGGCCGTGTCCCTGTGACGAATTGCTGAGGGGAATACTAGGCCTATCCCTGTTTTATTTGTATTTCAGGAAAACAACCATGAATCGAATGAATCCCAAGGTCGATGGCTATGTACGTAAACACAAAAAGTGGCAGGAGGAATTGCAGAAATTGCGAACGATCATTCTGGATTGTCCGTTGACCGAGGAAGTGAAGTGGCGTGTTCCTTGCTACACGTTTCAGAACAGTAACGTCGTGATTTTGGGTGGTTTCAAAGAATACTGTGTGCTTAGTTTTGTCAAAGGTGCTTTGCTAAAGGATGCCGATGGTGTTCTGAGCAAACCGGGGGAGAATACGCAGTCGGCACGCGTCATTCGATTTACCCAGGTTCGGGAAATCGTTGAAATGGAACCGATCTTGAAAACCTATATCGATGAAGCTATCGAAATGGAAAAAGCCGGTTTGAAAGTGAAATTGAAAGACATTTCAGAGCGCAAAATTCCTGAAGAGCTTCAAAATAAATTAGATGAAATCCCTTCCTTGAAAACTGCTTTCGATGCTTTGACGCCGGGACGGCAAAGAGCCTATCTGCTCCATTTTTCGGCACCCAAACAATCGAAAACCCGGGAATCAAGGGTTGGAAAATGTTTGCCGCAAATTCTCAATGGAAAGGGATTGGATGATTAGTCCTATCGATGAAATTCAAAAGAGGGCAACATTCATCTTTAAGATACTTCGACTATTGTCGGTCTGAAAATATGTTGCAGGCGGCCGGGGTGGCGTGCGAAAAGCGCGATGAGAGGGATGTAGGCTGATTTTCAACGACGACCTTCATGAGCGAAATAAGCGGCGCGTCAAAACCGCTGGGCGTGCCCAATTCTCCGGGCATAGACAGCGTGTCGGCACCCTCGCGGCGAAAATGCAACCCGGAGACGCTGAGGGGGCGGAGAATTCAAGAAGAGGGTGTGGGTTCGGCCTCCCGGAACGACGTCCTGGTCTCCTCCAGCTCTGCTCTGTCTCAGCAATCTCCGGTGCGTCAGTGAAACCGGTTTTGTCTTGTGAACTGAAAAAAGTTCACCTTGGAATGATCCTTTAGGCAAGTAGCCGACCGGGCGTGGGACTGGAGTGATCTGACACGCGAAGCCCCGGAAGGCGAACGCGCGAGCATCAAAGCGGTGCAACACTCCGAACACGGTGTGTCGGGATTCCTGCGCGAGATCGAACAATCGCTCAAAGCCTGCACCTACTGCGGACAGGCGGTGAAACGCGTGTACATCTAGTCTACTGGTAAATTCTTCTTCGATCACTTTAATTTACGCGGCGGAGAAAGACCCCTCACCCCGACTTTCCCCCCATGAGTAGATGAGGTGAGGGGACCGGAGCTTGTTTGCCTCGGGGGTCACTCGGTATTACCTTCTGGGTATGCGAATTCAATTCTGCGGAGCGGATCGAACGGTGACGGGGTCGTGTCATTTAATTGAGATCAATGGGCTGAGGATTTTGCTGGATGTGGGGATGTATCAGGGTCCGCGCGATGAGGCGCGGCGACTGAATCAACTGTTGCCGCCGAACGCGACGCGGATCGATGCGGTCGTGTTGTCGCATGGGCATTTCGATCATTGCGGCAAGCTGCCGGTGCTGGTGAAGGTGGGGTACAAGGGGCCAATTTTTTGCACCCCGGCAACCTCGGCGGTGGCTCGGGTTGTATTGGAGGATGCGGGGGCGATTCAGGAGGAAGATGCGCAGTATCTGAATCGCCGGTCACGCGATCCGCAGGATCATCCGGTGGAGCCGTTGTTTCGGCGGGCGGATGTGCGGGATGTGTTGAAGCTGTTCAAGCCCGTGAAGTATGGGGAGAAGATGGAATTGGGGAAGGGAGTCTCGTTCACATTTTTTGATGCGGGGCATATCCTTGGGTCGGCGTATGTGGTGCTGGAATGGAGCGAGGGGAACAAGCCGCACAATTTACTTTTTACGGCAGATGTCGGGCGATATGGCGCGCCGATTTTGAAAGATCCTCATCCGTTGTCGGGTGTGTTTGAAACGGTCATCACCGAGAGCACTTACGGAAACAACTCGCACGGTGATATCGCGGCGGTGGAGCCGCAGTTGCTGGAGGCGGTGAAATGGTGCGTGGCGAAAAAAAGCCGATTGATCGTGCCGTCGTTCGCGGTCGGGCGAACGCAGACGATGCTCTGGTATATGCAGAAGTTTATCTCACAGAAGTTGATCCCAGAAGTGCCGGTGTTTGTCGACAGCCCGATGGGAGTGGAGGTCAGTCACATCCATAGTGAATATCGTGAATACTACGATGATGAGACAAATAAGCTGATCGGCCAGAAGGATTTGTTTGGCTTGTCACGCGTGACGTTTGCATCGAGTTCGCAGCAGAGCAAGGATATCAATGCGCAGCGTGGGCCGTGCGTGATCGTGGCATCGAGCCCGACGTGCGAGTTTGGGCGTGTGTTGCATCATCTGGTGCAGAGCGTTGAAAGGCCGGATGATATGGTGGTGTTTGTCGGGTGGATTCCACCGCAAACGCTGGGGCGGCGGTTGCAGGATGGGGATAAACGCGTGCGAATCCTTGATCGATGGTACGATGTTCGATGCCAGGTGCGGACGATCCACGGGTTGAGCGCGCATGCGGATGGGGATGAGTTGTTGCGATTCCTCGGCCCGACTTTAAAGCCGGAGACGACGGCGTATATCGTGCATGGGGAAGTCGATCAATCGGAAGGCTTTGCCAGGCGACTTCTCGCGGCAGGCGTGGGGCATACCATCGTGCCGGCGATGGATACATCGGTTTTGACGGTCGCGGCGGTGGGGATTCCGGCATCATCCAGCGGAGTGATGCGAACGGATGGGGATTGATCGGTGGGTGGCGTGGGCGTCTCGCCCGGTTTTTTTGTAAACCGATCGAAGAAAGCACGGGCGAGACGCCCTTGCCACGTTGAATGGAGCGCACAGATGCGGCAAGATCCAATGAATGATGTGATTCAGGGGGCACTCGGTTCACCGCGCAAAGCGGTGGTAATGTTGCTGGTGCTCGGGGGATTTGGCGCGGGGTATTATTTGGGGGGTCATGGATTGCCGGCGGGGATGGTGCCGCCGAATGCGTCTGTGGGTGGGGCGACGCAGGACGGTATTTCGGTGCATTTTTCTCCGAAGGGTGGATGTACCGATGCGGTGGTGGCGGAGATCCGTGCGGCGAAGCAGTCGATCCATGTGCAGGCGTACTCGTTTACCTCCAAGGGAATCATCGCCGCCCTCACGGATGCCCAGCGACGCGGAGTGAAGGTGACGCTGGTGAACGATAAAAAGGCGGCGGATGAACCGGGTGCAAAAGCATCCGAGGCGGTGGAGACAGGAATTGAAGTGCGCGTGGATGGGAAACATCCGATTGCCCATAACAAGGTCATGTTGATCGACGGACGAACGATTATTACGGGGAGTTTCAACTTCACGAATCAGGCGGAGAACAGTAACGCGGAGAATCTGCTGGTGCTTCATGACAAAGCGGAATTGTACAAGGCATATGAAGACAGTTTTCAGCAGCATTTAGCGCATTCGGAGGCTTACGTTGCGGGGGAGGGGAAGTCGGCGAGGAGGTCGAGGTAGCGATGCTCGATGAGCGGGCGAGATCATCTTCTTAACTGTTGATGATTTCTGTTATCGGTTTCCCATGATCCATGTCCAGCCGTTTGCGACCGGGGATTTCCAGTTTTCGTGAATCGATCCCGAGTTGGTGGAGTACCGTTGCGTGCAGGTCGGTTACATAGTGCGGGCTTTCGACTGCGTGGAATCCGATTTCATCGGTTGCGCCGTGGGTGATGCCACCTTTGATTCCACCGCCTGCGAGGAAGGCGCTAAACCCATTGGGGTGATGGTCGCGGCCGGCATTGTCACCCGTGCCTTGCGAGCCGGGTGAGCGACCAAACTCTGTGCCGAAGACGACGAGCGTTTCATCCAGCAGCCCGCGACATTTGAGGTCGGCAATTAACCCGGCAATGGGGCGGTCTACCTGTGCTGCCAGCTTGCCGTGACCGGCTTTGATGTCGGCGTGTGAGTCCCAATCCCCACCGCCACCGCCTCCGTGAAAGAGCTGCACGAATCGCACGCCGCGCTCCACCAGGCGGCGGGCCACCAGACATTGTTGCCCGAAACTTTTTGAATGTGGCTGATCGATTCCGTAGAGCCTGCGGGTTGCTTCCGATTCACTCTCAAGCGTGACCGTCTCCGGAACCGACCGCTGCATCTGGAATGCCAGCTCGTAAGACTTAATGCGAGCGCGCAAGTCTTTGTCGTCAGGATAATCGACTCCGGCAAAATGATTGAGCTTGCCGAGTAGCCCGAGGTTAGCCGTCTGTTCTTCCAGCGTGATTGCGGCATCCGCGGACGAGAGGAAAGGAAGCGGTTTTTTCGGATCGACGTTGAGGCGCACACCGGCATATTGTGGTCCGAGGTACCCGGCGCCGTAAGTCCACGCGCCGCCGCAACAGTCACCGGTGGGGCTGCCGAGGACAACGAACTCCGGCAGGTTCTGGTTCAACGTCGACAAACCATAGGTTGCCCAGGAGCCGAGCGTGGGAAAGGTGCCACCTTCACGCGGGTGTCGGCCGTTCTGAAACGTGAGTTGTGCGCCATGATCGTTATGCACCGTCCACAGGGAGCGAACGACGGCAATATCATCGGCGCAGGTTTCTCCAATACATTTAAACCAGTCCCCGACGATCAGCCCGGATTTTCCGTAGGCTTTGTAGCCGGTATTCAGCGGCATGAGTACCTTGCGATTCCCATGATTGGGATTTGCACCGATGACGTTTTTGTTGACCTTCTCCGGATCGAGCGCTGCCTTGTAGGGTGTGTCGGCTATCGATTTTCCGGCGTACTTGTTCAGTTCCGGTTTGATGTCGAACGACTCGAGGTGCGAAACCCCGCCGCACAGAAAGATCCAGATGACTGACTTGGCGCGGGGCGTGAAATGTGCGCGGCCGTCGGAGGGCGTCCATGGCACTTCATGAGCCGATGCTGCCCGGGCCTTCCCGTCACGAAAAAGCATTGCGCCGAGCGCCAAGCCGGTAAACCCCATCCCCGTGTCAGCCAGAAACGATCGACGTGTTACTCCCGGGCATGGGTGTGATTTACGATTCTTCGGCGCGTGTGCCATAATCTTCCTCGTGGCTGTCTATGCTGATTGCGCATCAATGATGCGCATCAGCCGTTCATCGAATCGTGACAAAATCATGGTGATTGAAGAGCACCACGATCAGATTTTCGCGGGCGCGGTCGGGTTTTAATTCCGGGGCAATCAGGAATTTGCCGCACGCCTCAACTTCATCGGCTGTGGCCGGGCGGGCGAGAATGCGCAAAAATGCCGCTTTGATGAATGCCTGCGGACTGTCATTGTCCCGCGAAAGTTCTTTCGCCAACGCACGCGACTGCTCGATCACAAGCTGCGAATTCGCCAGCGCCAGTGCCTGCTGCGGAACGACGCTTGGCCGACGAAAATAACATTCGTTGGTGTTTGGCCCATCAAATAGCTGCAAAAACTCCACTTCCTTCTCCGGCGCACATTGCAAGTAAAGGCTTCGGCGCTTGCTGATCAGGCCTTGCGAGTGATCCACGTCAGGGCCACCCATCGCCAGGTCAAGTTTTCCTGCACAGTACAGTACATTGTCTCGCACCAGCTCGGCCTCCATGCGTCGCGAAGGAAATCGCCAGAGCCAGATGTCGTCCGGATCGCGAGAAAGACCATCGGGTTGCGCGATGGAACTTTGGCGGTAGGTAGCACTTGTAACGATAAGTCGATGAATCGGCTTCATCTTCCAATGATTCTCGACCAACTCAGCGGCCAGCCAATCCAGCAGAGCCGGATGCGTCGCGGGCCGGCCGTTGCGCCCAAAATCATCCACCGATGGAACGATGCCCTGTCCAAAATGCCGCGCCCAGAGATGGTTGACTGCCACCCGCGCCGTGAGCGGGTTCCGGTTGTCGATGAGCCACCGCGCCAGGGCAAGCCGCCTGCCGGTCGAGGTGGCGGGATAATCGTCGGTCGAGCGAGGCTTGTATGCGGTGTCGGGAGGCGCGTTCAAATCAGTGACGGCGGTGGCGAGCAATTTCTGTGAAGATTCGATTTTGGCGTCGAGTGCTTTAAGGTCTGCGGTCGCTTTATCAGCCACCGTCTTTGACACAGGCTGCGTCGTGGGGGCGAGTTTCTGGCGGATTTCATAGGCGGCGTTCTGCGCCGAGATCAGCGATTGCGTCGCATCCGCCACCGGTGTGCGCCGCTGCGCCGCCAATGCCTCGCGAGCGGCCGATTCCCATTCGGCCGTCTTCTTGTGGCCCGCATCCTCGATCTCCTCCACATGAAACAACGCCACCAACGATTCATGTTTCGCCCGCACGGCTGCGAGACTGGCCTGTGCTTCACTGCGCTGGCGCGATGGAGTCTTTTCGTTATCCTTCACCGGGTCAAACTTGGCGCGGGTCTCCTCTAGCATTTTTCTACTTTCAGCCAGGAGCGCTTTTCGGACGTAATCCCGCCGATCGGGATGCGCCACGCTTTCTGACAACGCAATGGGATTGATGTCCAGCGATCCCCCCAGTGCAGCGGGTATCCCAGGTGATAATGCTCCCTTTTTCTGATCTGGTGTGCGCTCATCGCCGCGAATGTAAAAGAGCGTCTGCGCTGTAAGTTCCTTGTCATACGCACGAACCAGTCCGTCCTTTTTTTTGTCGGACATACCCGGAATTGGATCCGTGCGGACTTCGTAAGGCTCGAATACCGCGCGAAGCCGGTAATAATCTTCCTGGGTCACGGGGTCGAACTTGTGATCGTGACATTTCGCGCAGTGCATCGTCATGCCTATGAATGCGCGCGAGGTGTGATTGACGGTATCCTCCATCCACTGCTCGCGCGAGCCCATTTTATAATTGCGCACCAGGAAACCCGTCGCCCGGAGATTCGCGTCATCGTCCGGTGCCAGCTCGTCGGCTGCCAGCATCTCCAGAACCATGCGATCGTAACCTTTGTCGGCATTTAGAGATTCCACGATCCAATCCCGCCAACGCCAAATAAAAGGCTGGCTGTCGCGTATCTGGTTGCCTCCGGTCCAGCCCGCCCAGTCGCTGTATCGCCACACATCCATCCAATGCCGTGCCCAACGCTGGCCATATCGAGGGTCGGCTAGAAGTCGATCGACCACGATCTCATACGCACTCGGCGAAACGTCCTTCTCAAACGCGGTGATCTCGGCAGGGGTTGGATTCAACCCGATCAAATCAAGATATACCCGCCTTAGCAGCGTGACCTTCGCAGCCTCCGGCGATGGCTTCAGCCCGTTTGGCTGAAGCTGTTCTAACACGAACGCATCAATCGAATTCCGCACAAGAAATGAAGCAGTACCCACCTGCGGGACTGCCGGCCGCGTGACCGCCTCGTAAGGCGTCCAGCGATATAACTTGAGATACTCCGCAAACTCTGCCCTTCGAGTGGGGGCTTGCTGCAGTTCGGCTGATGTCGGCGTGTCCTTGGCGTCACCAGGATTATGACCCAGGAGCAATTCCGTCAGATTATCGACTCCATCGCCATCGCTGTCCTGCGAGGCGATCAAGGCAAGCCGCGATGAAATATCGCGTTTCTTGCCGCCGCGTTTAAGTTGCTCGCCGGCTTTATGCAGCGCATCTCCAAACGGGTTATGCGGAAAATCATCGAGCGATTCCGGATCCTTCTTGTCGCTTGGCAAGTGGCAGGTGGAACAGGATGCAAGGTTCCTGGTGAGGAATCGATCGAAGTGGCGCTCGAAGGCCGCCTTGTGGGCTGGCGTAGCCTGGGCGCAGGGCATACCGATTACCCAAGTCGCAAGGACTAACACAATCACCAATCGGCGGATCGACTTGCTCATCCAAAGCCTTTCCAACAGGTCTAATGTGACAACACTCAGGAATCTATACCGTTGGGATCGCCAAGCGTGGACTTGAGGCAAAAAACGCCGAGCCTTCGGGCAATCGGATGTGAGCGGGGCGCAGATACCGATTTGGATAACCGGTTGGAGTCTAAGCAAACAACGCCGTAATCGCTTTTCCTTTGCCATCCCGAGTCGTGTAGAAAGGTCGCTGCTCGAACTCATAGTTGTGTTTCGGTGAAATGCCCATCGCGGTGTAGAGCGTTGCGTGGAGGTCTTCGATACTGACCGGGTCTTTGATAGTGGTGCAGGGGTGTTCGTCGGCGGTGACGCCGTGGATGTAACCGCGCTTGAATCCACCGCCCCAGATGGCGACGCTGCCGGCGCTGCAGAAGTGGGCGTGCATTCCGTAGTGCTGCATCTGGGCCATGGTGGGGGGCGTGGCGGCTTGTTTTTCGACGAGGGCATTGGGCTTGCCCTCCAAAAGGGGGTCACGACTGAATTCGCTGGCGAGAACGACAATCGTGCGGTCGAGCAGTCCGCGTTCTTCCAGATCGGTGATGAGCTGGGCAATGGGCCTGTCGACCAGTTTTTTGGTAGCTACGCTTTTGGTGTGGCCGTTGTCATGCGTGTCCCAGTGACCAAAGGGGACATAGTTCACATGAACTTCAATGAACCTGGCACCGGCTTCGACGAGCCTGCGTGCCATCAGGCAACCGAGACCGAAATCTCCGGTGTTGTAGTTGTCGTAGGCTTCTTTTTTCTCGAGATTGAGATCGAGCGCCACGGCGGCGGGCGAGCGGAGCAGGCGGTAGGCGTTTTCCATCGAGCGGAGGATGGACTCCTGCTGATAGCTGCTCGTCAGATCAGCCGCCGGGCTGGCTTTGACGAGTTCGCGATAGCGGGCGATTCGAGTTTGTAGCCGCTCGTCGCTCATCTTGGCTTTGATGTCATTGGCGGCGGTAGCAGGGAAGGGAACGCGGAACGGGCCGAACTCACTGCCTAAAAAACCGCTGGTGAGATAGGCTTTGACGACTTCCGATTCACCGGATTGAAGTGGTTCGGCGATATCGATGAAAGCCGGAACATCCGGATTGCGCGGGCCAAGTGTGCGGGCGATCCACGCACCCAGGTGCGGCGCGGGAACCGAGACCGGGGGAACATAGCCGGTGTGGAGATGGAACTGATGGCGCGAGTGAAGGATTTTTCCAAGGCTGGCGGCCTGCATGGTTCGGATGAGGCAGCACTTGTCCATGACCGTGGCCGTGTTCTCCAGCCCTTCGCTGATTTTGATGTGGTCGGCGGAAGTATTGATCGCCTGGAAAGTGCTGAGCACGCGCTTGGCTTCGACGTTGGGTGAAAAGGGTTCGTAGTGTTTGGGGTCGAAGGTTTCGGTAGAGGCCATGCCGCCGGCCATGAAGAGGAAAATCATGGCGTCGGCGCGTGGTTTGAGTTTTTCAGATTTTTCGGCGGCGAAGATGCGCGGGGACGGGACCGCGAGGGCGGCGAGGCCGGCGGCACCGAGGGATTGCAGAAAGTGTCGTCGATTCATATGGAACTCTGTAGTGGGTGTCCCTGATTCAATTGTACGATGAAGATCGACACGCTTCACTGCACCACCAGTTCATCGACGTGGCGGATGACTGGGATATCGCCACTTGCGATATCTCGGAAGAGGTCGATTAGACTCTCTTTGAGTTCGTCGAGTGAATCACCTTGGGTCCAGTAGTCGGGGTATTCTTCGAGATACCCGAGAAACGTATCGACATCTTTCCAGTTAACAAATTTGAGTGTTGTCATGATGCGACTCAATCAATCACCTGAAACTCCGGCAGTGCGATCACCAGCCAGAGATAATCCGCAACAGCTTCCGAGGTTGGATTCGCGCCGAGAATGCTTTCGGCAACCTTCAATTCAAGGGGCGTGGGTGATCGCCCGAAAGACCTTGCGTAAATTGTAGCCACAATAAATCCTGGTGTGGGCTTTTTTTCGGTCAATTTTGCCGCGATTTTATCAAGCACACCGCGCAGTTCCGCACCGGTGAGGATCTGGAGCGCCTGGAGTGTGGAGGCATCGGCATCACGCGAGGTAGTGACGTTGTTTCGATCGGTACGGCCGAGGGCTTCCTGGAACGCCGACCGGGTGTGAGTCCAGGCGCGGCCGAGTCGATGTTCATTTTTTGGATCGGGCTTGCCTGCTGTGGGCGCTGGCGGTGGGGCGGTGACGTGGCCCCATTGCATTTCCCCGACGGCGCAGAGTGCGTCGGCGTATTGTTCGGCGGTCAGTCTCTTGAAGCGCGGTCCAGCGAAGGTGAATTGACTGCCATCTTTTGCACTGGGGCTGCGCAGTTCGGCGTCGTCAACGACCAGTCGTTGATAAGCCTGGCTCGTCACGATCAGTTCGAGGGTGTGTTTTAGATCGTAATTATGGGCGACCAGATCGGAGGCAAGCCAGTCGAGTAGATCAGGGTTCCACGCGGGGTTTTCCATGCTATCCAGCGGCTCGATCAGGCCGCGCCCCATCAGGCGCGACCAGATGCGGTTGACAATCGTGCGTGCGAGCAGGGCGTTGTCTTTTGAGGTAACCAGTTCAGCCAACCGAGCCACCTGCTGGTTCTTCGGCAACTTCGGATCGATGGTGCCCAGTCCGGGGAAAATGAAACGGGGCTCGGCGATCTTTCCCGTGGGTACTTCGCAGCGGGTGATTTCCATCGGTCCATCGGCGTAGAGCGTGGCCATCCCCCAGACATCCGCCTGCGTCCACTGGCTGGTAAAGCTGTCATGGCAGGTAGCGCATTTGATTTGCGTGCCGAGGAAAACCTGACCGATATTCTGGGCGGCCTGGATTTCGGTGCGGGCCGAGGTCTCGACAACGCCGCGCATTTTAAGGCCGTCGACAAATCCGCGCGGGCCATCTTTGCCGGGGTTGATCAGCGTACGGACGAACTGATCGTATGGCAGGTTGTCGCGCAGCGCGGGGAGGAGCCAACCGTTAATGTTGATGTTTACGCCGTCGATGCCGAAGGTCGTGCCACTCCGCAAATGATCGCACCAAAAGCTCATCCAGTGTTCGGCGTAATCCTGATTGCGGTGGAGCAGAGCCGCAACGAGGCGGGGACGTTTGTCGGGATTCGCTTCTTTTTGAAAAGTCTCAAGCTCGTTCGGCGTGGGGGGCAGGCCGATGATGTCGAAGTAGGCTCGGCGGGCGAAATGGCGATCATCGACGATTGCCGAAGTAGTAACGTGATGTTCCTTGAAGTACGCCGCAAGCATGCGGTCGATCGGATTGCCTGGGCCTTGCGGAATCGTCGGCGTTCGGGGTTTGATATTGGGCTTGGGGGGAAGGATGGCGACATTCGCGTCCCACGGTGCGCCCTGGCTAATCCATTCCTTGAGGATCGCGATTTCCTGCGGCTTCAGCGCGGGTTTCTCGCTGGGCATGCGTTCATCTTCGTCCCCGCTCTGGACAAGGTGGATGAGCAGGCTATCGGCACTTTTGCCGGCGATGATCGCGGGCCCGGTTTTGCCGCCTTTCAGCAACGCTTCGCGCGAGGACAGATCGAGTCCTCCTTTCTTCTTGCCATGAGCGTGGCACTCGAAGCAGTTGTGGGCGAGGATCGGGAGCACGTCTTTGCTGAATGGGACAGGCGCGGCCTCGGCAACGAGCGGGGTGACGACGAGGATCAGAATGAGGGCAGATTGAAAACGGGCCGAGCGCATATTTCTCCGCTTTCTGAATTAGAGCGTTTCGCAATTTGGTGTAGCGACATCACTCGGTGCCACGGGTCGCGGTACTCCGAGACCTGTGCGTTTCGGCGGGCAGAAGACACGGGTTTCAGAGTACGGCGACCCGTGGCACCCGACATCGGGCAACCTACCAACCTGAAAAATGCTCTAACTGCGACGATACTTCACCTACTCGGCCTTGATCATGAAAAGCTGACATTCGAGCACAATGGGGTACGACGAAGACTCGCGAACGTTGAAGGCCATGTGATTCATGAAATTGTTCTTTGAGCCAGGGCACGATTTTTTCCACCCAACGCGCGGCGTGTACTCGCAGGCCCGGACCGCTGAAATGAACTCCCCGGCCACCATTCTCCCGAAAGTCGCCTTTAAGTGCATCGGTATCGGGCCCTTCAAGCGCGATGCCGTCTTTCCAAAGTGAAGCCTGAGCGGCGCGGATGTCTGGTGAAGCTTCATCGCCGGGCATGTGATAGCTGACCTGCGCGACAAACCACGGCGCTTCCCAGCCGATCTCGCGGCGTGAGTCGCGGATGACTTTCGCAAGATACTCGCGGTAAAGCTTACCAGGCAGGGTGCGTTTCGGATCCTGTTGGTTTGCGTCACTCTCACCTTGATGCCAGAGCACTGCGCGAAAGCCCTTTGGACCAAGCTGCTTCATCCGCGCGTTGAACGAGGCGAAGATCGTCCCTTTACTTTCCCATTCCCCGGCCGGGAGCTGCCGCACATTGCCTTCTAGGGTCGGGGGATTCGGAAATGTTGCGCCCTGCGGCAGCCACTCGCGCACGCTCGTGGCACCCACGCCACAGGGGATGATGCCCACGGGTACGTGGAATTGTTCCGCAATCGCATCGCCGAACAGTGGCATGAAGCTGCCGGAACCACCGCTGGCTCCAGGCTGCGGATCGTTGGCAATTTGCCAGTGTTTACCATCGAAGGCCGCGACAAGTCCTGACTTTGTGACCTGTCGTTCCGCACCGTGGTTAGCCGAATTTGACTGTCCGGCCACGACGAACACCTCGCCGATGCCAACGTGCTCGACAATCGATTCAGCCACTACCTTGCCCCCGGCTAGGGCGCGCACTTCGAGACGATGCCAGCCACCCGCAGGCGCATCGATCGTCGCAAGAAACTTCGCAGGCTCCGCCTTCGTTGTAAGCCGCCGCCACTCATTGGCTTTTCCATCAATGAGAATGCGCGCTTCGATGGCATCTATTTTTACCGCTGGATCTGAAAACTCACCTTCGATACTAATTGTGCCCTGATTCTTCAATGTCCGTTGGATGACTTGAAAATCCAAAGGTGATCCGATCTTAAGCGTAGGCCCGGCGTGGCTCTTGACGAAGTTCACCAGCTCGCGACTCTGGAAAAATCCGGGCCACATATTGTGACCCTGGCCTTGCGGCACGACCAATTGCATTATTCCACCAAGCGCAGTGTAGCGGTTTTTCATGAGTCCGGAATTCGCCTCCAAAGGCACGACTTTGTCTACGTCGCCGTGGATGGCGAAGAGGGGTACTCCAGCTTTGGCAAGTGCGGCGAGACGATCGATGGGGTTGTGTTCCGCCAAGCGCGCCTGCAATTCCTCGGGCTTCATCTCGTAAGCACCTGCTGCCTTGGCAATACCCGGATAACTCGCGAGATTGCAGACTGGATAGACGCCCACAAACGCCGCGACTTTGTCCGGGTTCTCGGCTGCCCAGGACAAAGTCATCAATCCTCCGCGGCTGCGACCCAGCAAGATCGGCTTGCGCGAATAGCCGCGTGAGTCGGTCATCTCCGTATAGAATTCGGTGAAAAGTTTCCGTCCCGCAGGGCTTCCGAAGGATTCTCCGACATCAATGCCCGCAACCGCGATTCCTGCATCGCGGAATTGTTCAAACATCCACTGCTCTTCATGGCCGGGCAGACCCGGCAGCGTCGGCGCATACCAGACCCATGGCTTGGCTTTTCTGGACGGTTCGGTATTCCCCGGGATGATGAACGCAGTGTGCCCCGCAACGAGAAACGCGACACCGGGCAACGGCAGTTGGGCCTTTTTTTGCAGGCTCAGTTCGGAATCCTTTGGCTCGCCAGCCCGCAGCAAGGCCAGTGGAACCATCAGCAAGGCGGCGGCAAGAAAGGCAAACGTGGAACTTCGCATGAACCAAAGCATACTCGGAGCAACCTGCCGACTATAATGCCGCGCAAGCCAAATTGAACGCCTATGCAGAACCATGGGATGATCCGCCGCTGATCAAAATTAATATCACATCCAACGCGTGACGCTGACCAAGCTAGTCAGATAGTATATGGATTCACTGCTATCTTCCAAAAGCGAAGGATCACGGATTATGGATCAAATAAGCTATTCGCTTGCGACGCGCCTGGGGATCTTGATGGGACTGTGTTGTTCCTTCGCAGTCATATGCCATGGAGGCGAAATTGATTTCAATCGCGAGGTGCGACCGATTCTTGCCGAGAACTGTTTCCGGTGTCATGGGTTTGACCCGGCTGGCCGCAAGGCAGGGCTCCGACTGGATGAGCGCGACGGCGCGATGGGTAAACTGAAGTCTGGAAGCATCGCCGTCGTTTCGGGGAAGCCGAAGGAAAGCGAAATGATCAACCGGGTGACGAGCGATGATGACGAAGAGAAGATGCCTCCACCATCCACTGGAAAGCAGTTGACGCCCGCCCAGATTCAAACGCTTCAGAAGTGGATTGCGGGCGGCGCTGCATATTCGAAACACTGGTCATTCATTCCTCCCGTAAAAGCGATGTTGCCGAAAGTGAGATTGTCGGACTGGACGCGAAATGCGATCGACTCATTCATTTTGGCGCGACTGGAGCAAGAGGGGCTGACGCCTTCGCCGCAAGTCGATCGGCGCACCCTGGCCCGGCGGGTGGCGCTGGACATCACCGGCTTGCCGCCATCGCCGGCGGACATGGATGCGTTTCTAAAAGACACTTCAGAGGAATCTTACGAGCGGCTGGTGGACAAACTTCTTGCATCGCCGGCATACGGCGAACATTGGGGTCGGCGTTGGTTGGATCTGGCGCGCTACGCCGACACTAAGGGCTATGAAAAGGATTTGAAGAGAACGATCTGGCCCTACCGAGACTGGGTGATCGATGCGTTCAACGCCGATATGCCGTACGACCGATTCACCCGCGAGCAATTGGCCGGCGATCTGTTGCCCAACCCCAGCAACAGCCAGCTTATTGCCACCGGGTTTCACCGAAATACGCTGACGAATGAGGAAGGCGGTGTCGATGCCGAGGAGTATCGCGTCATTGCCGTGAAGGATCGTGTGGATACCACGGTGCAGGTTTGGATGGGCCTGACGATGGGATGTGCCAAGTGCCACACGCACAAATTCGATCCGATTTCGCAGCGTGACTACTACCAGTTTTATGCCTTCTTCAATCAAACCGAAGATGCAAATCGAGGAGACGATTCACCCGTGGTGCGCGTGGCCGTGAGTGGAGACTCGGCGCGGCTTGGGAAGCTGAATGCGGCTCTTGCAGACAAGAACCGTCAGTTGGAAAAGATGGCCGGTGAACTTTCCGAGGCTGAACTTGCCTGGGAGGAGCAGCTTCGTCACGAGACGATCTGGCAAATCGTGAGGCCGGCAACGATGCGCGCGGCGAGTAGTTCAACTCTTGCTTATCAATCGGACGGGTCGATTCTCGCCGAATCAAAAGAGCCGGAAAAGGAAACGTACACGCTGCATTTCCCGCCCGGTGAGACTCGGCTGACGGGATTGAGAGTCGAAGTGTTGCCAGACAAAAAGCACCCGCGCAGCGGGGTCGGTCGAAGCCACGATGACGGTAACTTTGTCCTCACGGGGATCACGCTAAAGGCCCGCGCGCCGGACGGTGTCGAAACGCCGATTGCATTTACGAACGCCGTTGCAGATTTTTCCCAGCAGGGTTATCTCGTCGAACAGGCGCTGAAGAACCCAGACCCAAAACATCGTGGATGGGCTGTCTCGCCGAAGATAGCCGAGCCGCATATGGCCGTCTTTACGACCGAGCCCCACGACCTGGCCGCCGGCACGGAATTGATCCTGACGCTCGATCATCAGTTTGAGTTTCCCTATCCCGGGTTCAGCTTCGGGCGTTTCCGAATTTCAGTGACAGACTCGGTTGCACCACGTCTGTCGCCGCCGATTCCCGCGAGTATTCAAGCTATTCTCCGCCGAGATTCAGCGCAACGGACGGCGAAGGATCGCGACGAAGTCCGCACGTATTTTGTCTCGATCTCGCCTCAGACGAAGTCGGTGCGGGATGAAATAGAAAAGTTGAAGGTCGAGATGGGGGCCGTTCCGTCAATCGCTACGCCGATCCTGCGTGAACTGCCGACCGAGAAACATCGCCAGACGCGAATGATGGTCCGAGGCAATTTCCTGGAACCAGCGGATGGCGTGGAGCCGGCGACACTTGCATCGTTTCAAGCCTTTCCGGCGCATGCTCCGAAGAATCGACTGGGGGTGGCTGAGTGGCTCTGCTCTCGTGATAACCCACTGACGGCGCGAGTGGCGGTGAACCGGGTATGGGCAGGAATGTTCGGCACAGGCATCGTCGAAACACAGGAAGATTTTGGCACGCAAGGAACGCCACCATCTCACCCGGAATTGCTCGACTGGCTTGCAGTGGATTTCATGGACGGCGGTTGGTCACAAAAGAAATTGATCAAGACGCTCGTGCTTTCTGCAACGTATCGGCAGTCATCATCCGTCACGAAGGAGCTTGCTGGACGCGATCGCTTCAACCGGTTTTTGGCGCGCGGCCCGCATTTCCGGCTGGAAGCCGAGACGATTCGCGATGAAGCATTGTCGGTCAGCGGACTTCTCAGCCGAAAGATGTCCGGCGCATCGGTGATGCCCTATCAACCCCCTGGGCTGTGGAAATCAACCTACAGCGATGACCGCTGGCAAACCAGCCCCGGTGAAGATCAGTTCCGCCGGGGGATTTACACCTTCATCAAGCGTACAACGCCTTATCCGTCGATGATGACATTCGATGGTAACAGCCGCGAAACATGCACGCTGCGCCGCTCGCGCACCAATACACCATTGCAGGCGCTGGTAACACTGAATGATCCAGTCTTCATTCAATGTGCGCAGGCATTGTCCCGTCGGATGGTAATGGAAGGGCCCGGCACGCCGGAGGGTCAGATCGCGTTTGGCTTGCGGACGGCCTTGCTGCGGGAGCCAACTCCGCAGGAGGTGAAGGTGCTTGTTCAACTGTATAACGACCGACTGGAAGCCTCTCGGCAAGATCCGCAAGGCGCGGAAAAGCTGGCGGCATCGGCATTGGGCACGATTCCACCGGGGATCGGGGCGCCGCGTATGGCGGCACTTACAGCCGTTGCAAACGTGATTCTCAACCTCGACGAATTTTTGACCAAAGGGTGATGATGAACCTCAAGCACGAATACGCCAAGGCGATCACACGCCGCCACTTTTTCGGAAGAATGGGAATGGGCATTGGCGCGATTGCGTTGAACGACCTTCTCAGTGGTCGGTCGGCTGCGGTTGCTGCGGAAAAGCCAGTGGGGCAACCTTCCGCCGCTGAATTGTCGCGCAAAATCGCGGCGATTGCGCCGAAGGCGAAGGCTGTGATTTATCTGCATATGGCCGGTGCGCCATCGCAGCTCGATCTATTCGATTACAAGCCCGCGCTGGTTCCCCTGAACGGGAAGGATTGCCCGGAAGAATTCCTGAAGGGCAAGCGATTCGCCTTTATTAAAGGCGTTCCGAAGATGCTTGCGAGCCCATTCAAGTGGGCACAACATGGGCCTTCGGGTGCATGGCTTAGTGAGGTTTGGAAGCATCTCCCGCAGGTACTAGGCGATATCGCCATCGTCAAATCGATGAACACCGAACAGTTCAATCATGCCCCGGCGCAGCTTCTGCTTCACACGGGCACGCAATTGCTTGGCGGCGCGAGTCTGGGTTCCTGGGCCACCTACGGTCTGGGTACGGAGAACCAGAATCTGCCTGGATTTGTGGTGCTGACCAGCGGTGGCAAGACACCGGACGCCGGTGTCAGTGTTTGGGGAAGCGGCTTTTTGCCAAGCATTTATCAAGGTGTCCAGTGCCGAACGGATGGGGATCCAGTCCTGTTCTTATCTGATCCGCAAGGCCTCGATCGCGCCGGCCGTCGCCAGACACTCGATGCACTTCGTCAGTTGAATGAGATGCAAGTGCAGGCCATTGGCGATCCCGAAACGGTCACGCGCATTTCGCAATACGAGTTGGCATTTCGCATGCAGGTGAGTGTGCCGGATGCGATGGATATTTCCCGGGAGTCTAAACAAATTCTCGATCTTTACGGTGCCCGAACCGGCTACGTCTCAGATCTCGGAAATAAGTCCGGTGACGTCCGTGACCTGTATAGGGGTGATGATCCCACGTTCGCCAACAACTGCCTGCTGGCCCGACGGCTGGTTGAGCGAGGCGTCCGATTCGTCCAGTTGTACGACTGGGGCTGGGACCATCACGGTGTGGCCCCCGGTGAACACATTCCCACTATTCTCCCGATCAAAGTGCAGCAGATCGACCGGGCCTTTACGGGTCTGATTAAGGATCTGAAACAACGTGGGTTGCTCGATACGACGCTTGTCATCTGGGGTGGTGAATTCGGGCGCACGCCGATGCAACAGAACAACAATGCCAAGTTCATCGGTCGCGATCATCATCCCGAATCGTTCACGATGATGCTTGCCGGGGGTGGGATCAAACCGGGTCAAGTATACGGCGAGACAGATGAATTGGGATACAACATCACCGAGAACCCGGTCAGCATTCGCGATCTTCAGGCACTCATCCTGACCCAGCTTGGTCTTGATCCGTGGAAGCTCGCATACAACTACCAGGGTCTTCAGCAACGATTGATCGGTGTCGAAGGGAAGGCGAAGGTTCCCAGGGGATTGCTCGCGTGAAGCGGCAAAAACTCATTGAGTTCGGAGCGCTTCGGTAGATCAAATTTAGATGCTCACCTCATGGTGGAACATTGCCCGACATATCGATGATTTGCACTGACCCCACGCTCTACAGCGACGAAACCGGCACCAGTGCGCAAAGTAATGCCGATGTGACTCACCTCTACGGCCCGGATCTTTGAACAATTCCTGCTTCACCGGTGGGAGAGAACAAGAGTGAAAACGACGATCAATTCGTTCCGGGACCTCTCAATCCACATCACTTTCGGCGAGTATGTTTCGATAGGCCTTCCTTGCGTGCTCATACGCTTCATCGGCATCTTTCAGTTCGCTTCGGCCAATCCACCGCTTCTTCTGCGACCAGCACTGGTTCACTCCTTTAAGACACCACTCTGCGCTGCGCTTGCTGGATCTGATCGGCTTGCCATCGACCAGGACGAAGACCGGGTTGGTATGCGATGAAGGAAGAATCCGCAGAGCCACCCAACTACTCCGTTCAATTTTCACCGGGAATTCGATCTCCTGAAGTTTTCCGTCGGCCACGATGTTTTTTCTGGCGACGGGGTATCCGTTGACGATCAACTCGACGGGTACTTCCCGACTGGTACCGAGCCTCGCGCGTTCGATTGACCAGTAGGGTTTCTGGTCATAAGGACGGTGCTGAATGGCTGCATCAGGCTCCTCATTCAAACGTGCCGATACCTTGGCTTTGACTGTGACTTTGCCAGGCTGATCAAGCTTTAGTTCGCTGCCATTTTCACCTACCGCCACGCCGCCGACCTGGAAGTCGATCAAATGGCTGTGTCCGTCAGAGACATAGTTGCGGCCGTCACGGATTCCCTGACACCAGGCATTGAAATCAAGTTTGCCATCCATCTTCACGTATGAGCGGCCGAGCCCCACGCGCTCGCCGTAGATACAGGGGAAATCCGTTTCACCGCTACCGCGCGTGCGGTAGCCGCAGTTGAGCGTGTGATACCACATGTTGAGTTCCCAAACCGAGGGAGTGTCGACCAGCGACATGAAATCGACGGCCGGGGCTGGCTTGCCGTCTGGTCCATCTACGGTATGAGTGACGTCTACGATGTATTCGCACGCCCCGATGCCGTCATAGGGAGGCACGATGTAGTTAGGTAGATCCGAGGTAGGTACGCCAAGCCCCGAGCCTGAATGCGCCGGCCCGCAGATGGAGCCTTGCTTTTTTGCCCAGCGCAGCGAATTGAGGCACAGTGTCGGCCAATGCTTGTAGGAATCGCCACCGGGATAAATTTCCTGTTTGAGACGGAGCAGTACCAGATGCCCCGACTGATGCGAGCCGAAACCGGAAATTTCGACGTCATATCGCAGTAAATACGGATACTTCGAAACCTTGTCGATTTCGCCGGTGAAGAATTGTTTTTGGAAATCGAAGCACGGTCCCCAGGTGAGGTTACAACCGACTTTGAGGTCTTCACCGATGCAATGACGGATCATGTCCGATGCAAGGACGCCTTCCGTCGGTTTTGCATAATGAGCACAACCAGCGGCATGAATATGATGGTCTCCGGAGTACCAGCCAAAGGCGGCCGGGTCAATCCACCTTTTCAGCTTGACCCCAAGGTCCTGTGGCTCGGCTGCGGCGATCGTGAGTTTTCGGCGCTCGACTAGGTATTCCGGCCCGCGTGCGACTTCAACTTCATAGGCACCTGGAGGAAGCTTGACGATTTCACCATCGCCGCGATAGATCTGCGGATGAAACGCGAAGTCGGGTGCGAGCCGTTTAGCTTGTGATGGGTAAACACGCCCCAGAGCGTCGCGGATTACGAATGATGCGATGGTTGGATTCCCGTTTTCATCCGCGATGCGCAATGTCACATCGGCCGCCCGTTTGGCGCTGAATAGAATGTCGATCTCACTGCGGAATCCCAGATCTTGCGTACCCTGGCCGACGTCGAATGTCAGCTTCGCCTCACGCTGCCCGGCATCGCGGCTGTAGATTGACAGCACCCGATATTCGCAGGCTAATCCTGAAAGCTTCGTGGCCATCGGTTGCGCTGTGAATGGTGCCAAATCCAACCAGCGGTTTGGGATTACGTCGGCCACCGACGCGGCCATCATGCCGGCGTTGGGACTCTGCACGCGAAGTTCCGCAGTGACGCCGGCTTCGTTGTCCACGCGAACCAGAAACGTTCGCCAACCCTGTTCCACCAACATGGGTTCGGCGGCACCGCGGGCCACCTTCACTCGGCTCTCGGGATTGATGTGGAGTTGAACGAGGCAGTGTTTGTCGAGGACCGCTTCGATCTGCGCCACGCCCGCCGCGCCGTCCATAGCTTTGCCGGCATCGGTCAGGGCCTTGCGGTCGGCCTCGGGCAGTGGTGACCCCAATTGTTCCATCGCTTCGACAATCCGCGCCGACTGTGCCGCCATTGGCTGGAGATCTGGTTCTTTGGCCAGCCCATGAAGACTGACTAAAGAGAGCAGAAATCCAAGAATAAGGCAGGTTGCTCGATTCATTTTTCACACGCTAATGGAATTGATGGGATCGGATCAGGCCAGCCAATCGGAAACGGTTGGTCGGGGCCGAAGGCTAGTATAGCGATTTGTGTTCAATCGCGAAAGTTGGTTGCATGTTTTCGGTGTGGCAATCTCGATAATCGTGCGTTGCCGCATACAACTTTTCCCGGGCGGGGAAGTAATCGATATCAGAGTCCACTAATTTTCGAAATGCAGGAGTGCCATCTATGCGCCGAGTTTCAATGATCGCGTCTATCGCTGCCATCTTTATGACTGGTACCCTTGTCTTGGCGAAGGAAGTCGCGCCAACGTCACCGTACGCTGGCACCGGCGATCTAAAGATTGATAAACCCGAGGATAAGGAAGATGTGAAAGCAGTTCCAGCTCCGAAGGGCGCGATGGTGCTTTTCAACGGTAAAGATGTTTCTGACTGGATCGGCAACAACGACAAGAAAGAAGCCAAGTGGGACGTGATTGACGGCGTGCTACAAGGCCGGCCGGGCGCGGGGGATATCCTCACCCAGCATGAATTTGAAGGGGCTTACAAACTGCACGTCGAGTTTCGCCTTCCCTATGAGCCCAACAATCACGATCAGGGTCGAGGCAATAGCGGCATCTACGTGAACAGTCATTGGGAAGTCCAGGTACTCGACAGCTACCATAACAAAACCTATCCCGATGGTGCTTGCGGCGCGATCTATACCATCGAGGCTCCGTCTGCGAACGTCGCGAAGGCACCGACGATCTGGCAGTCGTATGATATCGAGTTTCATCCTGCGAAATGCGAGAATCAGAAGGTCGTCGAGCGGCCGACAATGACCGTGATCTGGAACGGCGTGAAAGTTCACGATGGTACCAAGCTCACGAAGGATTCGACCACTTCCGGAAATGGTGGGGATATCTGCAAGCCCGGCCCGCTAAAACTTCAAGACCATGGCCATCCCGTTCAGTTTCGAAATATATGGGTTGAGTCGATCAAGTAGGGCGTACGAGGGTCATGTCAATCGCGTTGGGTTTTAAGATTACGGCATCGGCTGTTTCTCTCGACTGCGATCATACCCTGCAATCCGCCGAATGTACGCGGAAAGTTGACCGATTTCGGACACCAGTTTTTCCGTGGACTCCGTACAAATAATTTGTGCTTCGGCACGGGCAGCGAGTTGGGTGACCATCGGGAAACCATATCCGCCGCCGGAGCCTTTTAGTTGATGCACCAGTCGACGCAAAGCATCGTGTTCGGCGCGTTCCAACAGGTCGGCCATTTCACCAACGTACTGGGGAAGATCAGCGATGTAGTCTTTAAGGATCTCACTGAGAACAGGATCATTCTCGCGAGTGCTGCGAACCACGTCGCCGGACGAAATGGGGGTCGATCGACCGGCCGTCGAAATCGCTTCAAGTTCTATATCCTTAGAACGTGTGTTGGATACTGATTGTTCCTTTGAGGAGCCGAGTCTTTGGTGGATCTTTTCAAGCAGTGCGACAAAGTCCAGAGGTTTGCTTGCATAATCATCGCAACCGCTCGCCAGACATTTCTCCCTTTCACCCCGCATGGCATGCGCGGTCAGCGCGATAATCGGTAGTGTCGAATAGCCTCGTGCTCGCAACTCGCGGGCGGCGCTGTAGCCATCCAAAACTGGCATTTGCATGTCCATGAGAACCAGTTCATACGGATGTTCCGTGTCGGCGGCGTCGACGATTGCGTCTACGGCGGCACGACCGTTCGGAACGGCATCCACGTCGAATCCAGACTTCTTCAGATACAGCGTCACGAGTTTTTGATTGTCAATTCCGTCCTCCGCCAGCAAGATACGCCCGCGGGATTGATGAATGCGCACATGTTTAGTTTGGATAGAGTTTGTCGCGCCGCGATTGTGAGCCGTGAGTCGTTCATCTATTTCATTGGTGAGACGCAGGCTCAGTACGAACGTGCTTCCCTCGCCGAAGGTACTTTTAACGGAGAGTTCACCATCGAGCACCAGTGCAAGTCGCTTGCATATCGCCAAACCGAGTCCCGTCCCCCCAAATCGGCGCGTCGTCGAACTGTCTGCCTGCCCGAAAGGTAGAAACAGCCGTGTCAATTGCTCGGTCGTCAATCCAATGCCGGTGTCTTTCACTTCAAACTGCACTCGTGAAGGCTTGGCATTTGCATCCGCGATGGCGCTGACGGTTACTTTCACCGTGCCGGTGGCGGTGAACTTGATCGCATTGCTGATGAGGTTAATGAGAATCTGCCGGATTCGTGTGGGATCACTTGCGATTTGCTCGGGGGTGTTCGGGCCGTATTCAACCACGAACGCAATATTTTTTTCAACTGCGCGGCCGCGCATCAGCGATTCGACCTCGGAAAGGATCTTCATCGGTGAACTGGGTATGCGTTCGATTTCGAGCTTGCCGGCTTCAATTTTTGAGATGTCTAAGATGTCGTTCAGAATTTGGAGAAGATGTTCACCGTTCCGTCGAACGATTTTTACGTAGTTGCTTCGTTCGGGATCGTTTCGAAGCGTATCTGCCAGCAGATCTGTGTAGCCGAGAATCGCCGTCATCGGCGTTCGGATTTCATGACTCATATTGGCCAGGAACTCACTTTTTGCCTTGGTCGCCAATTCGGCTGTTTCCTTGGCGGTCCGCAGGCATTCCTCGGCTCGTTTTTGTTCGGTCAGGTCGTGCCAGACCACGAGCAATGTGTCTTTTCCGCTCAGCTTTACGGCGGTCAGGGTGACTTCGACCGGGAAAACAACGCCGTCTATTTTCCGATGCATCCATTCAAATCGATGGCTCCCGTTCTGGTAAGCCAAGGCGCTCATGCGGCGGCGTTTTTCGTCAGATCGGCAGCCGTCGGGTTGAAATTCCGGAGATATTTCCCCGCGCGGAAGCGACATCAGATGGGCTTTATCGGTGCATCCGATCATTCTTACAGCCGTGCTGCTGCAATCCACAATCCCGGTATCATCGAAGAGCAAATGGGCATCGGATGAGAACTCAAACAGGACGCGGAATTTCTCATCGGCCGCCGCGCGCTCCGTAATATCGTGCATTCCGACGACCGCGCCAAGCTTGCGCCCACTTGCGTCGGTAAAACATCGACCGTTCACGACAAGCCTACGTTTGGGTCGACCGTGAGGGGCGACAATCATCTCGACGGCTTGAAGTACTTCGCCCCGATAGGCCCGATAGAGAGGAACATCCTGTTTTTGCATCGAGGTGACGCCGTCCGCAAGAAACAAATCGTACTTTTGAGCCCAGTCGTCGGCGGGAATCGGCTCGGCGGACATTCCGTGCAGCTCGCGTGCGGCCCGGTTGAAGAGGGTCAAGTTTCCTGTTGCGTTGCAGGCCACAATCCCATCGGTTACGTTGTCGAGAACCGCTTCGGTGAATCGTTTTTCCTCATGAAATTGTGCTGTACGTTCCGCGACGCGCGCCTCTAACTGCTGGCGCTGATTCTCCAATCCCGCCGTGACATTTTTCTGGTCGTCGATATCCATGCAGGCCCCGACCCATTGCAGGATAGCTCCGGTGTCGTCTCGACGCGCCTCGGCTCTGGCCAGAAACCAGCGATAAATGCCGCTCTTGCCATTCCGGATACGAACGTGGATTTCGTGGGGCTCACCGGTCTTGACCGAGTGGGTCCAGCGTTCTACGGTATTTGGCAAATCTTCGGGATGGATGACCTGTTGCCAGCCCCAACTCGACAACTGTTCGAAGTTCATCCCTGTGTAGGCAAACCAGGGTTCGTTGTAGTAGTCAACATCTCCTTTGGGAGTTGACGTCCAGATCAGCTCGGGGACGGAATCGGCCAAAAATCGGAATTTCGCTTCGCTTTCGCGCAGACTGATTTCAATCAGCTTGCGGCGATGAATGTCGGTTGCCAATGTCTCGTTCAGGTTCGCCAAGGCTCGGTTGGCGAACAACAGTTCTGATGTACGAGCCGCAACACGCGATTCAAGTACCGTCGTGGCACACTGCAGATCGGTTTGCATCTGCGTCAATTCTTTTAAGACTTGGCGCATTTTCAAATCAGTCATCACCTGTCGCGCGAGTACCTGAAGCGCTTCGATCTGGACAGCGGTCAATTGGCGTGGCACGCGGTCGATCACGCAAATACTACCGAGAGAATGGCCGGTTTCGGTGACAAGGGGTGCCCCGGCATAAAAGCGAATGCCGACGGCGCCAGTGACAAACGGGTTGTCGAAAAAACGTTCGTCTTGAAGAGCATCCTCCACGATGAACAGGTCTTTACCCAGAATGGTGTGCGCGCAAAAAGCCGTTTCGCGACTGCTTTCGGTCTCATCGATTCCGACGGCCGACTTGAACCATTGCCTCGTTTCATCCACGAGCGAGATCAATGCGATAGGCGTTTGGCAGATAAGGGACGCAAGCTGTGTGAGGTCATCCAGAGCCGATTCGCGAGGAGTGTCAAGAACCTCAAACTGAAGCAGTTGCTGCAATCGGGTTTGTTCATCGGGCGGGATTGGCGCAGGCGACATGCGTACTCCGAGTAAGTCCAAACAATGACGCACACGCGGGTGAGTTTGGATGTATGGATTGTATCGGTTGTTTCAGCCTTCGAAATGATTCTCGCGCAAGCCTTGGCGCCAAGACGGTTCGGTTTCATTGCAACCGACTGCATGCAGATTCTTTAAAGTTGCGGGTGGCCTTAAGAATAAGTTGCGTTGTGCCGATGTATCCAGAAGGTGCAATGTCGGCACACGATTGCTTGGAGCATGATTGCGTAGACCTTCAAAAATACTCATCATCGACGATGATAAGTCGCTGCACGCACTGGTTCGCGCAGAACTGCTCACCGAAGGGTTTGAGATTCACTCCGCGTTTAACGGGCTCGCGGGCATGAGCCTCGCCAAACAGGTGAAGCCCGACCTCATTTTATTAGACGTATCGATGCCGGAACTCAACGGCTACGACGTCTGTGAGTTAATTCGAATTCAGGTTGAGACCGCCAATACGCCAGTGATTTTCTTAAGCGCAACCGCCGACCCCGCCGAGCGCGCCCGGGGATTGAATGCCGGTGCCGTCGACTTTATTAACAAACCATTCTTCGGCGATGAACTGCGAGCCAGGGTTCGTGTTTCATTGCGATTCAAATTCCTTCTGGATCTCGAAACGAATCGAGCCTTGCGTGACGGTCTCACAGGGGCCTGGAACCGGGCGTATTTTGAAGACCGCTTGCAGAGTGAAAGCGCCGCCGTGGCCAGGCATCATTACCCGTTGTCGTGCGTCATGCTCGACATCGACCGCTTCAAATTAATCAACGATCATTACGGTCACCCATTCGGCGACAGGGTTATCTGCAGCGTTGTCGAGGCCTTGAATCGAACCTGCCGGGAAGAAGACATTGTCTGCCGATATGGTGGGGAGGAATTCGTCGTACTTTGCCCGCATGTGGCCGAAGACGGCGCGCACCGCCTGGCCGAGAGAATGCGAGAAGCCGTGTTAGAGCATCGTTTTGAAACTCCTTCGGGCAACGTCACCGTGACCTGTAGTCTGGGTGTGGCGGACGACCGACATGGTCTTGGCGTAGAACTGGTGAGCGCGGCAGATCGGGCGCTTTTTGTTGCGAAGCGATCCGGTCGAAATCGCACCTGCGGTGCGACGACGACCGAGTTTCCAGCCGATGTGTTCGTCCCGTCTGTTTGACATATCTCATTCCCATTACTTGTATCTACGCGTTGCAGCGGCTAAACTTCTCGATTCGTCGAGCGCGTAGCTCAGTTGGTAGAGCAACGGACTTTTAATCCGTAGGTCGTGGGTTCGAGACCCACCGCGCTCATTTCATTTTGTGTACAAAGAGCCGTCGTTCGACGGCTCGTTGTGTAGCGGCTTGGTCCGATTGGATTTGTGCCAATCGCTTTGGGATCACGGGCCGTTGGCGATGACGCGGGTCTTCGCCACCTTCATGTCCTTTTTTTCAGAGGAAACCAATGCGTTTACGCCTGATGCACTCGATGTGGCTGCTTCCCCTGGTCGGTCTGGCTTGCAACTGCGGCCAACCGCCCGCCGACAAACCGACCGCTCTTAAATTAGCCGATGTCAAACCCGCCGAAGAATTCGTTGACCTTTTTGACGGTAAATCGCTCGACGGCTGGAAGATCGGTAAGAATCCTGAGAGCTGGACCGTCGCCAACGGTGAAATGGTCGTCCACGGCGCCGGTCCCGCGCATCTTTTCTACGACGGCCCGATCCATCACCACGACTGGAAAAACTTCCACCTGCGCGCTGAAGTCATGACCTTCCCGCATGCGAACAGTGGGATCTATTTCCACACGAAATTTCAGGAAGAAGGGTGGCCGAAACAAGGCTTTGAATCGCAAGTCAACGCAACTCAAAGCGACCGCAAAAAAACCGGTGGTCTTTATGCCATTCAAGATGTGATGGATAACCCGCCTCATCAGGACAACAAATGGTTTGTGTATGACATCCTCGTCGAAGGCAAGCATGTCACTCTGAAAATCGACGGTAAAGTCACCACGGATTGGACCGAACCCACCCCGGCCACCCCGCCCAAGGGTATGGAAGGCCGCTTCATTCAACACGGAACCATCGCGCTGCAAGGGCATGATCCGTTGAGCGAAGTGCACTATAAAAGCGTGAAGATTATGGCGCTGCCGGATTGAGGTTTATCTCCCGGTTGCGATTTGCGGAGTGGAAATGCTTAAAAAAAGTCTTTGGCAAGAGAAATTAAGTGTTAAGATTTCTTACAGCGATTATTTTTGTAGGCGTGCTTTCCACCATGGGCTGCGACCGATCGCAGCATCTCACAGCCGAACAGAAGCAGGCGTTGGATGCTGCGCGACGAGCTTCCGTCACAACGAGTGAACGGATTCTGGCTCGGCCGCTCACAGATTCGGAAAGAGAATGCATCCACGTCGATTTTCAAGATAATCGACTCGTTGGAAGCATTTCAGAACCTCTTGGCGACAGGCTAAAAAAACGGCAGGCAGAACATAACAAGGAACCAAGTGAGCGTTCCAAGTCAATGTAGCGTTCGCATTAGTGGACCGACCTTGTTCAACAATGTTTCCCACTAATGCGGACCCTTCCGAACGACATTTCAAAACTGCACGCGGAAAATAGAAAGGTCCGATTCAGTTCGTTCTTACTATGCGGGACCGCTATCATACGGACCATTCGCGTGTACACGGTCCTCTGCCACACTTCTTCCTTTGCATCCTACCCGTTCGTCGGATTACACTATCTCCGTGCTCTCTAAAATCCACTCCTTCGTTCTCATCGGCATCGACGCGATCTTATGCGAGGTCGAGGTTGATGTTTCCAAACACGGATTAGAAAAAACCACGATCGTCGGGCTCGCACAGGCGGCGGTGCGCGAATCGATCGAGCGGGTTCGTCGGGCGATGATCAACAGTGGATTTCCGTTCCCCTCCAACTCGCAGTTGATCAACCTGGCGCCGGCGGATGTGAAAAAAGAGGGGCCATCACTGGATTTGCCGATTGCGATTGGGCTGTTGCGTGCGAGCAATTCGATCAATACGGATTGCCATAAAGATTTGCTGATCGCCGGGGAATTGGCTCTGGATGGCAAGCTTCGGAAGATTAAAGGGGCACTATCGCTGGCGATGCTCGCGAAAGAGAAGAAATTTCGCGGGGTGATTTTGCCCGCCGAAAACGCCCGTGAGGCTGCCGTGGTCGAGGGAATTGAAGTCTACCCTGTAAGCACTCTCTCGCAGGCGGTGGCATTTCTGAATGAGCAATTGCCGATGGAGCCATATGAGTTGGACGGGCATCCATATCTGGCTTCGCAGGTGGCGGGGGACTTGGATTTTGTCGAAGTACGGGGACAGGAAGCAGTGAAGCGCGCGATCACCATCGCGTCGGCGGGAGCGCATAATTTGTTAATGGTCGGCCCGCCGGGAACGGGCAAGACGATGTTGGCGCAGCGGATTCCGGGCATTTTGCCGCCGTTGAGTCGAAGTGAATCACTCGAAACAACGCGGATTTATTCGGCGATGGGGATGCTGCCCGATGGGATTGCGTTGCTCGATCAACGGCCAGTGCGCACGCCGCACCATAGCGCGACGGCCCAGGCGCTCGTGGGCGGTGGCACGATCCCGCGCCCGGGGGAATGCTCGATGGCCCATCACGGGATTCTCTTTCTCGATGAGCTTCCGGAGTTCAGTCGATACGTGCTGGAAATGTTGCGCCAGCCGTTGGAAGGCGGCGAAGTGACGATCGCCCGCGTGCATGGTTCGGTAAAATTCCCCGCAAGATTCATGCTCGTGGCGGCGATGAATCCGACGTTTAGCGGCCATCAGGAAGGCCCCACGCGCGGCGGCGCGAAGATGAACGACAAATATCTCTCCAAACTGTCCGGCCCGTTGCTCGATCGCATTGACATTCACGTTGAAGTGCCTGCGGTTCCGTACAACGAATTGACCGGCCGTCAAAAAGGAACCGATAGTGCCACGATGCGCAATCAGGTGACCAAAGCGCGCGAGGCCCAACACAAGCGGTTCGGTGAAAAGACGATCAATGCGCGTTTGGATAGTCGTCAACTGCAGCAGTACGCGAACCTGACGGATTCGTGTCTGTTGCTCATGAAACAGGCGATGGATGAAATGGGGTTGAGCGCGCGGGCATTCGATAAAGTCCGCCGGGTGGCCCGGACCATTGCCGACATCGAAGGTGTCGAGCAGATCGCTGAGCATCATCTGGCGGAAGCAGTGCAGTATCGATTGCTGGATCGACGGTTTTGAAATGCGCTAAATATGCCAACCGTGGCACGAGCTTCCAGCCCGTGCCACGCGAATGTTTTTAAGATCGCAATTCAAACTCACTTCAACGTGCCGAGGTATTCCAACAGATCGACCGCCTGCTGCTGTTCAAGGTCACCTAGCAAACCATCCGGCATCGCGGAAACCGTTTGAGGCGTCAGCTTTTGAATGTCATTTGCATCGACATGAATTAGTTTTAGGTCCGCACCTTTCAGAACAATCTCTTTGTCAGATCGACTGATCAGAAACCCGGTGAAGACTTCGCCGCTTTTGGTCTTCAGCATGTAAGTCGCATATCCCTCGGCGATGGTTTTTGAAGGATTCAGAATATTGTCGAGCAGATCCTTTCGGTTTAATTTTGTGGCGATGTGGCTCAGATCCGGGCCGAAATCGGTGCCCTTGCCGGCGACCATATGGCAACGGATGCAAAGCCCAGTGCCGCTCTGTTCTGCAAAAATCTTTCGGCCTTTTTCAATGTCTCCGTGAAGATTCAGAAGCGTGTTGGGATCGATGTTCGTGCCAAGGCGGATGGCCTGTTGATCCGCCGGATCGAATCGGCGGAAAAGGTCGCGGATTGATTCCAATGGGGTCGCGGCGCCTTTTGCAGTGACGGCTTGGGTGATGGCTTCGGGTAACGAGTGCTCATCCACTTTTTCGAGAAGGATCATCGCACCGGTCACGGAAGTCAGCAATCCGTCGGTGGCAGATGCCGTGTTGGCAGAGCTCTTGGAGTTCACCAAGGTTTTAAGGAGTTGTGCCCTGGTTTGTTGCGACTGACTGGTGGCCGCATTGATTGAGGACACCGCATTCTTACCGGTTAAATATTGTGCCCATTGCCGGATGAGCTTGAGTCCTTCCACATCCACGCGATCCGAACCGATATGCGGCATGCGCCCACGGCCAAGCTTTGCCATCCGATAGAGCATCACCGAGCGATTGGGATCGCCGGCACAAATCAGCTGCGCTTCATCGAGGCTAAAATCTCCCAAATTCGGCTTGGTATTGACCAGATTCATCTTGTCCAACGCCAGTTCTTTTCGCATGTCGAAAAGGGCCGAGCCACCACCGCCGAACCGATGACAGTGTGAGCAATTGACGTGAAGATACGAGCGGGCGCGCTCATTGAGATCGGCCGATGAATCGCTCGGATCAGTCAGGGTGAGCTTTTCTTTGGATTCGGGCCCGGTCGATGGTTTTGGGGCCACCAGAAACCCAAGATGTCGAAAGTTCCGAACCTGATTATCAGTGATGTCCCCATATTTATCATTGCGATCAAGTTGAGACGGGTTGAACGCCAGCGTGAAATCGGACCAGGGATTATGGCAGGTCATGCATTGTGACCGTGAGGGAAAATTCCAGGTCTGCTGGCGAATCCCGTTGGGAAAGGTCGGGTCCTGGATCGGGTATCGCCGGGTGGCACCTTTTGAATCGATCAAGTCGGCATCGGTTTGCTGATCGTTCCAGGCATAGGTGTAGCCTTGCCATTGCTTGCCATCGAAATGGAGAATCTGAGTCTCGATATTTTTGCGTGTGGTTGGATCGCCCGGGTGGGTTTCCAGGGAAAGCGTTCGCGCCAGCACGCTATCTTTTGGCCAACCCGGCTTTTCGTCGCCCCAGACTCCTTTGCCCCAGGCGACTTTTGAATCACCGGGCAGCGCGATCCATCGTTCGGCTTTGGCACCGTCGGCCCACTGCGCGGCGTTCACCGAAAATGCGACCACTCCTGGTTGCGGCGTTTGATTCTTTGTGTCTGAGAATAAGCCACTCTCGCTCAGTTTTCGCGGGAAGTTCGTGGATTGCCGGGTGGTTTCATTGCGAGCCATGCGCCATAGGCCGCCCCCTTGGTGATCGACAATCAGCAGTTCACCGTTGGCTTGTTCACCGAACGCGACGATGCGTTGGTCGGTCATGGCAATATCGCGATGCGGTTGCAATTTGTCGCCGTCGCACTTGGCTGCCCAAAGGCGTTGGGTCTGCCAATCACCGAACACATAGTGCCCGGCCAGTTCCGGAAATTGTGTACCATGGTAGACAATGCCGCCGGTGACCGAAGCTGATTCTGCATGCGATAGCGCGATAGCCGGTGGAGTGATCGGTGTGGGTCCGCGCTTACCATCCGGGTGAACCGGGTTCGGGCCTTCCATGATGCTCCAACCGAAATTGCTCCCGGATTTGGCGCAGACGACGGATTCCCATAACTCCCAACCTACATCTCCAACCCAAAGATTCCCGGTCTGCCGATCGAAGCTCATTCGAAACGGATTCCGCAAGCCGTAAGCGAACACTTCCGGTCGAGCTTTGGGCATTTTGACGAATGGATTATCCGCAGGGATTGAATACGGCTTGCCTTCCGTCGGATGATCGACATCAATGCGAAGAATGGACGACATCAGATCGCCGATGTCTTGGCCGGTGTTCATCGCATCGGGTGGATCTGGATCGGCACCGTCGCCCAGCGAAATATAAAGATTCCCATCGGGGCCAAATTTCAGGCAGCAACCATTATGGCCACCGGAGGTTGACGTCAGAAGGATCAGCTCCGTTTCCGGATCGATCGTCGGCGGTTCGGTCTCGCTGACGGTGAACCTGGAGATTCGGGTTCCATTTTCATGGTTGCGAGTCTGCGGCAGCAGATCGAGGTTATAGCAGACGTAGAGGTAGTGATTCTTTCTGAACTGAGGATGCAGTGTGAACCCGAGCGCATCGCTGATCCCTTTGCAATTAGGGATTTTGTCCAACCCCTGAGCCTTGGCAACCTCAAAGACTAGATCCGCTTTTGCGTAAGAATCGTCATTCGGAAACGAGAAGATTTTGCCATGTTGCTCAAGGACAAACACGCGGTCGTCGCCCGGCGCGAACGCCACATCCAACGGACTCTGAAAGGTGAGTTTCGGAAATGCGCGGCGGGTCTGAAAAGGGAGCGGCGCTTCGGGGGACCCGGTGATGCGGGAGGTCGTCCAGGGGATGCGCGCGGCGATGCCGTAGGGAGGTACGGGTTTCGCGTTTGCATCCTCGGCGCTGCAGAACTCCGGGAAAATCGCGATGCAAGTACACACGATCGCGATGCAAGCCAGTGGCGTTTTAATTCGACGCATGCCAGGTATCCTGTCGCAAACGAGAAATGTGAAGGGTGCGGCCAAACCAGCCGCAAGCGTAGGAAGCTTAAACGAAATTGTAAAAAAATCTGCGCCTGATTTTTTGTTGCAGTTTCGCAGGGTACAGCCTCTTGAAAAGCGCTATAGTGGAGCCAATGCCTGAACAGACTCGAATCGTAACTTCCACGCCAATCCCTCGAACCGTAAAAAGTGCCGATGGAAAATTGCTGACCGCGCCGGCGGATTGGGTGCTTGTTCCACCAGGCGACCCGGGGCTGACGCGACGGATAAAGGCGGCGGGTCCAACCTGGACTGTGCAGGAGAAGAAAGGCCGCAAGATTTTTTCGCAAGGGGTCTGGGCGAGCGGGATGACCGTCAGCACGATTCGCAATGAATTGGCGATTGAGAGAGCGACCCCGCAATATGCGAATAAGCGAAAGGCGGAAGTGGTTCGACGTGAGCGCGATCAAGCAGAATACGTGCAGACGTTTCAGGAGACCGTGTTCGAGTTCCTGGCGTTTCATCCCCGATATGAGGAATTGGCAAAACGTCTCGCCGAAGCCGTTGCCGCGCACGCCACCCCGGTGGGCAGCGGAACGGTCGCGCGCACAAAGCGAATTCCGGTCGAAGAGCGGGCAGAAGCTGCGGTGATTGCCTGGATGCGGCATCAAACCACCGGATATGACGAAATGTCGATCGCCCGGGTGAAAGGAAAGCGACGTGAAGTCCGTCGGCAGTTGGCGGCTCAATCTAAAAAGCGTTTGGAAGCCTATCGGTTAGGGAATCTGATAAACCCGCTTGAATGTCCATTGGCACGATCTTTGTTTCAAGAGTATTTGAAGTAGAGTCTGTTCTGTATCGTCAATACTTGTAACAAGGAGTTTTCATGCTCGTACTCTCGACTATCCTGTTGGTGATCCTCGCCGCCGCGGGTAAAGCAGCGCTTTTGACACTGTTGACCGGCGGTGGGTTGGGAACATTCGTAATACTTTTCTTCCTGTTCAAAATGTTCGGGAAATAAGGCGATGTGACTCCCGATTCGCTCGCGGTTATAGTGGTTTCCATGAGCAGTCCGGAAGCACACATCCCTGCGGTGCAGGAAAACAAAATCGTTCGTAAACCATTCGAATCCGAAGTCCATGATGTCATGGGAGGCGCGGCTCGACTGGAAATTAATGTTCACGATCACGGTTTAGTCGCACTATGCGACGTAATGCCGCGGTTGGCACCGGTCGGTAAGACCGCTGATTTTGCAATCGTTCAGGCGGCCCGCGTCTCATACGGTGAGGGCACCAAGCAAGTCAATGAAGATCGGGGTCTGATCCGGTATCTCGCGCGGCATCGTCATACGACCCCATTTGAAATGGTGGAGTTTAAATTCCATCACGTCATGCCGATCTTCATCGCCAGGCAGTGGATTCGTCATCGTACGGCGAATGTCAATGAATACTCCGCCCGATATTCTGTCGTGCGCGACCGGTTTTATCACCCGAAGGCTGCGGACATCCGCCAGCAAAGCACGAGCAATCGGCAAGGCGGTGGGGCCCAGGTGGACGATCTAACTGCCAAAGAGTTCAGTGACCATCTCGATAAACTTGAGGCGGATTACGCCAAGTATGAAGAATTTATGGAGAAGGGCATTGCGCGCGAAACCGCGCGAATTATTCTGCCCGTGAACGTGTACACGGAGTGGTACTGGAAAATCGATCTGCACAATTTATTTCACTTCCTTTCACTGCGAATGGATTCCCACGCCCAGCAGGAAATACGCGATTACGCGACGGCCATGTTTGAGCTGATCCGCCCGATCGTGCCGATCGCCGCCGAGGCGTTCCT
>JBBRMF010000010.1:0-43335 GCA_038230975.1 Tepidisphaerales bacterium
AAATCAGCTGGTTCCCAGTCCTCGAAGGATCGAATGATTCATCCCCTTTGGGAACCGCGATATTAAATGATTCCGTCGACCCGGCGCTGGTCAGGCTTAAGTCGTGATCCAGGAACTGGCCAAACAGATAGACCATATCTGATAGATTGCGATTGTTGTTCGCATCGGCGGATTGCGCGCTGATCGCATTGCTGACTGCTCGGGCACTCGGACGATTGCTCCCCGCCGGGGTAGAAATACCGTCGCCGTACGCCGAAGGAGAAAGGCGTAACAATTCCGTAGAGGTTGACCCCCAGGTTGAGTGTAGCAGGTTATTCCCACTGCCATCGATTGATTCGACTGCCACTGAAAACAGCGCTCGAGGTTCAAGAGATTCGAGCACGACCGTGAGACATTTGCGTGGAGCAGCCATGGCAGATCCTCCAAAAAAATGGACCGTTGACCGAGGTTGACGCCATTGATGCAAGCCTCGGTGCTTCGTTCAAAAACAAGCACCATCACTTGTTTTCGTGAAGCGAAGCGGAGGATAGGAGTTTGGACCTTAAGGCTGGATGAAGTCGAAAGAAAAAAACGCCTGACGACCGGAGGTGGCGATGCCAGTGTGATCTTCAAGAATGGACGGTTACTTGGATTCGGTGAATTCCTTGTATTTTTCGGTGAGCTTGGCGGAGGGGGCATCGCCTTCGTGAATGATGACTCGATAGCGGAAGGTGACCGATTCACCTTTGGGGATCTTCATATCGCCGGAGCCTTTGGGGAGTTTTTTATCGAACTCGTGGAGGCCGAATGCGTTGGGGGCGACAAGGCCGTAGGCGCGCGAATGCCATGTGGTGGGATGGCGCGGGTTTGAGGGATGATCGAAAATGGCGATACCGTAGGGCTTGCCATCGATTTTGCCGGATTCATCGCACCATTCGGCTGGTTTTCCCCAGACGAGCTTTTCACCTTCAGCGCCGTTGGAATTGATGAGCGTGGGGGCCACCGAGATTTGTTGAGACACGCGAACGGCCGCCAATCCGGACTCTTTTGTATCGCCGAGTTTCACATCACCACCGGCAGCCGACAGCTTGACGGTGATGTCAATCGCACGCGCGCCATCTGCAAAGGGAATGAATCGGACCGTACGAACCTCGTTCAGAAGCGGCTGGCCTTGTAGATCCTGCCATACGAGTTGTTCAATAAATCCATCGTTTTGCAATTGATCGAATTTGAGGTGCTGTTGTTTTGGCGGCGCCGGTTTTTGCTGGAAGCTCCAGTGGTCAATCCCGTTGACATCGCCGTGACCGACCCAGAATGATCGATGGTGCGGATGATCGCCCCCGCTGCGAACGCGATCGACGGTGACTTCCGTGCCGTCCGCGGCGAAGACCGGATAGAAAAACGGTCGCACGAACGGCGGTTTATCATCGGCACCAAATCGATAGGTTGTGAAAGGTTTTCCACCGATCTCGACGGAGAGCGATGTGTCTAATTTCGTGAGTTTAACATTCGGCAACTCCGCTGCGGTCCATCTCGCGGATGCCATGGCCAGGAACAGGATCAAACGCAGTATAGGATTTTTCATAGGGCAATATCACTTTCACCAGTCACTATTCAATCGTCTTTTGTGAGTTTCAAATCCGCGTACTCTTTGTCCTTTCCTTGCAGTCTGCCACCCATGGATTCCCGATGTTTTACGGATTCACTTGACAGACAACCGCGACAGACGACACTGCCACCTCCATGACTTTACAGACATCAACGAACGCTCTCAACACAACGTCCCCCGCTGCCATCCAACATATATTAGGGATAGACATCGGTGGAACCAAGCTGGCGGTAGGGGTTGCAACGGCGCAAGGGCAATTATTGTCAACCGAGCGAATCCCGACTAATTCCGGTGAAGGTCCTGATCGAGTATTGGCCAGACTTGCCGACGTTTGCCGCACGGTCATCGAAAAAGCGGGCGTCAAAGTGGATGCCGCCGGAGTGGGATGCGTCGGACCGCTCGATCAAAAGACCGGTTACGTCATCAATCCGGTCAACTTGCACGGCTGGAATAAAGTGCCGCTGGTGGACACCTTAAAGAGCCATCTCAATATTCCGGTTTTTCTGGACAATGATGCCAATGCCGCCGCGCTCGGTGAACACCGGTTCGGCGCAGGTCGGGGCATGGCCAACATGGTTTATCTCACGATTTCGACGGGAATCGGAGGCGGAATTATCGTCAACCATCAGCTCTATCAAGGTGAGAACGGCAACGCGGGTGAGCTCGGACATATGTCCGTGAACTTCGCGGGGCGGCCATGCGGTTGCGGCAATCTGGGGTGTATCGAGCAGTATGCCTCGGGCACAGCCATCGCCGCGCGGGCACGCGAAGCGGTGCTTGCTACGGGAAATCACGAGAGCATGTTGGCCGACAAGGTCGACCGGATTAATGGGCAAACCGTTGTGGAGGCTGTCCGTCAAAAAGACCCACTGGCCTGCCGGATTTGGGATGAAACGATTGTCGCGCTCGGTTCCTGCATGGTCAGCGTCATTCACATCTTCAACCCCCGACGCATTGTGCTGGGGGGCGGAATCAGCAACGCCGGCGATCTGTTATTCGTGCCACTTCGCAAACAAACCAAAATACATGCCATGCCAACGCTTCATGACATCTGCGACATTGTGCCTGCCGAACTCGGCGATCAAGTGGGGGTCTTAGGCGCGGTCGCAGTGGGACTGGATGGATTGAATCGCGGGGCATTGTAGATCTTGACAAAATGATCCCGCACCTTTGAATTTTGGACCGTTCCGAAACGGTTCGCAGTGAGCTTGAGAATCAATTTGTGACACGGGCTTCCAGCCCGCGTTAGAGGATCAGCACAAAAAATATTATGTTTTTCGGCAGCGATTCAAGTTCAAAAGTTTCAACACGGGCTGGAAGCCCGTGCCACAAATAAGTACTCAAGTTCACTGTGGGCTCTACCCGAGCCGCATACCGCCATTTAGATTTTTGCCCGTGCCACCTCGGCACCCCATCCCCCGAAGAATAGCTCCGCAAGCGCCAACCAACCGGCGGTTTCGGCACTCCCGGCGGCGGGCTCGTCCCAGAAATCGATTCTCACTCGGTCGGCCAATTCCACGAGGACGCTGCTGCGAATCATGCGAACCAGTGCATCGGCAAACGCGGGTGACCGGGTAAACGGGCTGACTAATATGAGGCGATGCGGGCGAACGAAATTGATGGCGTTGGCTAAGCCGCAAGCGAGATATTTCAGGATGGATTCGAGACCGGGATTTGCAGGTATGTCACCGTTGAAATGGGTCGTGGCTTGAAGCAATGTTGTGGCCTGTGAGCGTTGCGGCTTACTGCGATTCAGGAAATCCGTACTCACGATTCTTTCGAGGCAGCCCATATGTCCGCAGTAACATTTTTGCGTATCGACAAAGAATCGCGAGTGTCCGAGTTCATTGCCACCCGTCGCGCAACCGCGATTGGGACGGCCATCGATTAACATCGCCGCGCCCAGGCGGCCATCCTCGACGAGCACGAGCAGCACATCCTGCCCCGCGGCGCGATGCGTGAGCATCCAGCGGGCGGCCATCGCGTGCATGTCGTTTTCCAATACCACCGGCAAATCCCCCGCCGCCTCATAGACCGGAGCCAGCGTCGCCGGCCCTTTGCCCGGCAACGCGGATGAAAACAGCACGGCATGTTTTTCGGCATCCACAAAACCCGTGACGCTCAGCCCGATGGCCATCGCTTCGGCGCTCATCATTTTCTTAAGCATGGCCGCCGCAGTTGGAATGACCTTGGCCGCATCGACATTGGATCGGGAAACGGACGGCCCCACCGGATGCCCGCGCAGCCCCACGCGACAGGCCTCGACGCGCCCGGGTGCAATCGCCAAACCGATGACATGCCGTCGCAATGGATCGATTTCCAACGGCACGCGCGGCCGGCCCGCGCCGGATGGCTCAGCGGTGCCCTCGCTCAACACACCCAGTTCCAACAACGACTCGGCAAGCGATCCGACATTATTGGGGGTCAGCCCGGTTCGCTCATGCAATTCCCAGCGGCTCAATCGGCCTTGCTCCCAAAGTGTGCGGACAATTTCCCGTTGGCGAACATCGAGCATCGCCTATTTATATCATATTTAATAAAAATGTTCCATATGCAATCTATTCGAGTGTAGCGCTTGTTCGTGGCGAACCCGTTAAATTAGAATTGCACGATGTGGTGGGTGCCACAGGTCGCGGTACTCCGAGACCTGTGTGCTAAGTGTATGCAACACGCACAGGTCTCGGGGTACCGCGACCTGTGGCACCCCAAATCCGTTTTGCGACAAAGCAATGGTCGCGCGCCGCAACGAAGCCGCGCTATTATGCTTGCATTTATTATTACCTATGATAATAATATCTCCCAAGGAGATATTTGATGATGTCCCACACCGCATCCCCCGAACTCGTGCCCACCACTGCATTCCCGGATTCACGACAGGTGAATCAGGCCGTCGCCTTGGAAATCGCGACTTTGATTCGCGACAAGGCCAGGCAAAACCAACTTTGCGTTCTTGGTTTAGCGACCGGCTCCACGCCCACCGGCGTTTACGAAGAACTGGTCCGAATGCATCAGCAGGAAGGGCTCAGCTTCAAGAATGTCGTCACGTTTAATCTCGATGAATATTTTCCGATGCAGCCGATGGAGTTGCAAAGCTATCACCGGTTCATGCACGAGCATCTGTTCGATCGTGTGGATATCCTTCCGCAGAATATTCATATTCCGGATGGCACGATCGCGCCGGAACAGGTGAACGAATTTTGCCGTCAGTATGAAAAGGCGATTCTCGATCACGGTGGGATTGATCTGCAGATCCTGGGCATCGGTCGAACCGGGCACGTGGGTTTCAATGAGCCGGGTTCGTCGCGCGAGAGTCGCACGCGCCTGATTACGCTCGATCGGGTTACGCGATTGGATGCCGCCTCCGATTTTTTTGGTGAAGAGCATGTTCCCCGTCGGGCGATCACGATGGGCGTTGGAACCATTCTCGCATCCAAACGAGTGATTTTGATCGCTTTTGGTGAAGGAAAAGCGCCGGTCGTTGCCCGAGCCGTTGAAGGGCCGATTACGTCGGCCATTGCCGCGAGCTATTTACAGGAGCATCGGGATGCCCGGTTTATGCTTGACGAAGCCGCCGGCGCGGAACTGACGCGATTCAAAAGCCCCTGGTTGCTCGGGGATATTGAATGGACCCAATCGACGATTCGAAAAGCCGTCATCTGGTTGGCGCGTCTGGTGAACAAACCGATCCTCAAACTCACGTCCGAAGACTACAACGAACACGGTCTGCAGGATCTTGCCGCCTCGCACGGCCCGGCCCACGAAATCAATATCGATGTCTTCCGGGAGATGAACGAAACCATCACCGGCTGGCCCGGTGGTAAACCTCTGGACCAGAAGCGTCCCGGTGACATCTCCCGACCAACCGATGGCGTGTTCCCCAAGCGCGTGCTGCTGTTTTCGCCGCACCCGGATGATGATGTGATCAGCATGGGCGGCACGTTGATTCGATTGGTGGATCAAAAGCATGAAGTGCATGTTGCCTATCAAACCTCCGGCAATATTGCGGTGTTTGATGCCGATGCGCTGCGGTTTGCGGATTTCGCGTCTGAGTTCCAACGCATGTTCGGTACGGGCACGGAGCATGCCGCCAAAATCGAACAACACATCGAAGAATTTTTGCGCAATAAAAAACCGGGCCAGGTGGATAGCGCTGAAGTTCAGCAGATCAAAGGCCTGATTCGCCGCGGTGAAGCCCGGGCCGCCGGTCGAGATTGCGGCGTACCTTACGATCAGTTGCATTTTATGGATTTGCCATTTTATGAAACCGGCACGGTTCGCAAAAAACCCATCGGCGAAGAGGATGTCCGGCTGACAGTGGAGTTGCTCGAAAAAATTAAGCCGCACCAAGTCTACGCCGCCGGCGATCTTTCCGATCCGCATGGCACACACCGCGTTTGCCTCGCAGCCGTTCTAACCGCCCTGGAACGGCTGAAAGATCGCCAGTGGGTGCGCGACTGCGAAGTGTGGCTCTATCGCGGTGCATGGCAGGAATGGGAACCTGAAAAAATCGAGATGGCCGTCCCGCTCAGTCCGCAGGAATTGCTGCGAAAACGCAGCGCGGTCTTCAAGCACCAGAGCCAAAAAGATCGCGCGATGTTTCCCGGAGCCGATGAGCGGGAATTCTGGCAGCGTGCCGAAGAACGAAACCGGCAGACGGCGCGGATTTACGATAAACTTGGACTTGCGGAGTATGAAGCGATTGAAGGATTTGTGCGCTGGCGAAACAATAACGAATGACAAAATCCGAATGACGACCAATGTCCCACCTAGACTCATGCGAAATAGCAGGTGGCCGGGATCGGGTGCCACAGGTCGCGGTACTCCGAGACCTGTGCGTGTCGGCAGCCCGAAAACACAGGTCTCGGAGTACCGCGACCTGTGGCACCCACCGACGCCGCTCCAACAACCTGCGAAATGGTGTAGAATAGGAATTTCCTCTGATGTCCAGCTCAAATTCTCGCCTTCGCACCACACTCCGCTGGCTGGCGGCGATTGGGTTTTTCGCCGCTGGCGCGAACCATTTTCGTGACCCCGTGATGTATGGGCGGATCATCCCGCCGGGGTTTCCGAACCCGCCGTTGCTCGTGGCGGCCAGTGGTGTGTGCGAGATGGCCGGAGGATTGGGGTTGCTGATAAAGCCCTTGCGCCGGGCGGCGGGATGGGGATTGATCGCGCTGTTGCTTGCGGTCTTCCCGGCGAATGTTTACATGGCCCTCCGCCCGCGACGGTTCGCGGACCTGGGCCTTGCGCCATGGATGTTGTGGGCGCGATTGCCCTTGCAGGGGCTGCTGATCGCGTGGGTTGAGTGGGTCGCGCGAAAGCCCGGCCCCACGGGTCGACGCTAAACGAAGACACTAATCGAAGGATGTGATTGTGAAAGCCATTATCAAACAACATGCCGAACGAGGACTCTGGTTCGCCGATGTCCCGATGCCCACCCATGGCATCAATGACGTACTCGTCAAAGTGCTTCGCACTGGTATTTGCGGCACGGATGTCCACATTTACAACTGGGATGCCTGGGCGAAAAAAACAATTCCGGTTCCGATGGTGGTGGGTCATGAATTCGTTGGCCGGATTGAAGCGGTCGGCTCAAACGTTCATGATTTTCAGATCGGGGATATTGTCAGCGGTGAAGGCCATGTGGTGTGCGGGCATTGCCGCAATTGCCTCGCCGGGCGTCGGCATCTTTGCAAGGATACTAAGGGAATCGGTGTGAATCGCCCGGGTGCGTTTGCTGAATACATCGCCCTGCCGCAAAGCAATGTGTGGGTGCATGATTCGGCGGATGGGTCGCACGTCTCTGGCATCAGTCGCGATGTTCAATCGATCTTCGATCCGTTCGGCAATGCCGTCCACACGGCGTTGAGTTTTGATGTGCTCGGTGAAGACGTGTTGATCACCGGCGCAGGCCCGATTGGTGTGATGGCCGCCGCCGTTGTTCGGCATGCCGGCGCGCGATATGTCGTTGTCACGGATGTGAATCCTTACCGTTTGGCCTTAGCCAAAAAGATGGGGGCCACCGTCGCGCTGGATGTCCGCACGGAAACGCTCGCCGACTGCCAAAAAAAGCTCGGCATGAAAGAAGGCTTTGATCTTGGCCTGGAGATGAGCGGTAACCCGCAGGCCTTTCGCGATATGCTCACCAACATGTGCCATGGCGGGCGAATCGCGATGCTCGGCATCCCGGAAAAAGAGATCGCGATCGACTGGAATACCGTCATCTTCAACATGCTCACGATCAAAGGAATCTATGGCCGGGAGATGTACGAGACGTGGTATAAGATGACCGTGATGCTGCAGAGCGGCTTGAATATTGAACCGGTGATCACGCATCGGTATCACTACACGGAATTTCAGAAAGGGTTTGATGCGATGCTGAGCGGGCAGTCGGGGAAGGTGGTTTTGACGTGGAGCGAGGGGTAAGATACATGCATGCCAATTCCCGATCCAAATAAGCTGTACACTCCTGCTGAATACTTCGCGATAGAAGCGGTCGCGGAAGAAAAAAGTAACTATCTCGAAGGACGAATTTTCCGGACGATGGCCGCGACGGAAAATGCCGTTCAGCGGAATGTCGTTGCCATTCGCGAAAATCTACAAACGAGTTCAGTTCCCGGTGGAGCCGTTTATCTACATGTAAGTACTGTAGTTTCCGCTGCGAGCCTGAGAACTTATTCGTAGCATGGACTACCAGCCCATATTTTAAATTCAAGAACATGGCCTGGTAGCCAATACTACGGAAATCTTCTCAAACTCACAGCGGTTCCCACGGAGTCCATGATGTCATACTCGATGCAGGCGCATCTCGCGCAAACTCTTCAGCAGATCACCGAAGCCGGCCTGTGCAAGCGGGAGCGCGTGATCACCTCACCGCAGAATGCGCGCATCACCGTGACGGGCGGCAAGTCGGTGCTGAACTTTTGTGCGAATAATTACCTGGGGTTGGCGGATCATCCGCAGGTGATTGCGGCGGCGAAGTCGGCGCTGGATCAGTGGGGCTATGGCATGGCCTCGGTCCGGTTTATTTGCGGAACACAGGATCTGCATAAGCAACTGGAGCGGTCGCTGAGCCAATTCCTGGGCACCAACGACACGATTCTGTATTCATCCTGCTTTGATGCAAATGGGGGATTGTTTGAAACGCTGCTTGGTGCGGAAGACGCGGTGATCAGTGATGAATTGAATCACGCCAGCATCATCGATGGTGTTCGGTTGTGTAAGGCGCAACGCCATCGCTACAAAAATAATGACATGACTGATCTCGAAGCGCGATTGGTCGAAGCGAAAGGCGCGAGGTTCAGGCTGATCGCCACGGATGGTGTCTTTTCGATGGATGGCACGATCGCCAATCTCCCGGCGATTTGTGAGTTGGCGGATCAATATGACGCGATGGTGATGGTCGATGATTCGCACGCCGTTGGGTTCATGGGGGCAACCGGCCGGGGCACACCGGAGCATCATGGCGTGATGGACCGCATCGATATTCTCACCGGCACACTCGGCAAAGCGCTCGGTGGCGCGAGCGGCGGATATACGAGCGGCCGGCAGGAAATCATTGATCTACTTCGACAGCGCTCGCGACCTTATTTGTTCTCGAACACGCTTCCGCCGTGCATAGTCGCCGGCTCACTGGAAGCCATTCGCCTGGCATCCGGGACCGCTGAGCTGCGCGAAACTCTACGCTCCAACACCGCGTTTTTTCGTGCAGAAATGTCCAAACGCGGCTTTGATATTCCAAAAGGCGAGCACCCGATCGCCCCAATCATGCTGCACGATGCCGTCAAAGCCTCGCGCATGGCCGACAAAATGCTGGAGCTCGGCGTCTATGTCATCGCCTTTTCATACCCTGTTGTCCCGATGGGAAAAGCCCGCATTCGCACGCAAATTTCGGCGGCTCATACGCAGGCGGATATCGAGTTTGCGATTGACGCTTTTGAAATAGCGAGAAGTGCGATGTGATGACCATTTTCGTACGACGGCGCATGTAATACTTTTGTGGTGATGATATTTTTTGTTCTTCCGATTCGACACTTGAATCGGGTATAAATGAACCCGTTAATTGACGCTGTTGTCTCGTTAGAAAGTGTCATCATGCTCAAATCGTTTATTCGGGGTTTCCAAATTGCATCTTTCTGCCTCCTGATTTTGAGAGCCGAGATGGCGTCGGCATGTTTGAATGACCGCAATGTGGATCGCGCTGAAAAGGAATTTCGTTCCCGTTACGAAATCCCGACCCTGGAGAAGCGAACTGAACCCAAGACTTATTCTCTGACCGGCATTTCAGGACTCTTAGCCGGATGCGCACTTGTCGCCGGAACGGTAAGGATTGAGTTTCGGCGTAGTGGGAAGAAATAGGATGCACGGCTCAAGAGATTCGATGCAATTTGTTGGAATGCGGTGCCTGATCATCGTCGGTTGCATGGGGGGCTTATTGGGATTATTTGTCGCAGCCTCGTGGAATCCGCTGCCGCTAGGATCGCGAACGAAAATCATACCCGCAGCGTATCGCGTTCCGAAAATCCCGGGTGGTACTCCACTGCGAATGGCGATGGTTCACGACATCCTCCACGAGCGTTACCTGCGGCATGGAACTGCATGGCATGTTCGACGAATGGAATTTTCGCGGACTAGCATCGAACAAACGACTGAGGAGCAACCCTCAACGAGGCCATCACCGCAGTGGTTGGGCACACTTGATGATATGGGAGTGGATCTGGAAAGCGTCGGGCAATACGACCAAGCAATCATGATCCTCCGAGAAAAGCTCGCGTTTGTTTCCCCACTGCCACCATTTGTGAAAAAAGTTTTCGCGGAGCCAGCCAGCAAAAAGTCGTCGACTTCGGATGATCAGCCGGAAGTAGATAAAAACGATTTAGAAAGAATTCTATCGACCCACCATTTGACGATGGACAGACACCACCAGTATACGACGTGCGCCAATTTGGGAACGGTTCTGGTGCACAGCGCTATGACAAAAGCATTGGCCGGAGATGTGTTTGCGAGACAGACGGTGGCCGAGGGCCTGGATTTTATTGAGCGCGCCATTGCTATCAACCCCGGCGCCCATTTTGGAAGAGAACGATGGCAGGCGATTGCGATCGAACATCTGTTGGCGTGTATCGATCACCCGGACCTTTTGACCTCTTACGATTTTCTCGGCGATCCACTCGGCGCTGCGCAATGGCATGGATCTTCCTCAGAATACACACCCCGAAAACCCGATGACACACCGCTGAATAACCTGACGCAGGCGGACCGATTGAAGATCCGCTCTCGATTGACACGGATTGGTTACTCCGAAGGATGGGCGGATATTGTTCATCCCGATTACGACGTCGCAATGCCATTTGACGAACCAACGCTTGCGATCATCGGAATGTGGACTTTAGGCGGTGGACCAAATCCGCACTTTTCACTTGCGCTGGCGACGATCATGGAAGTGATCGGCCAGCGAGAGATTGCCTGGAACGCTTACGAGCGAACACTGGAACTCAGCGACAAATTTTGGCCGGACCCGGCGATCCGGGAAAAGCTGAGAACTCACTGTCGCGAACGTCAGCGTCTTTTGGCGCAACGAGAAGCTGTGGGAAATGAAAAGGCATGGGAAGCGCAGATGCGTGCTCAACATCAGAAGGAACTTGCATGGGGGTTAAATTATCAAAAGCAATATCAGGAATATGAGGCTGCGACGATTTCAAAAGGCGTTACCCTGGAAGATCCACATTTTTATGACTCCTTCTTTGCCGCACACCCATCCGTTGCTTCGGCAACCGGTCTGGCGGATGATATGTTGATTATCACTAAACAAGCCTCGTTTGTGGATTCTCTTCCGTGCATTGCGATCGGAGCGGGAATTACCATGTGCCTGGCATTATTCAATTCTCCCAAACGCCAGAAGTCTCACTAATACGATACACCATTTCGGATCGAACAAGTGCCGTGAACCACCTTGAGATTCAATCACGTTCTTCCGTTCGAGCTGTCCTACAATAATCTGGCTGAAATTCACCACTCTTCACTGAAGAGGAACCGATGCGATTGTTCAAATCATCCGTTCATATCCCACCCGTGGGTAACGATATTGAATTGTTGACGCAATCGATCGGAACAGATCTTCTTTCATTGGCGCGATCCAAAGCCTCGGGGTTTTTCTCCTCGCTCTTCTGGTCCGACAAGCTCATGGGTTGGGCGATGCGGGATGAGGCGTTTAAGACGCAGCTCTTTCGGTTTGTCGATGTGATGCCGGTTCTTCGGACGCCGGAATTAATTCATCAGCATCTGGTGGAATATCTGACGCAACCGGGCGTGACCTTGCCGCCGTTTTTGAAGTTGGGGCTGTCGGCGGGTGGTTTGATGAAGGGGACGCTGGCCAAGACGGTGATATCGCAGGTGGAGTCGATGGCCGCGCGATTTGTGGCGGGAGGAGACACGATTTCGGCCGTCACGACATTGCGGAATCTGTGGCAAAACGGCATTGCGTTCAGCGTGGATTTGCTGGGTGAGGCTTGTGTCAGTGATGCGGAGGCCATCGAGTATCAACGGCGATATCTGGATCTGATTGAAGTGTTACCGCGCGAAATGGATTCGCTGTCGGCGAACGCTGTTCTACAAACGGATCATCTCGGTCCGATCCCGCAGACGAATGTGTCCGTGAAGATCAGCAGTTTGTGCGCGCGGATCAGTCCGGCGGATTTTGAGGGTTCGCTCGATCATCTGGTCGCGGCTATGAAGCCGATCCTTCTGTCTGCGGCGAAGAACTCCGTCTTCGTCAATTTCGATATGGAGCAGTACGCGCTGAAAGACCTGACGATTGCGCTCTTTAAGCGGTGCTGTGACGAGATCGACTTTCCGGCGGGATTAGCGATGCAGGCGTATCTGCGCAGCGGCGATGAAGATGCGGCGGATTTGATTCATTGGTCGAAAACAACCGGTCGACAAGTCAGCGTGCGACTTATCAAAGGAGCGTACTGGGATTATGAAAACACCCATGCCAGACAAATGAATTGGCCGACCCCGGTCTGGACGCACAAGGTTGAAACCGACGCCTGCTTCGAGCGGATGGCGGAACAATTCATTGGGCAGATTCCGACGACACCCGGCGCGGCCGGAATCAAACTGGCGATTGGATCTCACAATCTTCGATCGATTGCGCATGCGTTGGCGGCACTGCAAAAACGCGATCTGCCGGCATCGGCGATTGAATTTCAAATGCTGCGCGGGATGGCCGAAGAACTGAAGGCGGCTTTGGTCGAGCGGAAATTTCGCGTGCGAGAATATGTGCCCGTCGGGCAGATGGTCCCGGGCATGGCATATCTCGTGCGGCGATTGCTCGAGAACACAAGCAACGAATCCTGGTTGCGGGCCGGTTTCAGTGACGGCGCGGACGCGAAAAAACTGCTTGCATCGCCTCATCCTTTTAGCGGCGTTCCCGAAGCGACGCGCTCTTCGGCACCGGAAGAAACGCCCATTCCTCAAAACGCCGCTCCACTTGATAAACAATTCCAGAACGAACCCTGGCGTGACTTTTCAAATGCGGATCAGCGAAAAATATTTGCCAGATCGATCGCCATTGTAACCGTGCCGAACATCGAAAATCGCGGGACTGTCAAAGACGTGCAACGAGCGGTCGACATCGCCCAATCTGCCTTTCCCGCGTGGCGTGATCGCGCGCCGATGGATCGCTCGACACTGCTTCACCGAGCGGCCGCCTTAATGCGCGTTCAGCGCGATGATCTTGCCGGCACGATAATCCGCGAGGCGAAGAAGCCGTGGGTCGAGGCCGATGCGGATGTCTGCGAGGCGATCGATTTTTGCGAGTATTACGCACGGCAGGCGATGCCACTGATGCTATCCAGGAGCCTCCGCGACGTTCCCGGTGAAGATAATCAGATTTGGCATGAGGGGCGCGGCGTGGAGGTGGTGATCAGCCCGTGGAATTTCCCGCTGGCCATTTGCTGCGGCATGACGGTCGCGGCGCTCGTCACTGGAAATACGGTGATCGTCAAACCGGCGGAGCAAACTCCCGGCATCGCGATGCGCCTTTGCGAATTGCTCTGGGAAGCCGGCGTCCCGCGAGATGTGCTGCAACTGCTTCCCGGTGCCGGTGAGATTGTCGGTGCGGGTCTCGTGCGGCATCCGAAAGTCGCCACGATTGCATTCACCGGATCGAAAGCGGTTGGGTTGGATATTCTTCGCGCGGCAGGTGAGACGCCGGAATCGCAGGGCTTTATTAAGCGGGTGATTTGCGAAATGGGTGGGAAGAATGCGATCATCGTCGATGCATCGGCGGACATTGATGAAGCAGTGCTGGGTGTGCGGCAGTCGGCGTTTGGATACTCCGGGCAAAAATGCTCCGCCTGCAGCCGCGTGATCGTGCTTGAAGACAACTACGAGCTTTTCCTGCGGCGATTGATTGAAGCGACCAAGGCGTTAGTCGTTAGCGATCCTCCGTTGCCGGGTACGGATCTTGGCCCATTGATCGATCTTGAGGCCGCTGAAAAAGTGCGGGGATATATTGAACTTGGGAAACGAGAGGCGAAACTGGAACTGGCCGTGGAAACGCCAACGGACGGTGCACTCGTCGGGCCGCATCTGTTTTCTGTGGAGCGCGACGGCGTCTCGCGAATCGCGGTTGAAGAGATATTTGGACCGGTGCTCACGGTGATTCGCGCGAAGAATCTGGATGAAGCTTTGTCGGTCGCGAATAGCTCCAACTATAAGTTGACGGGCGGGTTGTTCAGCCGCACGCCTTCAACACTTGAACGGGTGCAGCGGGAATTCCGCGTAGGCAATCTTTATCTCAACCGAGGGATCACTGGTGCGCTGGTGGGCCGTCAACCGTTCGGCGGATTCGGGCTGTCGGGCGTGGGTTCCAAGGCAGGCGGAGCCGACTATTTACGGCAATTCGTCGACCCGCGCTTCTGCACGGAGAACACGATGCGGCGTGGTTTCGTTCCGACCGCGAATGCGCATGAAGTTGATTGAAGAGAGTGGCATGTATACGGTGGGCGTACGCGCCCACCAACTTGCCGAGTGACACGGGCGGTGGGCGAGTACGCCCACCCTACAAAACTTAGAACGGCATCGCTTTTCCCATGAGATGAAATCGAATCATCGAGAGCGCCATCTTGGCGCTTCGATCGCGTACGAACTCGCGGTCGCCGGAGAACCGGAAGGCCTTTGCTTCAGTGCCATTTAAATGCGACAGCGAAATGCAAACCATCCCTACCGGTTTGGCGGCGGTCCCACCGTCGGGACCGGCCACGCCTGAAATCGACAATGCAAAATCGGCAGACGCTTTTTCCCTTGCTCCGGAAGACATTTCTTTGACGACCGCTTCGGAAACAGCCCCATGCTCTTTCAACGTCACGGGCGAAACACCCAGCATCTGCGTCTTTGCTTCATTTGAGTACGTCACCCAACCGTGCGTGAAATAGCTGCTGGAACCGGCGATATCGGTCAGATATTTGGCGAGAAGGCCACCGGTGCATGACTCAGCCGTGGCGATCTTTTTCCCCGAGGTCTTCAGCAATCCGGCCACCACGATTGGGAGCGTTTCTTCGTCCTGGCCGTAGATTAAGTTGCCAAGCTTTTCGCCACATGCGGCGGACGTTTTTTCCAGCTCAAGGGTCGCCTTCTCGGTGGATTCGAAATAAGAGTTCAGCCTGAGCGATACCACCCCACCGGCGACGGTCGTGCCGACGGACGGGTTACGGCCGCGCAGCATCAGATCGCCCAGCAACTCGGCAATACTGCTTTCACCGAGGCCGAATGTGTGGAGCGTTCGCGACACGATTGCCGCCCCGCCGCCGGCTTTGCGAAGCGCAGTCAGGATGTCTCGCGAGAACATCGCTTTCATTTCCTTAGGAACACCAGGCACGACGAAAACCTGGCAACTTCCAATCGCCGCTCGGAGACCAGGCGCAGTGCCGCAGGTGTTTTCGATCATGGTTGCGCCTTTGGGGCGCATCGCCTGAATCTTGTTGCTTTCGGCCATCACGCGATTGAGATTGCGAAAGAAGGCCGTGAGATGCTGCATGGCTTGCTCGTCCATTTCCAACGGCACACCCAGCACACCGGCCAATGCCTGGCGAGTCAGGTCGTCTTCGGTGGGCCCGAGTCCGCCGGAGATGAGTAGCACGTCACAATCGGCGGCGGCGGATCGAATGGCGCGTTCAATGGAAGATTGATCATCGGGAACGGTCTGATGAGCGGCGATGCGAATGCCAATCGTCGCCAACTGCTGGCTGAGCCACGCGGAGTTGGTATCGACAGTTTGGCCGAGGACGAGTTCATCGCCGATGGAGAGAATGATTGCGGAGGTCATGCGTGCATCATAGCGGGAAATTGGAATCGTTTTTAGCTGGGCGCGATCCAGATTGAGATTTAGAGCGGAGCGGATAATGTTTAATGCAGGATGGTTTTTGACAATGTCGCAAACGAGCCACTCACGACGTGATTTTCTCCGCAGCGCCGCCGCAGTGGCGGCGCTGGGCGCAACGCCAGCGATCGGCGAGTCTCCGGCTGGCGCGGATAATCCTACGAAGAATCTCGTGTGCGAGGGTGGGTGCTGCATCACCCGTTCGGGCGATTTCTACAATGTCGAGCGCGGCGATCCGTTTCCGTACAAGCAACCGATCGAGAAGCTGCGCGAGATCGGCATGGTGCGGGAAACGTGGCAAATGGAAATCATTGCTGAAGGGCAAAGCAACTCGAAAATCAAGCGGCCGATGCTCAAAACCGATGGCACCGCCCTGACCTTTGACGCGTTGATGAAAATCGCGGCGACCAAGGCGGTCAGTTATTTCAAGGTCATCACCTGCAACAACCTGCCCGATCCATTGGGGCATGGCCTGTGGGAAGGCGTACCGCTACGCGACGTGCTGTGGCTGACGGGGCCTGCCGAAAATATACGGCACGTCTATTACTACGGTCACCACAACGAAGACCCCAAGCAGATCTTTAAGTGCTATCTGCCGATGAATCGCGTCTTTGAAGACCCGCCGGGCGAGTTGCCGGTCCTGCTCTGCTACAAACTAAATGGAGAGTTTCTGACCGGTGAGCGCGGCGGGCCGGTGCGCATGATCGTGCCCGAAGCGTATGGTTTCAAATCCGTCAAATGGCTGCAGCGCGTCGTATTCACCAACAACCCGCACGCCAACGACACCTACGCCGACGAAAACAACGACGTCAACAGTTGGCTCAAGACGTTCGCCCGCTTCGGCGACATGCACGACAAGATCCGCGCCGCCGACCCTATCATGATTCACGGCAACGTCCAGGTCGGCGTTTCGGGCCTCTCCAAAGTGCAATACTGGATTCACAAAGAAAGCGATCCGATGCCGCCCAACGATCCGTATTTCACGAGCGCACCGTGGCAGGACGCGCAGATCGTTGGATTCGACGAAGCGGCAATGAAAGGCCTGGATCTCACCCGGGTTCATCCGGCACAGTTTGATGCTGTCACGAAGAAGCCTCGCCAATGGCCGCTTCGCTACACGCTTTGCCGATGGACCGCCGAGCCGCGCCACTTCCTGCCGGGCAAGTATAAGCTGCGCTGCCGCACGATTGACCAGGGGGGCTACGCCCAACCGATGCCCCGGCCATTTTCGAAATCCGGACGAAACGGGATCCAAGTCATCTCACTTGAGGTCGGCTAAGGCGTCACGCGTCGCGCAAGGGGGGTAACGTGTCGGCCAATCGGCTGACAACTTCCGCCAACCGGCGCTGCTGGGCGGGCTGGATGCTGACTCCGCCGTACCTGACGCGATAGAAAATTCGCGTGAGTCGTTCGATTTGGTCGTAGGCGTCGGTGGGTAGATACGTCAGCGTTTTCATGAACTCGCGCGGCGTGAGATGCCGAGGTCGATAGATTCGCCGTCGCCCGAGCACTTCCATCATGTCCTCATAAAAACCCAGTTGCCTCGCCAATCGAATTTGCTCTTCCATCGGGAGGGCATTCAAACCGATCTTGCTGGCTCGACGGCGGATGCGATAGCGCTCCAGAATGAACCAGGCAATGATGCTGAACATAATCAGAAGCATCACGGAGATGACACCCGCCAGCAGCTTGGTTGAGATGGTCCAGAACTCCGCGCGATCCATCAACCGATCCCACCAGCGGCTCAGGCGGCTTATTTTTGCCTGGCCACGATTCGCGCTGTTCACCAGCGAGTTGTCGAGCTTCTGGATCAGGTTCTCGCGATTGCCACCATCGTACGCCACGACCGATGTGCCCCATTTCATCTCGAGCCATTCAAAAACGTGTTTCGCATTTTGCCAGGCGCTGCTGGCTTCCGTCGGTGGAGATTCACGGCCGCTGGTGGGATCGAAGACAACCCATCCGTTCTGAGTGGTCAACACCTCGACCCAGGCATGGGCATGCGCCTGGCGAACCTGAAATACTTCGCTGTAACTGTTGTATTCGTCCGTTGTGAAGCCGGTGACCATCCGGGCTCGCAGACCCAGGCTCTGGCAGGCAAGGGTCATGGCTCCGGCAAAATACTCGCAGTGTCCGCGTTTGATCTGGCTCACGAAAACCGCCAGTGGATCTTTCCCTTCAAACGCGGCGGCGGCATCTGACAGATCCAGGCTATAGGTGAAATGCGTTTTAAAATATCGCTCGATGTTCCCCGCGATGCGTTCGTCATCAGCGGTGATATACCCGGCCCGCACGCGCGCCAAGGTTTGGTCGTTGGTCAGACCGGTGACTTCCGAATCGCGGGCAAACGCGACAATTTCAGGGGAGATTTCGCTGTTTGCCTGCCCAATCTGGCGCTCGGGTTTCGTCAGTACATTGTTTGATACGACTTCATATTCAATGGGAAACTGCAGCTCGTCTGTTCGCTGCATCGTTTCATCAGTGAAGTGAAATGCGATCTTGAGTTCGCGTTTCGGATGCATCGATCGGATGCCGGCCAACGCGAACATTCCCTTTGAACCAATCGGTTCCAATCGAACGGTCTGACGCCATTCATCAATCAGGGAAGCCATATTGTTGATGAAGACATCGTCCACGCCGATCGTTTTTTCAAACGCGGGGGATGCATGTCGCATCCAATGCCATTCGTCGTTCTTGCCCTGCGTATAGCGATCGAACGTTGCGCCGCGCAGGCGGAGCGATCCGGATTCGACGAGTTTCCCTTTGTGCTCGACACGCACCGTGGCGACTGGAGTGTTGTTCACGGTGATCTTCGCGACCTGATTGAATTGCACTTCATCGCTGAACCCCTGCAGCGCTTCGGGTTGGCGAAGTTGCAGGCGGCCGAACATACCGCTGCCCATGCCCCGCGGGGCAAACAGAAAGACGACGATCGCGCAAGCCATCGACACGACTGAAACCAGCCAGGTCAGTCGGCGCATGGAGCGCGGAAGGTAGCGTTGATCCTGTCGAAGCGTGGCGGCGTTGATTTTTTCATCGGGCAAAGTCTGTGCGGCTCTTGTGCGATCCGTTTCAACCTTCAGGTGATAGAGCAGGCATCCGTACAACAGCAATACCATGTGCGTGAAAAAGATGATGGCGAAACCAAGGCTCGCGGTGCTGATGGCGGCGGCAACCATCAAAAGCCAACTCAGCACGAGCAACTGGGCATAATCGCGATTGGCGCGCTGCTCGAACAGCTTGATGATCTGCAACAGCACGAGAAACTGCCCGATCAAAAGAATCGGAGTGCCTGTGACCCGCAGCACGTTCATCGCCACATAGAGAAACGCGAGCAAGGTGATACCGTTGGCGAACCACCGGGGCATCGGGATGAATTTATTCCTCCAGACCAGCCACGCGTTGATCAGGACTACGCTGGCGGAGAACACCCACAAGGCCGGCTCTTCGGCGGCGATCGAAAAGCCAGTCAATCCCAGGAACACCAGGATGTAAACGACGGGTTTGAATTGGCGGATGTCATACATAGATCACCACTACCTGCAACCGTACTACTTCTTCGACTTTCGAACCGGAGCCGCGGCAATGGCTTCAGAAAAATCGATGGCGGGATCGAACTTAAAAGCATCGCGACCGAGCGGTGTATTAGGCGAGAGAACCACCATCGATCCACGGGATTGTTCAGGCCGCCCGGATTGAAAATCATGCGGTGTGAGCAAAACCGCGGTGGTTCCGCTGGTCAGCAATTCACCACCGCGCTTGAGCAATCGCCGGGCATCGTGCGTTCGGTTCACCGGGAGCTTGGCGAGGGTGGCCATCAGGTCGCGGCCATGACGTTTCCCGCGATTGGGAGCCAGGTTGATCCAGTCATCTGACCAGGCGAGCAATCCGACCATCAGGCCCGCTTCAAGGGCATGGGTTGCCAGCGAACCGGCCATGGCGATCGCACGTTCGACGCGGGCGGATTCTTCCCGGGTCATTTCCGTTTGATGCGTGTCGACAAACAAAATGATTCGCGGCGGAGCCACGACCGTCATCTCCTTGGTCACCAGCACCCCCGTCCGGGCGCTGCGTTTCCAGTGAATCAAGCGAGGATTCTCACCGCGCCGATACTCTTTGACGCCATAAAATTCATCCGTGCCACCGCGTCTTGGGCGAAGCATCGCGCCGGATTTTTCGGCGGCTGTGAAGCGAAGAAGCAGCTTGGGATCGACCTGCCCAATGGCGGGATACACAAGAATTGAATCGCTCTGGCTGCGATTCAGCGTGCGTTTTACGAAGCCGAACGGAAAACTCGTGCAGGCCTCGTAACGATTGAAAATATATAATCCGCGCCGTTTGGGAATTAATTCGGTGGGGACAACCGCGGTCGTCTTCGGGGCGGCATGAAGCATGTACGCCACGGGTTTTCGCGTGAAAGCTTCGGCCCCATCGGATTCGGACACGGTGACCGAAAGACTGGGCCAGAATCGCTTTTGGTTGGTGATTTCATACGTCACCGTGACCCGCTGCCCCACCACCGCGTGATCCGGCATGATACGAACGACGCGTAGCTTCAGCAGCACCATCCGGCTGATCGAAATGCTGACGAGCATCACACCGATCATTAAACCCGCGACGCCGAACAATAGGTTCGCCTGGCTGTTCACGGCGGCCATGATCATGAAGAGGATCAAGGCGACGAACATCCAACCATTGAGCGAGAACTCATTTGACGGCCGAACCCGCAGCAGGCTGCTGACATCGGATGATGGATCCTTAGGCATGATGATTCCCTATGCCACCTTATCTGGGCGACGGCACTTGATCCAGAATATTCTGCAGGATGCGGCCCGTCGAATGTCCGTCGCCGTTGTTCAGATAGGTCTTGCTGATCACGCGATGGGCAAATACGGGAATGACCAGCGCCTTCACATCATCGGGCAATACATAGTCACGACCTCGTAATAAAGCGGTGGCCTGGCAGGCGGAGGTTAAGGCCAGCGCGCCGCGCGGTGACACACCCAGGTGCAAAAGCTCTGCCGTTCGAGTCGCCTCGACGATATCGAGGATGTAATCCACGACCGCGGTATCCAATCGAACTTTAGTCACTTCGTTTTGCAGCTCGATCACATCTTTCGAAGTCATTACCGGCTTCAGGTCCTCAAGCTTCGTGCGGCCCGGTTGGAGCGTTAGAATCCGATGCTCCGAAGCCCGATCCGGGTAACCGAGCGCGATGCGTAGCAGGAACCGATCGAGTTGATTCTCCGGGAGATAATAGGTCCCTTCAAACTCAAAGGGATTTTGGGTGGCCACCAGCATGAACGGACGTTCGAGCAGGAGGGTTTGATTTTCGACGCTGACTTGCTGCTCGGCCATCGCTTCAAGCAATGCCGATTGGGTGCGCGGGGTGGTGCGGTTGATTTCATCGGCCAACACGATGTTGGCAAAAATCGGCCCCGGTTTGAATTCAAACCCCTGCGTCTGGTGATTGAAGATCGATACGCCGAGTACATCGCTCGGCAGCAGATCCGGGGTCAACTGAATGCGATTGAATTTACAATCGATGCTCTTTGCCAGGGAACGCGCCAGGACCGTCTTGCCGACCCCGGGCACGTCCTCAATCAGCACATGTCCACGCGCCAGAAGTCCTACAATCAGTTGGTCAACCGCCTGGGGGTGACCAAAAAAAACAGATCGAATATTTTCGCGAAGTGCTTCGAATCGGCTATCGACCACAGGTTTTCCGCCAAAGGGTATGAACAAACCGCCTACTTGCCGCCTCCGTACGGTCGGAGGATGAATTGGATCATTCTACAGAAGCATAGGAAGGACACCAATGGAACTCTATACCTTTTTCCATTCACGCCTTATAATGCTGCCCGAACAAGAAGGAGCTTGCGTGGCAAAGAATTCGCCGTTGGCAATACAATTGACGGAGATCCGCGAGCGCATTGCCGCCGCCTGTGCCAAGGCAAATCGCGAGTTGTCGGAGGTTACGATGATCGCGGTGACAAAAACCGCGGCACCTGAGCAAGTTCGCGAGATTTTGCAGTTAGGGGTTGGGGATCTGGGTGAAAGCCGGGTGCAGGTACTCACGCAGAAAGTGGCTCAGGTCAACGAATTTTATAATCGTCAAAAGGCGCGCGGGGAAGAAGAAGCGGTCGCGGCGCTGGCGCCGAGACTTCGCTGGCACATGATCGGTCACCTGCAGCGAAACAAGGTCAAGCCGATTCTCCCGCTGGTGGATTTCGTTCATAGCGTAGACAGTTTGCGGCTGGCGGAGGAAATCGAAGTAGCCGGCGGAAAAATCAACAAAACAACCCCGGTATTTTTGCAGATCAACGCGAGCGAGGAAAACAGCAAGTTCGGTGTCGCGGTGGGCGCATCGCTTCATCTGGCCGAGCAGATCGCGTTGATGGCAAACATTTCGCTCGTGGGACTGATGGCCATGGCCCCGCTGGATGCCACGCCCGAAGTATCTCGCACGGTTTTCGCGCGAACACGCGAGATTTTCGATGAAATCAAGTGGAACAAAATCGGTGGCGCAGCGTTCAAGCACCTGAGCATGGGCATGAGCAACGATTTCGAGGCCGCCATCGCGGAAGGCGCAACGATGATCCGCGTGGGTACCGCACTCTTTGGCGGTAAGTTGGCGGATGGCGATGACAGCGCGGATTGAAACATAAGTGAGATTCCAGGTTGTCGTGTCGTTTGAGATTTCATTCCAGTCATGCCGGACGTCGATTTTTTCCAATTCTTTCGCTACACGCTTGGCACGATCGCAACGATCTACGCGACGATTCTTACCTTGCAGTCGATGTGGGCCTGGATCGTCTGGTTATCCGGCCATGACAAATACATCTCCCTCGTTCGCCGGTATGTAATCGTTCATGGATTACGGCTCAGGTTTAAGAGCTTCTGGGGCGATGTCATCATCTGTATGCTTCTATGCGTCGTGTTTTTATTACTCTGGTACGCGCACGGGCAAATGCGCCACATGTTCACCGCGTACCACGCGGCGAAGGCATCGCTGTAGTACACAGGGATCAGGAACCCTGTTTTGGACCAAAGCTTTAACCCATGTCGCGCACTCCTCCCAATACTGAAGAACCCAAACTCTTGCCCGGTGAGCCCGCTCCGCGGCAACCCGTCTCGCCAGCAACGCCGCCGTCGACGGAAATCATCCCGGCGTTTGTGCCGATGCGCCAACTTTCAGAGCTCCCTAAAGATGAGCTGGAACAGTTGGCAGAAGAGTTCGGACTGTCGGTAGGCGACTACAAATCGAGCCAGCATCTGGTCGCCGCCATTCATGATCGGCGGCAGATGATTGGCGGATTGGATCGCGAGACTTTGCTTGAAGTGATCCGCTGGGGTCGCCGTCCGGTATTGGCGAATCTCAATAAAGAGCAACTCGCCCAGGAGATTGTCCGGATCAAGTCCATGCGATTTGAGGGTCTTTCACAGCAAGGCCTGGTTGTTCTGACCAAGCTACGCGGCGTGAAGGTCAATGCCACTGACGATGTCCCCACACTCGTGAATAAGTTAAAGAAGAAAGAGGGCTTATTTACCCGCATGAATCGCAAACGCCGGGCGATGCTGGGATCGCTCGTCTCGAACATGCTGGGTGAAAGTGAATCCGCGAAGACGGGTAACGATTATCAGTTTGTTCCCCCGGCGGACGCGGTCGGTGCAAGCTCAACGACAGCCACACCCAGTCCCAAGTCGGCAATGCCTTCCATTAAAGAAGAGATTGAGGACGCCGGGCTTTTCAGCGGCATCGCCGGGCGGATCAAGAGGTCGGCGGACGACTACTTAAATCAGAAACTGGATGAGATCGAATCGCGCATCGACCGCAAGCTGGATGAGATCGATCGTCGGCTGGCGGAATGGCGCGATAAAGAAATCGCCAATCGCATCCGCATCTTGAAGATCACGCTGTGGGCCAGTGTCATCGTCGGTGCTTTTTCGCTGATCTACGCCTACGTGCATGAGCTGGTTTATCCGAGTCCCGCCCCACCGGTTCCGCAAAAGCAGGCGGATATCCGATCGAAATAAAATTTGTGCGATGGATCGGCGAGGATCATCCTGTCAAAAGCGATTGTATTAACTGATCGATCTGGGCATCGGTATGCTCACAGGATAGCGTCACCCGCAGACGGCTGCTGCCGCGCGGGACTGTCGGTGGACGAATCGCGACGACGAGTAATCCGCGCTCCTGAAGAAACTTCGACGCCTGCAAAGCCGTCTCTTCGGCACCGAGGATGATGGGGATAATGGGTGAATCCCCATCCGGAATCCGATTTCCTCCTGCTCGTAATTTCTCGCGGACGAGCATCGACAAGGCCCGAACCCGCGCCTGTCGCCAGGGCTCACTGCGCAACACTCCGATCGCCGCGCTCGCCGCCGCCGCAACCGCTGGCGGCAGACTCGTCGAGAACAGATACGCCCTTCCAAAATTGACGACAGTGTCACACCATCTTTTCGATCCGCAAATCGCCCCACCGATTCCGCCGAGTGATTTCGACAGGGTCACGATGCTGATGTCGACCGAATCGCGTAATCCAAGTTCCACCGCATAACCTGACCCATAAGGGCCATAGATGCCGGCGGCGTGGGCTTCATCGAGCAAGAGGGTGAATGGATGTTCCTGTTTCAAATCGACGATCTGCTGAAGCGCGGCGGCGTCGCCATCCATGCTGAAGATCGATTCCGTCACCACCACTTGCAGTTGGCCGGGTTCGGCTGTTTGCAGAAGGCGGCGGAGCTTGGAGATTCCGTTGTGTGGAAAAACGCGAAACGGCATCCCAGTCGATCGCACGGCGTCGACTAACGAGGCGTGCGCCAGCTTATCAATCAGGAATCGAACACCTTTCGCAGCTGATTTCGCCACTGCGGTGATCGCCCCGACCGCAGCCTCATTGGCCTGGAATCCGCTGGAAAGCAGGACGGCATCTTCCGTTCCTTTCCACTGCGCAATATCGCTTTCAGCGGTGGCGTGTAGATCGGTGTATCCCGATACGAGCGGCGCGGCACCGCTGCCAAAACCGTGGGTTGCAGTGGCATTGACGACGGCTTGGAGAATCGCCGGATGATGGGTCAGCCCCAAGTAGTTATTGCTGGCGAAATTGATGTATGACTTGCCGTCGATTTTGACATGAGTTGCGGCGACGGCAACCACCGGCCGCCGTATTCTGCGCTGATGGATTTGATCCACACCATCCAATTGCGTGGCGAGGATTTGATCGAAGAAGTCAGCCGACATTCAATTTACGAATCCGAATCATCGTCGCCTTGATCGCTCATCTCGGCGATATCTCCGGCTTCATCATCGATAGTGACGCCGGTCAGCGCACCCAGCTTCTGCTTCATCAGTCGGCCGACTTTGAACTTGACCGTCCGCTTTTCCGGAACCGCAACGGGCTCAAGCGTTTTGGGGTTCTGTGCTTTCCGCGCTTTGCGAATCTTGGTTTCAAAGACTCCGAAGTCGCGGAATTCCAATCGATTTCCGCGGCCGAGTTCACCGATGATCTCGTCGAGGAACTTCTGCACCACTCGCTTGACCAGCACGCGCCGATCCTGCGTGGTATCGGCAATGCGATCGATGAGTTCTTTCTTGGTGATGGTTGCCATAAGCGCCTCAAACGGATTCGCCCCTTGCAGCTAAGCCACGATGGACACCAGAGTTATCGGGGTAGTATGGTCATACCCACCCGCCTCCGTCAAGCACGAAATCGGGTTCTACCCCAAGAGTAATGACGGAAATCGCTCGGGGATGTGAATATAGGACGATTTTGCGGCGTAATCGCACTTAACTTCTGATGGGATTGCCCTTTGAGATGAATATTACAGCAATCGGGTGGTCAGTTTATTTATGTCCCAAGGGTGTCGGTGACCAGGCAACTCGCGTGGCTCCGAGCACGTTGCCGGTTGCAAAAGCGATGTCGACTTGCGCGATCTGATATTCCGTCAGCGCCGCGATTTCAGATGAGCGGGCATCCGCCAGTTTCGTTTGGGCATCCAGCACTTCCGTTGACGTGCGCAGCCCTAAATCAAACTGGCGTGTCTCGGCATCCACGAGTCGGGCATTCAGCACCACTCGCTTTTGGGCGGCGACGATCCGCTGCCATGTCAGATCGAGTGAATCGATCGCGTTCAATACTTCCTGCTGAATCAGCACGGTGCGCTGTTCCTTGGTCGCCAACTGCTGAAGGCGCCGGGCCAGCGACGAACGCAGCCGGCTTCGCGCAGCCTCATTGCCGATCGGAATCTCCAGATGAATTCCGACCGAATGATCTGCAAAATGATTGCGTTCCAGAACCGTGAATGAATCGCCGATGTTCCGGCCCAAACCATTCTGCTGGTATTGATATTGAAAGGTCACCAGGGGGAGTAAATCACTTCGCGCGATTCGAACGTTGCTCGTCTCTTCGGCGATACGCAACTCGATTTCCAACAATTCCATCCGATCGCGAAGGGCGGCTTGCGTGAGCTGTTGGGCATTGAGTTTATACTCTGCCGCATCGGGAAGACTTGTCGGAACCACAATCGTTTCGGATTCAACACCAATCCCGGCTTCGTTCAACAATCGCTTGAGCTCTCGTTGACGGTTGCGAACGTTGTTTTCAGAAGTGATGATCTGCTCAATGGTATCGGCCACACCGGATTCAGCGCGAGTCGTCTCGACCTCGGCAACCACTTTCGCGTTTACCTTTCGCCGGGCGCGCTCGAGCTGAATTAATGCCAGATCATGCTGCTTTTTACGGACCAGCAATTCCTGCCTCGCGGCATAGAGACGCCAGTAGGCGCGATCTACCTCCGTGAGCACTCGAATCACTTCCAACTTCGTCGCGGCCTGCGTGGCTTGATACTCGTAAAACGCAATGCGGATCTGCTGCGTGTTGTAGTAAAGCCCGGCCCCGCGCAACAAAGGCATGCTGATCGACGCCCGCAAATCGCTGGAATACGACGGATTCAACGTCGAGAACCTGTTGTTCGTTTCAAACCGATCCACCGGAAGACTGAGGTTGACCGTCCCACCGGTTCGTAGCGGAATCTGCGTGCCAACATCGGCATGCAACGCTTTGGCCTGTGAATTCGATAGCGAACTGGAAGTCGCGGCATCCGTGGTGGAGTAACTGGAATTCGCGACAAAGAGCGCTTCATATTGTGCCTCGGCGGCACTCAACGATTCTTTGGCGATCGTCGGGTTCAACAGATCGACTTTTAGATCCAGATTATTCTGCAACGCATAGTGGCGACACTGCTCAATCGTCAACTCAACTTGCGATGGCGCTGTCGTGGGTTTGGAAGTAGGTTGGCTTGTCGGGGCCTTGGTCGGTTCAAACGCATTCACTTCACGAAGCGTTTGCGTCGGTACGACAATTTCCCCAGTGCCACCGATGCCGGCATCATTCTGGCAACCGGCGAGAAGTGCCAAACCGATGCCCAAGACGGAAATGCCAAGAAAACGCGAAATAAGGGGACATGATAGATCGCGAAAAGTCCCCTTCTCATGAGTACACGGGGCGAGGGGACACGAATTTACGTTTCGATGCTTACTCATGGCGAAGCGCCTCAATGGGATCGAGGCGCGCCGCTTTGATCGCCGGAAACATACCAAAGATCAGACCCACAGATGCTGCAAAACCGAAACTAAGCGCGATGGCCCAGCCGGGAATATGTGCCTTTTCAAGATTCGCCCCTGGCAGAGAAGCGATGACGCGAGTCAGCCCTTCACCGCCGATTACACCGAACAATCCACCGAGGCAACAAAGCATGACCGCTTCCACCAGGAACTGCAGCAAGATGGCGCTGGGCCGGGCACCGACTGCCTTTCGCAAGCCGATCTCCCGGGTGCGCTCTGAAACACTGACGAGCATGATATTCATAATTCCCACACCACCGACCAACAGCGAGATACTGACGATGCCGCCAGCAATCGCGGTCATCGTCGCCGCGAGCTTATTGAATTCGTCCAGTTCTTTCTGAACCACAAAGATGCGGAAGTTATCCGGTTCGCCTTGGCGGATGCGGCGGGTGTGGCGAAGGAAGAATGTAATTTCAGCCTGCGCCTCGTCCGACAATTCCGCCGAACGACATGCGGCGTTCACGTGAATCTGAAAACGGTTCGGCCGCCATAGCGTTCGGAAAGGGACGAATGCTTCCTCCCCAGTACCGCCGTTGCCGAACATGCTGGATTCCGTGCGACTTTCGACGATTCCGACAATGGTAAATCGCCGCCCGAGCATCATGATGGATTCACCGTTGCAATCCGGAGGCAGCGAAAGCTTCAGACGAAGCTTCTCGTTAATCAGACAGACAGCGCGGCCTTGTACATTGTCGATCAAAGTGAACGGCCGACCGAGAACGACCGAGCGACTTTCGATGATATGCCAGTCGGGATCGATTCCCTGAATATTGACGCTTTCCGCGTTATGCTCGCGATATTGAATCGCGCTATTCGCATCGACAATGCGGCTCATCGCCTTGACCGATGGGCAATGCTTCAGCAGGTCTTCCAGTTCTTCCGGATGGAAACTAAACATCCGCCAATTATAATGTTTCGTGCGGCCCGTTCGCGGTGGCTCCGCATTAATGAACATCTTGTTCGTACCCAGCGTTTCAAATGCATTTACAACTTTCGCTTTCAAACCGGTGAGCGCGCCGATGACTGCCGTCACAGAAGCGATTCCGATCACGATGCCGATCGTCGTCAGCAACGAACGCAGCTTATTGGCGCGGATTTGCGACGCGGCCAGAAAAAAACTCTGATACATCAGAATCAATAATGCCAGAGGCAGGCGGAGGAATATCACAGCATCCCTCCGGTCAATTGCGCAACGGCCAGTGGCTCGGAGATATGCGAGACCGGATCTTTTTCAACCGGCAAATCTGAAAGCACACGCCCGTCTTTCATCCGCACGATGCGCTTGGCATGACGAGCTACATCGGGTTCGTGCGTGACCATGATGATGGTCTGACCCAGTCGATGCAGTTCCGCGAATAGCGCGAGAATCTCATTCGTTGTCGCGCTATCCAGGTTCCCGGTCGGTTCATCGGCAAGCAGGATCGCAGGTTCGGAGACGAGCGCCCGCGCAATCGCCACGCGCTGCTTCTGCCCGCCTGAAAGCTGATTCGGTCGATGCTTCATGCGATCGCGCAGACCCACCGTTTCCAATGCCTTGGCGGCTCGAGCGCGCCGATCCCACCATCCGCTGCGAGAATAAATCAACGGCAACTCAACATTCTTCAATGCGGTAAACCGCGGAAGCAGCTCGAACGATTGAAAGACGAATCCGATTCGCTCATTCCGCACGCGCGCCAATGCACCGGCACCCATCTTCGTGACATTGCGGCCATCCAATTCGTATGTCCCATCCGTCGCGCTATCCAGACAGCCCAGGATGTTCATCAACGTGCTTTTGCCCGATCCGCTCGTACCCATGACGGCAACATATTCATTTCGATCGACCGTCAGATCCACCCCATCCAGCGCACGGATTTTCTCCGGACCCACCGTGTAATGCTTGCGAATGTTTTGAAGACGAATGACCATGGATGTATCAGGATCTGGATAGCATTTGGTAGGGTCCGCTTTAGCGGACGGAATTCTCTTTACAGCGAAAAGTTTTCATGTACGAAAGATTCCGTCCGCTAAAGCGGACCCTACGAACTGCGGAAGAACAAACTCACCGGCTCGTCTTCTACTTTGGTTTGGTTGTATCAGCGATGATCGACGGTTTTGTAGTCGAAAGACCTGTCGTCGGCCCTCGACTATCTTTCGCTTTCATATCGTGCGCCAAGGTATCCAGAATTTTGTAGGGACCGCTGATGATGCGGTCGCCGTCGGTCAACCCGGAGGTGATGACCGTATGCGTGGCGTTGCTTGCACCGACGATCACCGGAGTCACGATGGCCTTTCCATCAATCAACCGATAGACGACCGTTGCCAGCGTTTTTGATTTATCGACCTCATGGGCTGATCGCATCGGTTCCGGTAGATCGTCGGCAGGCCGACCGAGCACGGCTTGGCTGGGAACGGTAATCGCATTCTCATGCCGTTTGGTCTGAATCTCCGCATCTGCCGTCAAACCCGATGGAATACGTCGGCCATTGGTTTTCAGCAGAATTTCGGCTTTATAATATTTCGTGCCGTCTTTGTCATCGGTATTGGAAAGTGCGACGGTATCGACCATCCCCTCGAAGATCTCATCGGCATAGGCGGGGATACGCACGGTTGCCTTCTGTCCCACTTTGACGCCGGTGATCGACGATTCATCCACCTTGGCCACAAACAGCATATGATTGAGGTCGGCCACTTCCATGATCGTGCTACCCGGGGAGTTGGTGATGCCGACGACGACGATTTCACCCACCTCGTTATTCAGTTTGATGACGACGCCGTTGATGGGTGAGGTGATGACGGTATTTGATAAATCATCCTCGGCCTTGGAGATCTCCGATTCAGCGGCTTCAAGAGTGTGTTTGAGAACGAGCAGATTTGCGCGCTCACCCACCAGATTTTGATTCAGCGCTTCGAGCTGCGCCTTTTGCTCATCGAATTTACTTTGCGCGGTATCGACGATGGATTGGCTCACATCTTTACTTTCGAGCAAGCCCTGTTGGCGCTTCAGATCACGTTCGACGTCGGCCAGCGTAAATTTTGCCCCCGCGATCGACGCCTCATGGGCCGCCACACGCGCCTCATCGACTTTGACGCTTGCCTGTTGCGCGGCATATCGCGCTTTGACAGTTCGCAGCGCCGCTTCCAGATCTTTTGAGTCTAACTTCACGAGCAATGATGCCGGTTTGGGTGGATTTGCGGTGGGATCGCCCTTGGTGACCGTTTCGCCCTCCTTATGTGGCAACTCGGCAATGCGCGCGGAAACTTTGGCGCTGATCGAGACCTTCGTGCGCGGCTGAACCGTGCCGGGAGCGCTGATGATCTCCACCAGTTCCCCCCGCCGCGCGATATCGGCACGCACTGTAGTGGGCTCGGCCTGCGCGGGGGTCATTTTGCCGGCCCAATGGCTCCAAACCCAAAAACCACCCCCGGCCAGAACCAGCGTGAACATGACAGCAATCAAAATCTTCAAAAAAAGTGCTCCGTTGATGGATTGCCCGAATCGACCTGCAAACATGACGATGCGGAAGCCAAATAGTTTCAATAAATTATTGAGTGCAGGTTTCGGGGAAGAGGTTTATGACGATGCAATCGCCCTGTGCATGGCTTTCCGATATCATTCAATCCAATGCGCAAGTATTTTCCCGACCTGCCGACGTTTACGACCAGTGCGGCCACTGCGGACATCGTCCCGGTCTACCGCCAGCTTTTGGCCGACCGGCTCACGCCTGTGACCGCCTTTGAGTTGCTGGGCCGCGACCCACATGCGTTTCTGCTCGAAAGCGTGATCGGGAACGAAAAGGTCGGACGGTTCAGTTTCATTGCGACCAGTCCGTCGAAAGTATATCAGGTGGCCGACGGCAATGCCGCAATCCTGACGAAGCGTCATTCGGATGAATTCAAAACGACTGATCCGCTCGCGGATCTGCAAAAGATGATGCCCCCGCGCCGGTATCATAAGGATCCAAACCTGCCGGCGTTTACCGGCGGCCTCGTCGGGTTCGCCGGGTACGACACGGCTCGATATTACGAAGCCGAAAAGCTCGACCATCCGCCGAAGGATGATCGGCGATTGCCGGATCTTTTATTTGGATACTATGAAGAGCTGATTATTTTCGATCATGTCGACAAGACGATCAAGGTCGTCGCCAACGCGGTCATCCCAAAAGACGGTGATGTCGCATCGGCTTATCGAGATGCCTGTCATCGCATCGACGGCCTGGTCTTGCGTCTACAGCAACCGCCGTTGTCGGCGATTGGTGAGATTGACCCGCGCGCGCCGATGAGCCTTCAATTCACCAGCAACTTCACGCGCGATGAATTTGAGGATGCCATTCGGCGCGGCCAGGAATACATCAAGGCCGGCGATATTTTCCAATTTGTTCCCAGCCAGCGACTTCGCGTCCCGAGTTCCGCCGATCCGTTTGATGTCTATCGCGCGCTGCGCATCATCAATCCTTCCCCGTTCATGTTTTTCCTGAAGAGCCCCAGTTGCACGCTGATCGGCGCGAGTCCGGAAATTCTGTGTCGGGTGATGGATGGTAAAGTCACCAGCCGACCGTTGGCCGGCACTCGACGGCGCGGACATACCGATGCCGAAGACTTGCTGCTGGAAAAAGAGCTTTTGGCCGATCCCAAAGAACGTGCCGAGCACATCATGCTGGTCGATCTGCACCGAAACGATGTCGGCCGTGTGGCAAAAGTCGGCAGCGTTCAGGTGACGGATATGATGAGCGTCGAGCGATACAGCCACGTCATGCACATCACCACGAATGTGACGGGAATCCTAGCCGACGGATTTACCGCGCTCGATGCCCTGCGCGTGTCGCTGCCCATGGGAACCGTCAGTGGCGCACCGAAGATTCGAGCGATGCAGATTATCGATGAACTGGAGCCTACGCGGCGCGGCCCCTATGGCGGAGCCGTGGGTTACCTCGATTTCGCTGGCAATCTCGACACTTGTATCGCGCTGCGAACGATTGTCTGGAGAAATGGCGTGTACGACGTTCAGGCCGGTGCCGGCGTTGTGGCCGACAGCATTCCCGCCAGCGAATACGAAGAAACGATGAACAAGGCAAAAGCCATGTTGAAAGCGGTGGAGATCGCACAAGCCGGATTTTGAGCGAGCATAGTAAATTGTCATACTTCTGAGATAGGGTGGCATGGAATCGGGTGCCACAGGCCGCGGTACTCCGAGACCTGTACTGTGCGGCACAGGTCTCGGAGTACCGCGACCCGTGGCACCCTAAATGAGAAGTGGGACAAAGCACAAGGCGTTCTGCGCATCCGGGCCCGCCGCCCCCCCTCCGGCGGCCGGTTTGTTCGGGCGATAGGAACGACCGTCTTTCGTTTCGATCATTCCCTTTTCGAGCCGCCCAAACATAGTGCGAACAGGGGGTCGCTCGCAATTAACCTAATCAGGGTAATCACCGTCGATGCCATGTGTGTACACGGATACTACTTCCCATTCGCCCCAGCCGTCCGCCCCTCCCGCTCATCCCAAGCCTTGCGTTCCTGCGGCGACAGACGTCGATGGGCCAGCAACCACTTCACCAACGCAGGATCCGTGTAATACGGCTGCCACTGACTGTTATCTTGCGACTGCGGTAACACAGTGACCTCTGCATCGCCGTGCGTTTTGTGCAGTGCATCGACCATCTGCTTCGCGGCTTGAACGGCGTTACCATCGTTTTGAGGCGCGATCACGCGAGTCGCCAGATATTTGAGTTTCTTCGCCACTTCCTCCGGCTGAACCGCGCCGGCCTGAAACGGAAAGATCGCCGCGAAGCGCTCCGGTGCTTGTAATGCCAGTGACCAGACGGCTGAACCGCCGTTCTGCACCCCCGTGGCATAGACGCGATCAGAATCCACGCGCACATTTTTTGTTACCTCATCCACCAGCGACAGCGTGATTTTGGCGATCTCCGCATCGGTCCATTGACGATCCTGCGGCAACTGCGGCACGAGGCCGATCATGGGGAATGACGACCGGGAATTTTCATCCCGCCGTGGATCGATGTTGCTGCCATATTCAAAGATCATCGATTGATCCGTTGATCGATGCTCATCATTGTGCAGGTAAACCATCAAAGGCCAGCGGTCTTTCGCGGCATCGTAGCCCTTGGGTAAGTAGAGGCTGTATCGCAGATTGAAAGGCTTGCCCGCCAACTGAGTGGCATACTCCAACCAGTGGTGTCCCGGTTTTTGCAATTCCGGGTGTTTATCGGATTGGGCGAGCATTTTGTCCGGAGCGGTCGTCGGAAATTTCTCACGTTCGACGCGTCGCTCGGGCGCGGGTCGTTTTTGCTGCAAGAGCCAATCATAAAAACGGCGATCGTTGTAATACCTTGGCCATGACCCGTGTCCTTCGCCGGGAATGACGGTCAGGTGAACTTCATTGCCCGCAGCCGCCAGTACGGAATTCATGTGGACCGACCCGGTGAAGAAATCACCGTCGGCCCCTCCGACGATGATCCAGGTCGACAGGTATTTGAGTCGGTTGGCAGCCACATCCCAGCAGCGATCACGGCCGTTGATCGGCACGATCGCCGCGAACTTTTCAGCGCCGGTCGTCCCCACTGTCCAGGTGCTGGTTCCACCGAGGCTGTACCCCGTGACGTACACGCGATCAGGATCAATGCGGACCTTTTTTTCGATATCGTCGACCAGCTCACATATCGCCTTGGCGCATTCCGGTGAATTGTCGTGGGCTGGTGAAATCAGGACGAACGGGAACCATTCCTTAAACTTCGGATCTTCCCTCATTTTGGCACTCGGGCCATGGCTGTTGATGCCACCGAGATCTTGATTGACCTCGCCGGCACCGGCCAGAAAAACGATGGTTGGCCAAAGCGTTTTCCCGCCGTCGTAGCCTACCGGCAAAGTCAGTTGGTAAGCGGTGTCGATTTTTTTGTCACCCACCCACGTGGTGTGTTTCATCTTGTACTGGCCGGGCAGTTTCGGAACAGCGGCAATAGCCTCGGCAAGCTCGCGGGCATCGCGTTCATCGCGCTGCTTACGCTCATCGGCGGTGCGACGCTTGTGATTGTTCAACCAGTCATAGGTTGCATTGTCATTGTAAAACCACTGCGCGCACTCCGCCGCCGTGTTGCCATTGGTTTTGAACTGGATGTCTGCCTTGGATTTGCCAAGCCCATCGACCGTGGCCAGATACGTTTCGTAGCCCGGCTTATCGTTCTGCGCCGCCACGACATAGCTAAAAAGGTGACGCAATTTCGTCGGAGGTTCCCCACCCAAAGGCGAACCTCCCGGCGAGCTGCCGAGCACATTGGCAAACCTCTCCGGTGCCGCCGCCGCCACCCGCCATGCGCCCGCCACACCTGTGCCGATGCCCGCCAGCGAAACCCGATCCGGATCGACCCGGAAACCCTTGGTCACCTCATCCACCAGGCCCAGCAGTGCGGCGGCCATATCCGAGTCGTCCCAGTTTTCATCCTTCGGACAAAGCGGAGAAACGCAGATTGAGCGGAAACCGTCGCGAAAACCCTGGTCCTCGTGAAGGCGCTTTTCCGGACCTACTTTGAGCAGTGCGTTCAAATCCGTGCCGCGCGATTCCTCGCCATGTAGAAACACCAGCAGTTGGCGCGGGTCTTTGTTCTTGTCGTATTCCCGCGGAATAAAAACGCGGCAAGGCAGCGTAATCAGACGCGAAACATACTGCGTGCCGACCCGCATGCTGAAATTCAGATTATAAAACCCGGGTGAATCCGGCATGAGCGCAACGAGTTTGGGTTTTTCCCATTCCGTCGCGGGGGCCGTCGCGGGTGCCGCAGTCGGCGCGGAATTTGTGATTTGCCTCGGGCGCAAAAGATGCGCCGAAATAAAATAGGCTATGACGAGTGTCGAGGAGGCTGCTAAAATAACGAGAAATCGCTTCATGTCTGTTCCGTGAATAAGACAACCGGAAGTCAACGTCTATACTGTGTTCGATAGCCGTTGTTTTTAGTTTTCTCCATCATTTACCGCTTCGCGGCTAAGTGGTTTATCACAAATAGGATTTAGGGTGCCACCCCATACAACCCTAACTCTTAAACGTTTCAAAGCACTAGCACAACCATCCATTCAGTTGAGCATTCATCGCCTTCGGTTTAGAGTTCTGCAAACTATGTCACATCCCATCACCCACCGAGTTCTTCTGCTATCGCTCAGCTTCATGCTCATCGCGCCATTCGTTCCCGCGCAAGCCCTTGAAGCAACGAGCGCGGGCGCAACACCGATTGAAGCCCTTCGCACCTGGCTCGCGCAACCTGCGACGGCGCGCCCGGCGCTCGAGGATCAACCGTTCGCGCAAATCCCGGTGTCCAAGGCTCAAGCCGACCAGGCACGAACGATGTTGTGGGCCGATCACACGGCTCAGATTCACACCACGCGCGAAGCCGAGTGGAAAAACGAAGCGATGACCGTCGCCAATCACACGCTCAAATGGAAGCATCGGCATTTCGGAACAAAACCAAAGGACGGCTGGAATCTCTACCTTTCCATGCACGGCGGAGGTGGCGCACCCACGGCCGTCAATGATCAGCAATGGGAAAACCAAATCAAGTTGTATCAACCGAAAGACAGCCTGTACATCGCTCCGCGCGCTCCGACGGATACCTGGAACCTTTGGCATGAATCGCACATCGACGTACTTTACAACCGGCTTATTGAAGATGCGATCGTGCTCGGCGACGTGAACCCCAACCGCATTTACATCATGGGATATTCAGCCGGGGGCGACGGGGTTTATCAACTCGCGCCGCGCATGGCCGACCGGTTGGCCGCTGCCGCGATGATGGCCGGCCATCCCAATGATGCTTCACCGCTCGGTCTGCGCAACATCGGTTTTACCATCCACGTCGGTGCGCTCGACGATGGCTACAACCGCAATAAAGTGGCCCGCGAATGGCAGCAGAAGCTGGATGCACTGCTGCAATCCGATCCCACGGGTTACGCGCATCTGGTGCAGCTTCACGAGGGTCGAAGCCATTGGATGAATCTGGAGGACAAGGTGGCTGTCGACTGGATGGCGGGATTCACGCGAAATCCGATCCCGGAAAAAGTGGTCTGGAAGCAGAGTTCGACAACGCACGACAGCTTCTATTGGCTGGCGATGCCGGCCGGATCAACCAGGGCCGGTCAACTCGCGGTCGCGAAGCGAAAAGGTCAGGACATTGAGATTGAAAACACAGAAGACGTAAAGACCCTGATCATTCGATTGAACGATGCGATGCTCGATCTGGACAAGCCGGTGACCATCACGCGAAAAGACGCGGTTTTGTTCAAAGGAATCGCCCCGAGAACCTTGCGGCAAATCGAATCCAGCCTGTCGCAACATGGCGACCCGTTCCTCGTCTTCGACGCCAGCATCCCCGTTATCGTTGGACCGTAAAACAAGCGTTTTTCAGATTGGCTTTAAGTGGCGTGGGCGTCTCGCCCGCGTTTCTTCCGCAAAAAAGCACGGGCGAGACGCCCATGCCACCAATTTTCCCGGACTATTTGAACAGCGCGGAATTATTTGTAACCGAATCCCTCACGGTTCGTTTTCGTATTCTTTAGGGCTCGGGCCTTCGTAGCTGTAGAGATTGTCGTCGCGGCTCAGGAAGTGACCATCCGGGCCGGCGGAGACAAAAAAGCAGCGGTTTCCCGGGGCGATTCCGATGGCGGGATGAAACTGCGCCAGAAAGACGATCGGTGTGCCCCAGGCATCGCGAAGGGTGGCCTCGTCGTAAATCGAAATGGGTAGATCCGCAAACGCGCGGCTCGTTAAATCGGCCTGACCGCGCAGCACATGAAGCAATTCGCGGTTGTTGCGAATGGCATTGTGCTGCAAGGTTTGCTCATCGGGGATTCGACCTTCGGTATACCCGGGCGGCACAAACGGCGAGATCGTCGGCAGCCGATGATACCGGCCGTAGTATTGGCTCATTAGCGTATCGAGGCTGCGCAGAAGGCTTTTCGTCACCGATTCCGCCGACTGCGCCCGTACGCGGCGGGCCAGGCTGACCATCAACCCCATCGCAATAACCAGCACCGCGATCGTGGTGAGCATTTCGACGAGGGTGTAGCCTTTTTTTTTAAGCCGCTGAGACTGAAGTCGTGGCGTGGATCGAGATAAGGCGGAAGACTGCGATGGAGAAAATGGCATATTTCTCTGTGACCGAATTAGTATGCAATCGGAATCGGATTGGGAAATCCCCCGGCGGTGCCTTTCCCGCCGTCCGCCAGCGCCGGGTCACACCACAGTATATTCGGTGCCGCATATCGCGTATCTTTTTTGGCCTGGCAATAGTTGTTGAATTCTTCCGCGCTCAACACATCCGCGTGGCCATCCATATGAGAGATGACCGTTCCACGTTTATGTCGGATGGCAACCCCTTCGGTCGGGAAATTCGTGACGTCATTCGCCCCGTTAAATTTCCATGGCACTTCAAAGAACAGCACGTCGTCCGGGTGAAACTGCAACATCGCCAACCCGACCCCGGACGAGTTGCCATAATCACTGGCAGCGCCGTTCATATTGTAATCCGTGATGATCGCGACATGGTTCGCCGGATAAGGACCTGGATCCTCCGGGCAATGGTATGAGATATAGCTCAATACATATTTCCAAATCTGCCCGTTCTCCACATCCGACTGTTTGAACTTCAACGCGATGCCATCATTATAACACCAGTTCGGAAGTGATCCGTGATTCCAGCTCGTGTAAGGCAAACGCCCGGCGTTGTCCCGGCTGAACATCGTACACGCCATGATCAACTGCCGTTGATTGTTCATGCACTTGATCGTGTTCGCCCCATGCCGAGCCTTGGAAATGACGGGAATCAGAATGCCCATGAGGATCGCGATGATTCCCATCACCACGAGCAACTCAACGAGTGTAAAACCTCGACTGCGTCGATTCATATCAATACTCCGCAGAAAAATGATGCGCTGTCAGGCAACCATACCGCATCGCCGGAGGCTGATGCAAGCGAATTCCACCGCGCCTGCTAAGTCTATCTTTTTTCGAGTCTGGAAGCCGAGTATGGCAAGCGGGCTATCGAACGTACTGCACAGGGATCGGGAAGTTCGTGACATCGTCGGTCTTTCCCGTTACCGGGTCGAAACCGAAGCGAGCATCCGTCCCTGCTTCCCACAGAATATACGGTCCGGTCGAGGACGGATTTTCATTTCCGTCGATCTTTCCGTTCGGCGCAACGACAGGCGTTGCCTTTGAACCGTCTCCCAACAAATACTGCAAATCCGTAATCAACGGCTTCCCCGCGAACGACGGACAATCGTTAAAGCTATATAGTGCGGCGGCACTGTTGGGGGCCACAAACAGGTTCGGCTTCGTGATATCCGGTGCCGGGACTCGCGCGGGGAAGTACAAAATCGGGAGATCGCTCGAATCGCGGATGCAAACCAGCGGTGGCGCGCCAATGTTTTTTCGAATATTGAACTGTTCCACGTTGATCATCGCCGACCGAGGTCGACCACTCTTCGGATCGGTCAAAGGCTTAAGCGATGACGTGGTTCGATCGTAATACATCCCCGTCAATGCCTCGCAGAGAACCGTTGCGCCGTCTTTTTGCGTCCCCGCCACCGCCGGCGGAGGGAAATCATTTCCAATCGTCTGCGGATATTCCCCGAATTGATTTTTATACTCTGACAGACCCATCTGAATCGCTTCGATATCCCGCTTGAACTTGGCCTTCTGCGCGTTTCGCCGAACCGTGAAAGAAACCGGAAGCGCAATTCCCATAATCAACGCGATGATCCCGATCACCACCAGCAGTTCCACGAGCGTGAACCCCGGCCGGCGACGCAAATCAACTGATCGAAAGTCTTGGTAATGGCGGTTCATTTTACCTTCCCGGCACTGGTGATGTCGTCGAGTGTGCCGTATTTGCGATCAAGTCCGGCACTGATGAGCAGGTAGCCGTCTTTTTGTTTCGGGACTGAAGTATCTGCGAGGGTGCCGAAATACTCGGCGGCGTATAGCGCAAAGGGTTTGGGAGGCGTGGCCGTCGGTTTTCCCTTCGGCAATTTCGGGAAGGAATACGGATATAGCTGACGCATGTCATACGCGGGGATCAATTTTGCCGGATAAGACGTGCTCCCGTCGGTAACAGTGCCGGTAGCACCGAGCCTTGCACGAATATACAAAATCGGCAACGCATCCGGAAAGCGGTCAACGAATTCAGGAATTGGTGTGTCAGAATACGAACCCTGGTTTGCAACATTGGCATGCGCTGGATCCTTCCAGTTCACCCACGCGCTACTACTTTTCACCGTATCAAGTCCGGCCGCTGCCAAATCCACAAATGCCTGCGATCGCTGGGACTTCAACGGATTCAAACTGAATGGCCCTTGGCCGACCAATGCAGAATTGTAGGTGATGTTTCCCGCTTTTAATTGAAGCCCGCCTGCCAATCCAAGCACCAGATTTTCGCTGCCCGTCGCCAGTCCACCTAAATTCGCGGGATTCATAGTCGGCAAAAGCTGCCCATCCGCCAGCGGCCCGGGATACGCCTCAAACACCTGTCGATACGCTTCAATCCCCTGTTGAATCACCAACAATTGAGACTGCGTGGAAGTGGCGTAGGCAGTTTGTCGCACATGGCTGGCGACGGGGATGAGAATCCCCATCAGCACGACGATGATTCCAATCACGACAAGGAGTTCGATCAGCGTGAAACCGTTCGTGCCGCTGCGACGATGTGGGCGAACCGGCAAAGGGGGGTTTGGCATAAGGTGAATCCTCGTTTGATCTTCATTGGTGCAGGACCGATGCCTGCGCCAACGGATGATTGCGTTTTACTTCTTCGCCGGACCGCCGGAGAGCGAGTTGAGCAGGGTAACCATCGGGGCGAACAGGGCAATGACGATAAAACCGACAATCACGCCGAGCACCACCACCATGACCGGTTCCAGAATGCTGATCAGCGAGCCGACCAGCACGTCGACGTCACTGTCGTAGTTGTCGGCGATCTTGATGAGCATCTTGTCGAGGTCGCCGGTTTCCTCACCGACGTCGATCATGTTTACCACGATGGCATCGCAGATTTTGCTGGCCCGGAGCGGGTCGGCGAAGGATTCACCCTCACGGATGGCATCGTGAACTTTGCCGAGGGCGCGGGTGAAGACTTCGTTGCCGCAGGTTTCTTTGGTGATGTTAATGGCGTCGAGAATGGGCACACCGGCACTGATGAGCGTCCCCAGCGTTCGGGTAAATCGGGCGATGGAGGTTTTGCTAAGGATGCCGCCCATGATCGGAATTTTGAGCTTGGCGGCGTCGACGGCGTAGCGGCCACCGTCGCTCATCTTGGCCAGCTTGATCAGGAAGCTCCAGACGAACGGGAAGGCGATGATATAGGCCCAGCCATTGGTCGGCGGTGCGAACCAACGACTCATCGTCAGGAGCACCTTGGTCACGCCGGGCAATTCAGCCTTAAAGTCTTTAAAAATGTCTTCAAACTTGGGGATTACGAAGATCATGATCATCGAGACGACACCGACGGCGATCGTAATGACGACCGCCGGGTAAATCATCGCACCGATGACCTTCTTCTTGAGCCTGGCAGCCTTTTCCATGAAGTCGGCCAGGCGCGACAGGATCAAATCCAGCACACCGCCCGCTTCACCGGCTGACACCATGTTTACATATAGCTTGTCAAAGGCCTTGGGATATTTGCTCATGGCGTCGGACAGCGTGCCGCCGCCTTCCACCTCATCGACCACCCCGCCGATGACGGCCTTAAGCAGGCCGGGCTTCTGTTGTTCTTCCAGGATTTGCAGCGAGCGAAGAATCGGCAGGCCGGCATCCTGCAGCGTCGAAAGCTGACGCGTGAAACCGACCAACTGCTTACGCGGAACACCCCCGAAGGAGATGGGCATCTTCCGGGTGGGTGCCAGCGATTCAGCCGCCTGCTTTTTCTTCTTGCCAACCTTTTTGACGGCCTGTTCGCGAACTTTCGTGGGAAAAAACCCTTTGCCACGGATCTTGGCGATCGCATCGGCAGAGTCATTTGCTTCCACCAGGTCTTTGACCTCTTGACCGGAAGAATTCATCGCTTCATAAGCAAAGGTGGGCATGGAGGCTCCAATGAATATACAAACGTTCTCAATCGACGACCCAAGCCACTCATTTATGGCCGGATTGCCCCCCGGATCGCCTTGCGAAGTATTCTACACACTGTCCACCTCGCCGGGGAGTCCGCGAACGAGGGAAAATTCGATCGGATGCACACCCGGGGAGGATTCGCACCGGCAGCATGCGGGGATCTCCTGAAAACTGCGATTACGCAAGATCGAAGCGATCAAGGTTCATTACTTTGTTCCAGGCTGCGACAAAGTCATGGATAAACGTCTTCTGCGCGTCGGCACTTCCGTAGACTTCGGCAAGGGCCCGGAGTTGAGAGTTTGAACCGAAGACCAGATCGATGCGCGTGCCGGTCCACTTGAGTTCGCCGGATGCGCGATCGCGCCCTTCAAACACGTCAGTGTCTTTCGAGCCCGCCTTCCACTCCGTGCCCATGTCGAGCAGGTTCACGAAGAAATCGTTGGTCAGCACCTCTGGCCGCTTGGTAAAGACACCGTGTTGGGACTGTTCTAAGTTGGCATTCAAAACGCGCATGCCACCGATGAGAACCGTCATTTCAGGTGCGGTCAGCGTCAACAATTGCGCCTTATCGACGAGCAAAACCTCGGCCGGTACGGAGAATTGGGTCTTCTGGTAGTTGCGGAAACCGTCCGCGACCGATTCGAGCACCGCAAAGGAGGCAGTATCGGTTTGCTCCTGCGCGGCATCCATGCGCCCTGGAGTGAATGGAACCGTCAGGTTGACATTGGCATTTTTCGCGGCTTTCTCGACGGCTGCGTAACCGGCCAAAACGATCAGGTCGGCAAGCGAGACCTTCTTGCCGTCAGACTGGGCGCTATTGAAAGCTTTCTGGATGTCCTCCAGGGTTTTCAGCACTTTCGCCAGTTGGGCAGGCTGGTTGACTTTCCAATCCTTTTGCGGTGCCAGACGAATTCGGGCACCATTCGCGCCGCCGCGCTTGTCGGAGCTGCGGAACGTGGATGCCGACGCCCACGCGGTCGAGACCATCTCCGAGACGGACAGGCCCGCCGCCAGGATTTTGGCCTTGAGCATGGCGATGTCTGAGTCATCAATAAGCTTGTGATTGACCGGGGGAATGGGGTCTTGCCAGATGAGTTCCTCAGTGGGCACATCCGGGCCGAGATAGCGCGCACGCGGACCCATGTCGCGGTGCGTCAGCTTGAACCACGCGCGGGCGAACGCATCCGCGAGCTGTTGTGGGTTCTCGAAAAAGCGTCGCGAAATTTTCTCGTAAGCAGGGTCGACCCGCAGGGCGATGTCCGTGGTCAGCATGGAAGGGGCGATCCGCTTCGAGGGGTCGTGCGCATGCGGCACGGTGCCGGCACCGGCATCACCCTTTGGCTTCCACTGATGAGCACCGGCCGGGCTTTTTGTGAGTTCCCATTCATAGCCGAACAGATTCTGGAAGTAGTTGTTGCTCCACTGGGTTGGAGTGGTGGTCCAGGTGACTTCCAGGCCGCTGGTGATCGCGTCGCCGCCTTTGCCCGTGCCGAAGCTGTTCTTCCAGCCGAAGCCTTGCTCCTCAGTGCCGGACGCTTCGGGCTCAGGTGCGACATGCGACGTAGGAGCGGCTCCGTGGGTCTTGCCGAACGAATGGCCGCCGGCAATGAGTGCCACCGTTTCTTCGTCAGTCATCGCCATGCGGGCGAAGG
>JBBRMF010000011.1:0-42238 GCA_038230975.1 Tepidisphaerales bacterium
ATCAATTGGGGTCTTGATGACGGTGTTGGGGATTGTCTGGCTGAAGCTGTAGGTAGTTTGGACCGTTTCACCGATCACCTCGATGCCGTCGTTGATCGCATGGACCGAGGTGATGGTCTGGGTGGTGTTGCCGCTGTTGCTGCTGGTATTGACGGCGACCGATTGGCGGCCTTTGCTCTGGCCGAAGCTGGTGATGAATTCCACGGCTTCGTTGATCGCGCCGAAGCTGCCCTGCTCCCAGAGCACATACGCGCCGTTGGGGAGGATGATGAATTGGTGGATGTGGCCCGCGAAGGTGGTGGTGAAGGTTCCGCCGTTGAAAGTGGTGTCGACCGATCCGTCGGCGTTGTAGCGGGTAAAGGTGGCATTTCGGAAAACCTGGCCGGCCACCAGCAGCTTGCCGTCGGCGAGGAGCGTGACGGCGTTGAAGGTATCGACTGTGCCGGTGGAGGTCATCAGGAACAACGCGCCGCCATAGTTCAGGACGATTTGGCCGTCGGCCAGCGGAGTCATTCGGGTCAGAGGGACGTTGGGCGCGCCGGTAGCGGTGGCTTGGCCGTTGGTGCCGAAGGTTTGATCGAGCGTTAGATCGGCGTTGTAACGGCGGACGAACTTGGAGTGGGACGGAGACGGATCATCATGTTGGTAGGCGACGACGACCTTATTGTCGGCGGTGACCGCGACGTCGCCCTCGATGGTGTCGATGCCCTGCTGTCCCTGGAATTGGTTTGCGATGAACGCATCATTCAAGATCGCGCCGGTAGGATCCAGAAGTTGGAGTCTGGTGCTGAAGCTGGAGGTGGACCCGCCGAACGAGCGGGCGATGACGTTGCCATCGGGCCGGAGAAGAAGCTGGGTGATACCACCGAAGCGCGATGCGCCGAGGATCGTGGTGCCGAGCGTGCCGTAGGTGGTGTCGATGGAGCCGTCGGGATTGTAGCGGGTCACGGTGAAGGGATTGTTAGCGGGATTGGCGAACAGAAGCTGGCCATTGGGCAGCTTGAGTTGGGTGCCTGACCCAACGGCCAAGGTGCCGAAGTCGTCGCCGCTAACGGTTTGGTTGGCTCCGAGTTGGACGAAGTATTTGCCGCCGAAGATGGGGGAAGTGACGACCTGTCCGGGGACGGGGACGAGGCGCACGAGGTAGTTTCCGGCGGAAAGGCCACCGAAGGAATAGATTCCGTCGGCGTTGGTAAGGGCGACGGGATCGCCGGCGACGAAGGTGTCGATGCCGGGGATGTCGAGGTAGACCTGACGGCCGGCCACGGGAACTTCGCCGGGGTCGCGAACGTGGTTGTCGTTGGCGTCGTTGTAGACCTGCCCGCTGATCGTGCTGCCGGAAATGGGGACGATCGATACGATTGCGCCGGTGACGCTGAGGGTGACGGTCAGCGTCGGGTAGGTGATGACGATTTGGCCGTTGGGTCGCGAGAGGGCATTGCTCGGGACGCCGAGGACATTGTTTGGCAGGATGACAACGCCGTATACGCCGAACGAGACATCGGTAGAGCCATCCGCGTTGTATCGAGTGAGGCTGTTGACCGTATTGGCTGACCTGAAGGCAAGCAGTTGCCCACCGGCCAGCGGGAAGTTGGGGGAGCCGATGGCTTGCGTGCCGAAATCATCGCCGGTGACGGTCTGGTTGGCTGCGAGTTGGACGAAATATTTACCGCCGAACAACGGCATGGTGACGATCGCGCCCGACTGCGGGACGAGGCGGACAAGGTAGTTCTTCGGCGGAAGATTGAGGAACGAATAGTGACCGGCGGCGTCGGTAGTGGAGATGGGGTCGCCGGTCGCAAAGACACCGATGCCGTTGAGATCGAGATAGACCTGACGGCCGGCGATGGGGGCTTCGCCGGGATCGCGCTGGCCGTTGCCGTTGGCGTCGTTGTAGAGAGTGCCGCTGATGGAAGCGCCGGTGGTGACGATAATTCCGCCATCACCGGTGTAGCGGACGATATCAAGCTGATGAGCCGTGCCACCGGCTTCCGCGATCCCGCCGCCGGGGGCCAAGGCAATCGAGGCGGCCAATCCGTAGTCACTCAAATCAGTGATGACGCTTCCGCCGGTGCCGAATGTGGTGTCGGGCGTTCCGTCGGCGTTAAATCGTTCGACGACGAATTCACCGAAGTAGTTCGGAGGGCCGTACGTTCGCGTGGCGCTGGCAAGAATTTTTCCATCGGGTTGAACGAGGAGCTTGTTGATGGAGTTTGACGGATTGGGAATGGAATTGAAGGTCGCGTCGAGCGAGCCATCGGGATTGTGACGCTCGAGGGCGTTGCTTAACTGTGAAAACACGATGTCTTTGTTGCCTTGCGTTGCCACGGCCGAGTAGGCCGCGATTCCGCCGCCAAATCCGGGAGCCGCCCCGCCGCTGGAGGTGAAGCGGACCGCGACGGGCGACGGGATGGCCACGGGCTGAGTCGCACTTCCGACAACGATGATGGTTCCATCAGCTTGGATTGCAATACCATTGATCGCCGGGATGCCACCGACGGCGGTCGATGCGGTGCCGCCAATGCCGAAACCGGTGTCCAACGATCCATCGGGATTGAAGCGCGTGACCGTGATGGTGCCGGTTGCGTTATCCGCTGGCCCGACATTAGACGCGCCGCCGGCCAAATCGATCTTGCCGTCCGCCTGGAGCGCGAAATGAGGGCTATATGCGACGGCGGTGCTGGAAGTCTTTCCGCCGGTTCCAAAGCTCGGGTCGATCTGACCGTTGGAAAGGAATCGCTCAACGAACGACTGAGGGGACGTGCTGACGTTCACGAGGATTTTTCCGTCCGGCTGGATCGCCAGATCGCCGACCTGTCCCTGGGTGCCGAGGATTTGGGTGAGGCCACCCAAGTAGCCGAAGGTCAAATCAGGTGTGCCATTGGCGTTGAAGCGGGCGAGGCTCAAGACGGCTTGCCCACCGTAGTTCGCCAATCCGGCCTCGACCACCTTGCCGTCAATCTGTACGGCGACCGAGCTTGCGCCAGGGTGCGCGGGGTCGGTCAGCTTTCCCCCGATGCCGAATGTTGGATCAAGCTGCCCGGCACTGAGCAATCGGCGCGGTTCGAGCGCTTCGATTACGGCGGCAAATCGCGCGCGGCGCGATTTGGATCGGGGCGCGAGAAGTTGGGCCAATTTCGAGTCTGTCGAATTTCGCATGAACTACCTTCCACCATCATTGGAACGTGGACGAACCGCGCTGGTGCCGCAGCAGATATTAATTGACAAGTGATTGAATGTCGGCCGTAAAGACCGTGGTAAACAAATTGATTTGAGCCGCGCCAACGAGCCCTTCTCGGAGTTGGACTGGTCGAGCTTGCACATGAAACGTAACAGGGTACGGCGGGGAATGCAAAGGAATTCTGAAATTGTGCGGCAGTTCAAGGTTTTTGCCGGATTGAAGGGCGCAGGATCGAAGCGTTCTCGCCGGGGAGACCTGTTCGGATGGCTTGAAATTCGTCTCACTCTTTGTAGACGACACCAACCGTCATTTTTTTGAGCAAGGGCTCTGGAAATCTTCCGTGTGCATCGAAACAATCGTTCAATTTGATTCGTCGGCTATCGTGTCGTGCGTCCAGTGAGCCGGGCGATGGCGGTTGTCAATTCATGTAGATCGACGGGCTTTGACACATGGACCTGGAAGCCGGCCAGCAAAGTCTGACGGCGGTCTTCCTGGGTGGCAAACGCGGTAAGCGCCACCGCCGGCAGGTCGTGGGCCGTGTATCCCCCTTGACGCACTTTCCGGATCAAATCGAAACCGTCTTCGTTGGGCATGCCGATATCGCTGACCAGAATATGGGGATGCGGATTGGGTCCGCCCCGCTGCAGCGCCGCCATTGCTTCGGCGACATTGCCTGCCACCGTGACCTTCGCGCCAGCGTCTCCGAGCACTTTGGTGAGAATACGCCGCACATCGATCTCATCGTCTACGACCAACACGACCAACCCGTCGAGGCGCACGAAGGAGGTGGCTGCGGATTTCGTTTTGTGAACGTCTGCCGCAGCCGTATTTGTCGGGGGCAACACCTCTGGAGGGTCATCGATCGACGCCGGGGCGCGAACAGAGCGGAACGGGAGAAGAAGGGTGAAAGTGGAGCCGTGCCCTTCACCGGCGCTGTGCGCTTCGACGGTGCCACCGTGCATTTCGAGGAGTTGTTTGACGATGGACAGGCCGAGTCCGAGTCCTCCAAATTTCCGTCGAGTACTGCTGTCGGCCTGATGGAAGCGGTCGAAGATGTAGGGTAGAAGTTCAGCCGACATTCCCTGGCCGGAGTCCGCGATCAGGATTTGGATGGCGTTCGGCTCGCGCTTCAGCCAAATGCTCACGTTGCCGCCCGGTGGAGTGAATTTGATGGCGTTGGCCAGAATATTCCATACGACCTGCTGCATCCGCACGGGATCGCAGAAGGCAGGATCGGCGGCCGGGTCCAGCACTGCTTTAAGGGTAATATTTTTCGCCTCTGCCGCAGCGCGCACCACATCAATGCCCTCTTTGACGACTTTCGTAAGATCGCACGATTGTATTTCGAGCCGTAGTTTGCCAGAGATGATTCGGGCGATATCCAGCACATCGTCGATCAGCTGCACCTGCACTCTGGTATTGCGGTCAATGACGTCCAGCCCTTCGATCAAATCTTCTTCGGTTCGCCCTTTCATCCGGAGAATGCTCATCCAACCGACGATGGCGTTGAGCGGAGTGCGTAACTCATGGCTGAGGGTGGCGAGAAACAGATCCTTGGAGCGGTTGGCGGCTTCGGCCTCGCTGCGGAGCACCTGCTCGTTGGCCAGCAGCGCTTCGCGCTCGCGCTCGAAGCGCTTCATTTGCGTGGTGTCGCTGAAGCAGGTGATGGCCCCGACAACTTCTCCGTCCACGCCGGTGAGCGGGAAGAAATTAACCAGCACCGGCAGGCGCGAGCCATCCGGCCGCTCGATCACCACTTCGAGATTCTCGCGCGGCTGCCCATCACGCAGCACGTCCACTATCGGGCTTTGCTCGTGCGGCAGATGGATGCCATCGGGAAGATAGAGCTTGAACGAACCGCAGTAGCGCTCGGCGGGATCGCCGCGCTTGGGCGCGCGGCCCCAATACTCTTCGGCGCGCCGGTTGTAATCCTGCACCACACCCTCTTTGTCACAACTGAACACCGCCGCCGGCACCGACTGGAACAGGTTGCGGTACTGCTCGTTGCTTAGGCGCAGCGCCTCGTCGGCCCGTTTGCGGTCGGTGATGTCGCGCGAGACGACCATCAGCCGCCCGGGCGCGCCCGACGAATTGACGATGGGCGTCACAACCGAGCTCCACCAGGTAAGCTTCCCCTTGGCGGTGGAGTAAAAGCCTTCGAACGCACCGACGCCGCCCGCCCGCGCCCTCGCGATCGCCTGGCGTGCGGCGTCGTGGTAAGCGCCATTCCAGAAATCCGGCCACGGCGTATTCAGAACTGAAGTCAGATCGTCAATTTCCATCATGCATCGGCCGGAGTGATTCATGGAGAGGACTCGTCCTTCCAGATCCAGTTCCTTGATGCAATCGTGGCTGCTTTCGATCATGCCGCGAAATCTTTCTTCACTCAACCGCAACGCGACTTCCATCCGCTGGCGTTCGGCGAATTGTGTGTGAAGTTGTGCGTTCAACTTCTCCGCTGCTTCAGCGAGTTCGTGCTGGCGAACCCCCGACACCAGCAGCGCCTCGTTGATCGCTGCCGTTGCTTTACGGAAGCGGGCGACCTCGGTTGCGTCGGTCACCTGGATCATCACCCCAATGGGTCTTTCTACCGCGACCCCCACGGGCCCCAGAATCGCCCACACTGAGTACGACCAGTGGGTGGGCGGTGCCTCGCGCTCTGTGTCTACCGGCACATCACGCGGGCGGTGCTCCTGCTCGGGCAGCAACTCGGGCGTGCCGGTGGCGAAGACGCGGTCCAGTAGCGGGGCGCAGCCGTTCGCCATCCCCTCGGGCACCGCCTCTGCGAAGCATCGCCCGATCAGATGCTGTTCCTCTTTCCCCAGAAGCCGACGAAACGCCGGGTTGGCATAGCGCACGATGTGAGTCAGGCCCTCGACCGCGACCATCGGCTGGGGGGAGCGCTCGGCCAGGAACCAACAAAGTTGCGGGAACTCCGGGGGATGCTCGCGAACGATAGGGTACTGTGTCGCTTCCATGCCGTGATCCATTTAGAACCTACACTAACTCTTCCATTGAATCCGCGATGCTCGCCAGCCCCCGGTCCCATGGCCCGGGGATACCCGTGGTCAGTCCGCGGTAGCCGCGCAGGCGATTGCCGATGACGATCCCCTTATTGGTGACGGTGTACTCGCGCATGTCGATGGAGTGCTTACCGCTGCGCATCTTGACCACCATCATCATGCGGCGGAGTTGGCCGTCCAGGGAGACGTAGCGGAGGCGGATGATGTCATCGGAGAGGAACGAGATCGAATAGTTGGAGAGACCCATCGAGGTGAAATCCTCCTCGACCTGGACGGTCGAGATGATCGTCACGCCTAGTCGGGTGAGGGCGGCGATCATGCGGTAGAGCGATTCGCGGAAGTCGGTTCGGAAGCCGGGGGCCAGGGCCATCTCGAAGCCGACGAGCGAGTCGATCACCAGCCGCTTGGCCTTGAGGCGATGCACGGCGGCGACGACCTCGTGCACCGTCTCATCCACCGAGAGATCCAGCGGCCGCAGGTAGATGATGTCGAGCAAGCCCTTCTTGCGGGCGGCGTCCAAGCTCATGCCGAGTTTGGCGGAGCGAGCCGCGTACTCATCGGGCAACTCCTCGAAGACGGCGACGATTCCCGGCTCGTTGTTTTTGATCCCCTCGGCGATGAAGTGGCTCCCCAGGATCGACTTGCCCGCGCCCGAGGGGCCGCCGATGAGCATGCTGTGCCCCGAGGGGATGCCCCCGCCAAGCATTTTGTCCAACTCGGGGACACCGGTGGAAAGCCGGCGCGTGCCTTTCTTTTTCTGGACGGTCGTGGTCAGGCCGTAGGTCCGCGGGAAAATCTGCAGACCCTGGTCGGTGATACGGAAGGTGTGCAGGCCGGGGACGGATTCCTGCCCGCGGAGCTTCATGACCTGCATCTTGCGGACGATGGACGAGCGATCGACGGACTGATAGAGCCAGAAGAGCCCATCGGCGACGGTAAAGACCGGGTTGTCGCGGATCTCCACCTCGGCGTACTCGCCGATCAGGAACGTGGTCGCCTGCCAACTGGTCAAATGCAGGGCCAGGCGCTGAACGAATCCCTGCAACTGCACCTCGCTGCCCCCAGGCTCACCCTGGATCTTGCGCACCACGCTGCGGAACGAGTCGACCACGACGATTGCCGGCCCGATGGCCTCGACCTGCCGGACAATCTCATCCAGCACCGCGCCCAGATCCTTTTCCAGCACCAACTCGCTGAGGTTGACAAAGCGGATGGCCGTGTTGAGCTTGGACTGGTCGAAGAAGCTGTACTGCTGCTGGTAGCGGAGCATCTTGATCGCTGGCTCGCCGAGCACCGTGAAATAGATCGCGGGCTTGGCGGAGGTTGCGTTGGCGAACATGAACTGGTGGGCCAGGGTGGTCTTGCCGCATCCGGGGGATCCGGCGATGATGTAGAAGGAGAACTCGGGGAGCCCTCCGCCGAGAACTTCATCAAGGCCGGGGACGCCAGTTTTGACCTTGCGAAGGATAACTTTGGTACGACTGCTCATTGCGATTCCTCGATCCTTGTACTTATTTCGCGGGGCGAAGCATCTGGCCAGGCGCTTCGGACGAGTTGAAGCATTAACGGCTCACCGATGAAAGTGACGAGAAGGTCCAGAAGGTGGGCGATAAGAAGCTGGCCGGGTGAACTGGTTTTCGGTGCCTTTTTCAGTGCCTTGAGGGTTGGGGCTGGAAGCGTTTGGAAGCCTGTAAGAGCACCATCTTTCAGAACGGAAACTCCCGCAAGCAACGGTTCCTGCACCTTGGCAAGGCTGAGCGCCCGCGTCAGAAGTGACCGAAAGCCTGCGGACCCGGCAAAGGCCGTTAAGATGCGTTGCAGTTTCTGACAGACGCGCGAGGTGGTGTCGATGAGGCTACTGTCGGCATGTGCCTCTGCGGCATTTCCACGACTTTTTCGGCCATTCTCCTCCAAGGCGAGCAGCTTGCGCGCGAGGTAGAGGGATGTGGGAGACGCCAAATTCATAGGCAAACCTGAATACGAATGGGATGTGCGTATCCCAAGTCGTACCCTCTATCGAACAATATCCTTAACCGAAGGCTGTCAATCGACTTGTTTTAAAGCCAACGCCCGACAAGGTGACAATATCAGCTTTAATTAACGGGGGGAATGGAAGAAGCAAAATTACTTTGAGACTATTGGGTGATTCGGTAGCGAGCGGCAAAAGTGCCTCCTGCTTTGTCGTGCATGGAGATTAGGGCAACGTCGGATCGAGTGTCACGGGTCGCGGCACTCCGAAACCCGTGCGATTCTGGCAAGCGATGAACACGTTTCTTCGCCTCTTCGGGGCGAAGACGGGAGCGGAAAAAATGGCTGCCACCGTTTTCATAAATCCACCGCGTGCATCGAAACGAGAGAAACGCTAAATTTGGACTTCATGAGTTCCACGAATACGACCGCGAAATACGCCATCATCATTCCCGACGGTGCCGCCGATGAACCGCTTGCCGAACTTGGTGGTAAAACACCGCTCGAGGCGGCCGATACGCCGAACATGGATCGCATCGCGATGGAAGGCCGCCAGGGGACCGCTCGCACCGTGCCGGATGGTTTTGAAAGCGGTAGCGATGTGGCGACGATGTGTTTGCTTGGCTATGACCCGGCGATCTATCACACCGGGCGCGCGCCGCTGGAAGCGGCCGCGCAACATATTCCGTTGTCGGCGACCGATTGGGTGTTTCGCTGCAATCTGGTGACGGTGGTCGACGGCATTATGAAAGATCACTCCGCCGGGGGAATCACCAATGCCGAAGCACAGCAACTGATCGGTGATCTTTCCCGATCGCTCAAGTTGCGGGATTTTGAATTCCACATGGGCGTCAGCTATCGCAATTTGATGGTGTATCGCGGGCACGAAGAGTTTGACGTGCAGACCAAACCACCGCATGAGATTCCCGAAGAAGTCGCCGACAAATGGCTCCCCAAAGGCAAGGGTGCGGGTGTGCTGCGCGACATCATCGCGCGATCGTTTGAGCTCTTTGAGCATCATCCCGTCAACGAAGCACGCCGCCAGACCGGGTACAATCCGGCGACTAATGTCTGGCTCTGGGGACAGGGCCATGCTCCCAGCCTGCCCAATTTTTATGACTGGTTCGGCGTGCAAACAGCCGCGATGATTACGGGCGTCGATCTGCTTCGCGGCCTGGCGAATCTGATCGGTTGGGATGTCCTTGAAGTCGAAGGCATGACCAGCTTTCACGATACCAATTATGTCGGTCAAGGCATCGCCACTGCTGCCGCGCTCGATCGATATGATCTGGTGTTCTCACACATTGAAGCCCCGGATGAAGCATCGCACCAGGCCGACTGGAAGACCAAGGTCGAGGCAATCGAGCACATCGACAAATATGTCGTCGGCCCGGTCTTGGAGAAGATTCGGACATTCCCGGAATGGCGCATCATGGTGCTGCCCGACCACCCGACTAATATCGCCACGCGAAAACATGGCTACGCCCCAACTCCTTTTTGTATGGCTGGGACGCGCGTGCGGAGTTTGATTCAGAAGCCGTATAACGAAAAGAATGCGGCGGCGAGTGATCTGCAGATTGAGCAGGGACATGAATTGATGGAGTATTTTTTAAGAGGAGGGAATTTATGACGATCCTCCACGAAGTCTGTTCGCTGCCGACTGCGCCATTCGTTGAAGACCGCGTTATTCAATATGCGCGGCAGTTCGCCAAGGAACGCAAGCTCAAAATCACTGAAGATCGCTTCGGCAACCTGTTGCTGGAACTGCCCGGCAAAAAACGAAATGAACCGCGTTGGGTGTTCACGGCGCACATGGATCATCCCGGTTTTGTGGCGGACAAGATGCTTGATGCCCAAACGCTGCAAGCCACTTTTCGGGGGTGGGTGTTGGCCGAGTTCGTGGAAGGACAGAAAGTTCGGTTCTTTGACGGCGATCGAGAGATTGCGGGAGTCGTCACCGAGGTGAAGGCCGAGAAAAAGTCTCTCCGGGCGGAGCGGGCGATCCTCAAAGTAAAATCTGCCGTTCGACCGAAATCCGCGGGGATGTTCGATCAGGGAGAAGGCCGCGTAAAGGGTGGGAAGTTTTATAGCCGTGCGATCGATGATTTGGCGGGCATGGCTGGAGCGTTGGAGATGTTGGATCAGTTGTGGCGAAAACCGCCGGCGACCAACGTTGCGGTGCTGCTGACGCGCGCGGAGGAAGAAGGATTTATCGGGGCGATTGCTGCTTCGTTGCATCAGGAGTTGTTGCGAAAGAGTGACCGCGTGATAGCGATTGAATGCTCGGCGATGCAGCCTTACGCCAGGCAAGGCGATGGCTGCATCATCCGAATTGGAGATCGCACGAGCGTATTTAATTCATCGCTCAGTTACTTCATCACGGAAGTGGCCAGCACGCTTGCCAAAAAGGATAAAGCGTTCAAATTTCAACGCGCGCTGATGCCCGGCGGAACTTGCGAGGCGACGGTCTACGATGTGTATGGCTTCACCGCCGGCTCCATCTGCGTTCCGCTGGGCAACTACCACAACATGGATCGGGAGAAAAAGAAAATCGGTCCGGAATATATCGACGTGAACGATTGGAAGAACATGGTCAAGCTGTTTGTCGCGATTGCCAAATCCGGGAACGAGTATAAACCCGGGCATCAGGTGCTTAAGGAAAAGATCGAGAAGCGGTTTAATTCATTGAGCCAATTTCTGTAATTGACCGTGCGCGATGTATGTAGGGTCCACATTGAGCGTGGGAATTTTTAGGTGGCGTGGGCGTCTCGCCCGCGTTTTCTTCCTAAGAAAGCACGGCTGAGACGCCCATGCACCATTTTTTTCCCAAGCTCAGTGCGGAAGTTACGAAATTCGACGGGCCGTCATTCCGATCGATCATTTATCAGGACTACTGTACTTCGCGTGAGGCGGTCAGTTGCATCACACCGCTTGGATTTGGCGAGGAACAAGCCGTCTGCGGAGCATCGGCACCGAGGAAGGCTCGAAGCTGTTCGAGCGTGACCGCCGACATCCGGGATGCGGGGATTTCACGATCGCCGATCGTGATGCCGATAAGCGCGCCTTTGCCGTCGAGAATGGCGGCACCCATGAGTCGCGGATGGCGGCGCAGCATCACGGTCCAGCCAGCGGCTTTGGGAGCGGTGGTGGAGCCTCCAATTGAATCCGCGATGGGATTGAAAATCGAGACTTCCGGGAAACCCCAGCAAGTGACATCGCCGCCTGCGAAACCGGTCGCCAAGTTCAAATAGGTCAGTCGCTTTCCGGTAACACGAATGAGTGCCAAACCAGTTTCCGCATCGCGGCGGACGAGTTCACCTTTGAAAGTATCACCGCTGACATTCTCCAACTGAAATACGGTTGCACCGTCGATTGGCGCAGCGGCGGTTACTAATAAATCCGGCCCGACCGGCACGGCAACAGCGGACCGAGACACAATTCGCTGAGTTGATCTTTCTGTAGGCGACTGTGGGGTGGGCGATGTGTTGGTCGTAACCAATGGAGGCATGGCGGTGATGATTTTATCGACCGTGTTATGCTTGGGGGTGGAAGGCGGCACGATTTGGGGTGCAGCGATCGCCACTGCAATCTGCGCGGAAATGGGAGTTCCGTATGCAAGCCCGCCATACGACTGCGGCAAAACGGGTGGGACAGTTTTGGGCCACTCCGGACGCGGGATCGCTTTCCAAGCCTCATGATGCCGCAGTTCACTCGCTTTTAATTTCTGATGCGCGGCTTCCAACTCGGCATTCACCTGCGCTGCTGGAGCATGCGTCGCCAAAATCGCATCGGCATTTGCCTGTTTGTTACGAACTAAAGTCTGGGCCGCACGCTCTGCTTCTATTGCTTCCTGATATTTAGTGAATCCATCCTTCTCCGCGGCTTTCTTTTTTTTCACCTGATCCAGTGAAATCCACTCCGCGCCCCATCGTCCCTCGCCGGAATGCGTGGCCTCCAATTGATTATTCTTTGATTCATAAAGCGAAACGACAGACTGGTAATACGTTGCCTGCGAGAAACGCTCTTCCATCCCGGATATTCCGAGTCCAGCACCCATCACGTTCAATGCCACTTCATCACTCGCGGGTTGTTTGGATAGATAATCCTTCAACTCTTTTAAACCGCGGGTGACGTTGGTTTTCTGAACAAGATCCAGAATCGCGCGATTGATGATCAGACTGCGTTCACGAAGTGAAGATGCATAGGCACGATCGAGAGGTTCATTGGCTTTCTCGTATCGCCCGAGCGCCAGATACGCGATTCCCAAGCCGTTCAAACAGGCGTATTGTGGGGGATTGCTTGGATCCATGCGGATCTGATGGCGATCCCAGAGTGATTTGGCATCGAGCAGGTTTTCGAGCGCCGCCTGCGCGTCAGCCGCTTGCAGGGCAGCGTATCCCTGGTCAATTAGTTTGGTTGCACGGGCGGTTACGGCGGCCGGATCAACCTTTACCCCGGGTGCGCCAGAGTGCGCTACAATCGGTGGTTTCACGGAAGGCGGAGTTTCTGATGCGTTCCCTTTTTCCCATTTCGCCACATCCAACGATGAGAACGTGACCTGTCCGGCTTTGGTCTTCACGACATAGTTGCCGGAATCATTCTGGGAAACTTCACCCTTGAAGGTGCGTCCATCCTGCAAAATGAGCGTGTCGGCTGAGAGCAGCGTTACCCGCAATGTCGCCAAGGCAACCAACGCGGTTCGTTTCCATCGGAACATACGCAGTTTCCTTTCTTCCGTGCGAATCCCGCTGACACGGGTCGCAAGCGACCCGGCTAAATAATGCTACAAGCCCTCCCACGGAGTACCGGGAGAGGGAGAAAATCTAACTTCCCGAACTCTCACGCGTGGCCATTACCTGGAGCATGACGGCGCAGGGTTCCGGCCCACCGACGGAGGTCGTAGGTAGATCCGATCCAAGAAACTTCTTGATCGCATCAAGTGTGACCGCAGGGATCTGTGCCGGGTCAGTTTCGCGGGAGGCCAACTCCATCCCCACGATTTTATTGCCGGATAGGAGCGGAGATCCGCCTAATCTTGGATGTCGCGACAAGGTGACGCGCCATTCACCAGCGGGAGATTTGGCCGTGCCGGGGAGGGATTCCGCCAGTGGATTAAAAATATTGACCGTCGGATAGGCCGCACATTGAATCGCGCCACCGCTAAAAGTTGGTGCGAAAACCATTGGGATCAGCTTTTTGTCGGAGACCCGAAGCAATGCCAGTCCGGAAGCTACGTCCGCGCGAACGATTTCGGCCTTGACCGGTGTTCCGTCGGCAGTCTGCAATTCAATTTCCGTGGCGCCATCGAGCGGCGCGGCGGCGGTGAGAATCAAGTTTTCCGAAATCGGAAATGCCGCGGAATAGGAAACGATCCTTACTTTGCGATGCGCTGCGGTCTGCGCACTCACCGAAATGATTGATTCTTCAACCTTGGGCATCTCCGTTTTGATTTCAGTCTTGGTAGCGACGGGCTTTTCGCTGGAATTCGTTCGGCGGACCTTGGTGGGCATCACCAACTGGCTGGCAGGCGTGTCATTGGCTATGGTTACATTCGCGGCGACCGGTGGGGGTGTCAGTTCATCCATCGCGACGAGCGTCATTACTTTTGGAAAGGTGGGTCGCTGGATTTTGGCAACAGCCTCCTCGTAATCTTTTTGTTTCGTGGCCTGTTGCTCGGTGAGAAATTTCACCGCCTGCAAACTATCCGACAACTCATATTGGGTCATGAATCCACGACGAACCAGATCCTTCTGCTTTTCCAGAGTGCGGTTTGCGTCAACGAGTTTTCCGTCGATCGCATCTATTTCTCTGGACAATGCCGCCAACTGTTTTTCGCTGGCGACATTGCTGGCCGTGCGCTCGTCAACGGTTCGGGCATTGAGCCATTGCACGCCCCACCGCTTCATGCCAGGTTTAGCGGCTTCCAGCTTTTGATTGTACGTTTTGTAAAACGCTTCGCAGTCTTGAAATTTGCGGCCTTTTTTGGCCTGGTCGTCGGCGATATAGAGCGCAGTTGCCATCGCATTGAGCAGCGGTTCATCAAGCTGCCCGGGATGGGCCACAAGATAATCCATGATGACCGCGGCGGCCCTCATGGCATTTTTACTTCCCGGCTGTCCGATCTGGCAGACGGCCATATTCAAGACCAAGGCGCGGTTGGTTGACGGATTGGCGACCAGCGCTTTCTCCATGGGTGGGAGCGCGTGGATAAAATCACCGAGAAACATGTACGCAACACCTTGCCCATGGAGTGCTTCGACATTTCGCGTATCGATGGCAGCCACATCCTGATACGCGTCGCGCGCGGCTTTATATTCGCCGGCCGCCAGCGCATCACGACCCTGTTTCAAGAGGGCTTCAAGCGATTTGGGATCTGGTTTTTTGACACCGCCGACCGCAGACGGCAGACGGCCATTTCCAACGGCAGCAACATCGGCCTTGAGCGGAGCGAGACCTCCCGCGAGTCCGAGACAAACACCCACTACAAGCATCGCATACTTTGTCATCTTCAACTCCTTCACGCACTCATAGCGGGTCCATTTCAAAGAACGTACGCCAATCCTGCAATTTGCGCTTTGATTCCCTCCGATTAGACGGGGAAGACCCCGCCAAGTTCCGAAATAAAATACCCTCGTTCCCGGTGGCTGTTAAGTGCAAAGAATCGAAAATTCCAAAATGGAAAGTCCCGCAGCAATGCTGCGGGACGTTCCATGGGTCAGAATTTGGACGTTTCCAAGCGTATCAAAGCCTAGTCCAGATCGTCCGGGATCTCATCGAGGTCGCGGTAGGTGCGTGGCCGACGACCGGGCGACGGAATCAAAGGTTCATCGTCCGATTCTTCAAGAATCAACTGATGTCGATCCGTCGATCCGGTCTTCACAATGACTTCGGGAACCGGCGTTTCGACGGTTTCAACCTTGGTCTTGCGCGTCGATCGACGCGCGGCTTTGGGAGCGGGGGCAGCAGCCTCGTCGCTTTCACTGGCGGCAGACACGGCGGCCTTTTTGCCTTTCCCCTTCGCCTTTGCGGGCACTGGAGATGGAGCCGCAGCCACCTTACGCCGACGGCCACCTTTTGCCGGCTTCGTTGCCTCTTCGGTCACAGCCGGCGTTTGGACAATGATCTCCGGTTCAGGCGTCACACGTACTTCGGGCGTGAGGATCTCGTTGCGCCGGGGCTCTCGAGTTTCGGCGAAAGATTCCTGGTGTGATTCGTCGCGCGATTCCGTTCGCGACTCGTCATTGAACGCTTCGGAACCCTGCTCAAATGAAGCCTCAGAACCTTCCTGCATGGATTCCGACGTGTCTTGCGAGCCATCGGCGGGGAACATCGCCTGCTGCGCATTCGGTTGATCGGACATGCCGTTCTGATTCATTTCATCGCGATTGCGATTGCGGCCTCGACCACGGCCCCCGCGGCGGCGACGACGCCGACGATGACCTTCACCATCCTCTTCAGTTCCTCCCTGTGGATTTACAACATCGCCTTCACGCTGCGGACCGCCCTGCGGTTGCAGTTGCGATGGGCGCTGCGGTTGTCCCTGATTTTGACGTGGCGGTTGACCTTGCGCCGGACGTGGCGTTTGACCCTGAATCGGACGGCGCGGTTGTTCCTGCTGCGATTCGTTGCGTGGATCAACGGGTAGATTCTGCCGTTGATCGGGGAGTGGGTTCGGACGGAGGTCCGGCCGTGAATCGCGACGAACATCCGACCGTTGCGGTCCGCTCTGATCGCGACGGGAATCAGGCCGCTGATCCGGGCGCTGCTCGTTTCGCTGATCATTCCGGGGTGGGTTGCGATGATCCGATCGCTGGTCGCGTCGATGATCCGGGCGCTGTTCATTGCGTTGATTGCGGCGAGGCTCGTTTTGATTTCCACCTTGTCGCTCAAGATTCTGCGTCGGTGGCGAAGACTCCTCATCGCTTTTGTCGTCTTCTTCGTCGCCAAGATCCACATCATTGTCGGTGAAGTTCGAATACGATTCTGGCCGTTCATTCACCCGTGGATTCGGGGCTGGCAGGGGCTTGGCCGCCAGCGTCGTATGCGTGGATTCCTCTTCGCGCGTTTCCTCGCGTTCGTCGACGGCTTCTTCGCCCCGATCGAGATTGAATTTTTCCTCCAGCGGTTCTGCCTCGCGACGGCGGCCCTGGTTTGCATTCGGACGGCGGTCCCCACCGCGATTGTCATTTCGACCTGCTCGACCCCCGGCGGGCTTGCCCTGGTGTTCGGGGCGTTCCTTGGGAGCCTGGCCTTGTTCCGGAATCATCCCCAGTTCCGGAAGATAGACTTTCCCATCGCGGGAATCGAATAATTCAAGCTTTGCTTCATCCAACGCAAGGGCTTGATCCGTACGGACAACCACGGGTTTGTTCGTATCATATTCCAGATTTGCCAGTGCGGCGCGCTTGCGATTCTGCAGGTAGAAACCGGCTTCCGGATTCACGGAAAGCTCAACGCGAACCACGCGTTCATCGTGCGCGGCAATGGTCAGCCGGCGCATCACGTCGAGGCTCATGCTTTCGGGAGTCTTCACCAGCCCGGCACCTTTGCAATGAGGGCAATCGGAGTAAATCGATCGCTTGAGACTTGGCCGCATGCGCTGACGGGTCATTTCGATGATCCCGAAGTCGCTCATCCGCAGCACTTTGGTTTTGGCGCGATCATTTTTGAATTTCTCGTGCAGTTTCTCTTCCAGCTCGCGACGATGACGTTCGTATCGCAGATCGATAAAGTCGCAGATAATCACACCGCCCAGATCGCGCAACCGCAATTGCCGTGGGATCTCTTCGGCGGCTTCCATATCTGTTTTGAACGCAGTGGTCTCCGCATCGGAGTGGTCGCGGAATTTGCCGCTGTTGATATCGATGGCGACGACTGCCTCGGTGGAGTCGATCACCAACGATCCACCGCTCGGCAATGGAACATGCCGGATGTGCATCATCTCGATATCTTTTTCGATATCGTACTTGTGGAAAAGGGGAATCGGATCCTGGTAGAGCTCGACCTTGTTTTTTGCACGGGGGTTAGCCAGCTTGATCACATCGCGTACGCGCTTGGCGACATCTTCATTGTCGACGACGATCGTTTCGATATCCGGGCTGTACACATCGCGCACGGTACGCGAGACGAGGTCGCCTTCGGTGTACAACTCCATTGGCCCGGGTCCGCTTTCAAGCTTATCTTCGATCATCTGCCAAAGGCGTGTCAGATAGACGAAGTCGCGCTGAATTTCCGCCTTGGTTTTACCAATGCCGGCAGTGCGGATAATAAAACCGACATCTTTCGGGGGTTGTAAACCATCCAGAATCTGACGGAGTCGTCGACGTTCCTCATCATCTTCAATCTTCTTGGAGACACCCTTGTTGGCCATGCCGGGCATCATCACGAGAATTCGACCGGGGATGGACAAATAGCTGCTGAGAGTTGGGCCCTTCGTGCCGATACCCTCTTTGATGATCTGGACGATGATTTCATCGCCCCGGCGCAGGCATCTTTGGATGGGTGGCCGATCACGGCGAGCCATCTTGCGGCCGACAGATTCCTGAATGTCTTCACCCTTTCGCCCAAAATAAGTGGGCATCAGGTCGGAGATGTGCAGGAAACCGTTACGACCCAGGCCGAAGTCAACGAAGGCGGCCTGGATTGAAGCCTCGACGTTGGTGATGCGGCCTTTGTAAATGTTTCCGACATGTGAGGTGGTGCTTGAACGCTCCATGTAGAGTTCTTCGAGCCTGCCGTCTTCGACGAGAGCGATTCGGCATTCTTCGCCTTCGGAGACGTTAATCAGCATTTCTTTTGGCATCGGTCAGTTGTCCGTGGTCAGTTGTCCGTGGTCGGTTGTAGTGTCATTGAACCCGGTGACGCGCACGCGCGGCCAACAACGGATCACTGACAACTGACAACTGGCAACTGACAAATTGGTTGTTCGTTAAAAAGCCTCTGGAATAATCTTACGCGTTTCCTCGCGGAGGAAGTGCATAACCTGTCGCTCACTATCAAAGCTCATTACCTTTCGCGCGACCTGCTTCGCATGCTCATAGGTGGTCGAACGAATGATCTTTTTCACCTCTGGAATATCCGGGCCATTCATCGAGAACGTTGTAAGCCCGAGTCCCAGCAGCAAGAGAGTGTACAATGGTTCGCCCGCCATTTCACCACAGACGCTGACGGAGATGTTATTGCGCTGCCCGGTACGAATCACATCACGCACCAATTTGAGCACCGCCGGGTGTGCTGGGCAGAAGAGCCCGGCAACTTTTTCATTGGTGCGATCCACGGCCAGGGTGTATTGCACCAGGTCATTGGTCCCAATCGAGAAGAAATTCACTTCCTTGGCGAATTGGTCAGCCATGATCGCGGCGGAAGGCACCTCGATCATCATCCCCACGGGAATTTCCCGACGAAATGGATGTCCCTCGTCTTCCAGATCTTCCATGACGTCGTTCAGCACCATTCGGGCCTGTCTAAGTTCCATCAGCGTGCTGATCATCGGGAACATGATGCGAACGTCGCCGTGTACGCTGGCCCGCATGATGGCCCGCAATTGGCGTTTGAACATCGGGATATCGTGCAGGCACATGCGAATCGAGCGGTCGCCCAGAAAGGGGTTGCGCTCCGGGTTTTGCAACTGCTGCTGTGTGTATTTATCCGCCCCGAGATCTAGAGTTCGGATGACCATCGGGCGACCACCATTGCGTTGAAGCACGTCGACGTAGGCTTCGTAATGGTCCTCTTCGGTCGGTTCGGTTTCGCGGGTGAGATAAAGAAACTCCGTGCGATACAGGCCGATCCCCTCAGCCCCTTTGGTAAGGGCATCGGTGACATCTTCCGGCGATTCGATGTTCGCCTGCATGCAGATGACATGACCGTCGAGGGTTTTTCCCGGAAGATTGGCCAGTTCTTGAAGTTGGCGATCGAGGATGATCAGCTTTTTCTGGTACTCGACATGCTCGGCAAGTTGATCGGCGTCGGGATTGACGATGACCACGCCACGGTTCCCGTCGATGATGACGGTGTCACCACCGCTTACCTCCGAGGTGATATTGCCCAATCCAACCACCGCCGGAATCCCCATCGCGCGGGCGACAATTGCCGTATGACTTGTGCGCCCCCCCGCATCCGTGGCAAAACCGCGCACATGCCGCCGGTCGAGTGATGCGGTTTGGCTCGGCAGCATGTCGTGGGCAATGACTACCACGTCCTGGGTAAGGTGATTCAAGCCCTCGTGCTTCTGACCGATCAGGTTGTGAAGTACCCGGCGTTCGATGTCATAAATATCCTTCACGCGATCGGACATGTATTTGTCTGCCATCGCCAGAAAGGCGTTGGCGTATTTGCGCATGACGGTGGAAACGGCGTACTCAGCAGTGGCGTGACGCTCGCGAATCTCCAGGAGAACCTGGTTGACGATGGTTTTGTCCCCGAGCAAACCCAGATGCACACCGAAAATGCCCCCGATTTCCTTGCCGTATTTGGCCGAAACTTCTTCGCGCTGGTCGGTTAGCTGAGAAATGCTCTTGGCAATTGCCTGGTGGAACCGATCGATTTCGAAGGGCACTTGAGTTGCATCGACTTGGCGCTTGGGGATAACCAGATCTTCGGCGTCCAGCACGATTGCCGTGCAGACCACCACTCCTGGCGAAACACCTATACCTTTCTTGATCTCCATAAGATTCAGTCTTCCTCACCAAATTTGCCTTCAACCAGTTCGGCCAATTTTTGGACCGCAGCATCGGCATCTTCACCGTTTGCCTCGATCTGCAACGGTGTACCTTCCACGGCGGCCAGGATAATCATTTGCATGACGCTCTTCCCGTCTGCATCACCCGGCTCGTCACCGCCTTTGTGAACGGTTACTTCGCTCTGAAATTGATTGGCAATATCCACAAACTGCATAGCCGGTCGCGCGTGGAGGCCAAGTTTATTACAGATTATTACTTTTCGATGGACCATCGGCATTACTTATTGAGTTGACCGATTACAGGCCCTGCGGTCAGAAAAAGAAGTCAGTGCAATCGGTTGCAAAGACCTGCTAACCACCGGAAACCTGCAACGAAGCAGCTTCCTTTACTTACCCTGATCGGCCTCGTCGAATAAATCCACAATGGCTTCGCGGGTGGTGCTTTGACGGAGGAATTTGCGGAACATGTCTTTTTGCAGATTACTAAAGACGATGTTCATCGCCTGCAAGTGCTGCTGAGGTTGGTTCTCCGGACTCAGGAGCAGCACGATGCTGTAGACGGGTTGGTGGTCCAGCGCTGCGAAATCAATGCCGGCTTCACTTCGACCGACTGTCCCAGCCATCTGCTTGACTTTGGGATGCTTGGCATGAGGGACTGCAACCCCTTTACCAAAGCCGGTCGAACCATTTTGTTCACGCTTGATCAACGCGGCGACAACTTCATCCACCGCATCGGCCGGCAAAGCGCCGGCGTTCGATAGCGAGGTCACTAACTCGCGGATCGCTCCATCGCGGTCGCTTGCCTGAACATTGGCGACAATCGCATCGGAGACAATAAACTCACGCAACTTCATCCTGGAACCCTTTCACAGAAGATCGGCCTGCCTGTGGCAATCGGCGATCAGATCGGACAGATTCTCACGTTTCAACCGCAAATTGCAAATCGTGTCAGTCAATTCAGTTTTAAAAACTCAATCGCGCGCGGGCTCCGTGTGCATATCCCGCTTGTCTTCTCCTATGTCGTGCTTGCGATTTTTTACCTTCTTCTTGTGGTCGCTCAACTGTCTTTCAAGCTTATCGACACAGGCATCCATACACGCATACGCATCCCCTTCATCGTGGTGGGCGATAAACATGTTCTTGTGTTCAGCGTGTACGATCACCTCGACCCGCACTTTGTCTTTCGTTGCCTTCTCATGGCCAGCATCGAAGATGACCTCAATCTCCTGAATTCGATCATAATACTTCGTGAGTTTGCCGACCTTCTGTTCCGCGTGGGTTTTCATCGCAGGCGAAATTTCCATATGACGAGAGGCTACAGTCACGATCACGTTCCATCTCCTTACGTCCGGGCGACCGAATCAAAGATCGCATCGAACCTCATTTAATCCCCTGAGAACATCTATTTTGTTCAACCAGCTGGTGCTTGAACTGCTTTGGATTATATCGGAAGACACGATTCATTGCCCGCTGCAAAATGGACAGTTTGGCATCAATATTTCGAATTGGTAAATTTCGCGTAGACCACTCCTTAGCGGCTTTGATGGCTTCCGGTCCACACAAATACATCGTCTCCAGCTTATTTCACCCTCTACGAAGATGACGCGCGTATCAAATCACGGCGTGCTTCTCCGGCGCAGTGATAGGATGGTGTGCTAACCCATCCTCCGGCAAACGTTCCTTCACTGCCTCCGGATCGATCACGCCACCACTGACCAAAACTCGCATCGCCTGTTCTACTGTAAGAGGCAGTTCAATGACCGAATCCCTTGGCACAACCAGCACATACCCGCTAAACGCGGTCGGGCTGGAAGGTACAAACACGGTGATCATCTCAGCACCAAGCGATTCGTTCAGTGGACGCAATCCCGAACCCGTTACCAGCCCGATGGACCAGATTCCCTTGGAATGAGGTTCGACCGCAACGACCCTTGCACTGGCAAACTTACTGCCCTTTTCCGCAAGAACAAAATCCGTGACTTGCTTCACCGCAGGGTAAATCGCCCGAATTAACGGGATGCGCATCACCGCTCTTTCAGCCAGTCGCCATGCAGTTCGACCAAGGAAATTACCTGCCAAAAGCCCCACCAGATAAACGACCACTACGGCAAGTGCCACTCCAGTCACCTGCACATGCCAGGGGACTTCGCCGGAAGCAGATCCGGCTTCCGGGCCGAGGGTCACCCAAGTCGGAGCATGACTCAGACCGCCGGTCGTCGCTGCCAAACGTCGCAGTCCAAGCATGATGTAGAAACCGAGCGAACCCCAGAGAAACTCCCAAACCTTCAGGAGTAACCAGAGCGTCACCAGCGTCGGCATCAGGGCAGCCAACCCCCGCAAAAAAAAACGGCGAAAATCCTGCGAGAAATTGTCGCTGCGATAGTCACGATGAGGCGGACTAGATTTCAATCCGGCAGTTGCCTGAAGTCCCTCGGATCGGTTTGATGCCTTGCCTTCTTGAAGCGGAGAATTGGGATCACTCGCATTCACTGGAACCTCCGTAGCTTCCGGATCGTCATCTGGACCCTTTGTCGATCCCGATGAAATCGATCCATATCGCGCGGACTGTGGGGCATCGGTTGGTTCACAGATGCGCGCTCTCTTCAGTCATGGAAACTACACGCCTCGGAGGTAAAGAGCAACGGCAGAAGGGTGCTGAATCGCAACAGAATAAATATTCAACATCCTGAAACCATGCATTCGCCTTTGCAGTTCAGACACTCACCGGCAATACAACGCGCAGCCGATCAATCACACCGGGCAGCACTGCAAGGGCCCTGTCGATTTCCGCCTCTGTCGTGAAGCGAGAAAGGCTGAAACGGATTGCACCATGGGCAATCTTTGAATCGATTTTCATCGCCTTTAAAACGTGCGACGGTTCAAGGCTTCCGCTGCTGCATGCCGCGCCGGCGGAGGCGCAAATTCCTTGCTCACTCAGCAACAGCAAGATCGCCTCGGCTTCCAAGCGAGGAAAACTGAGACTGGTCGTGTTCGGCAATCGGTTTTTGACGGAGCCATTGACCACTGCGTCTGGGATGGCCTTAAGAACAGACTGCTCAAGTCGATCGCGCATGGCACGGACTCGTTCCATTTCCGGCAATGCTTTTTTCGCCAGTTCCGCTGCCTTTCCCAAGCCGACGATCCCGGGGACATTTTCCGTTCCGCCCCGCCGTCCGTGTTCCTGCGGCCCTCCGATAATGAGTGGCCGCACCCGCAGACCGCGCCTTATATAAAGACTTCCCACACCCTTGGGGCCATGAAATTTGTGGGCCGCAAAGCTCATCGCGTCCACCCCAAGCTCATGAACATTCACCGGGATCTTGCCGACTGCCTGTGTGCCATCGCAGTGAAAAGGCACCTTTTTTTCCCGGCAAATCGCGGCGATCTCGCGTACGGGAAACAAAACACCGGTTTCGTTGTTCGCCCACATCAGCGAGACCAGCGCCGTGTCATCGGTAATGCGTGCCGCCAGTTCTTCGAAATTGAGTTGACCTTCAAGATCGACCTCCAGCGTTATGATTTCGGCTCCTTCGCGGGCCAATTGCTGGCATAACTCTCTGGTGGCAGAATGCTCGACGGCACTGACGATAATCTGTTTCCGAGGCGCACGCGTAGCGAGTATGCCGCGAATCGCCGTGTTGACCGCCTCTGTCCCACCGCCCGTAAACGAAAGTTCCGTCGGGGAACAACCGACCAAATCCGCCAAGGCCGCGCGTGCCTCGTCAATGGCCTGCCGCGCGCGCTGCCCAAAACGATGAACACTCGAAGGATTTCCGTAGAATTCTTCGTACATCGGCATCATCGCCGCCACCACTTCCGCCGCCGGTTTCGTCGTCGCATTGCTATCAAGGTAAACCACATTCATTCCTTTATTCTAAGGACTTTTCGAGAAGAAAACGACCTGTCTTGAAGATATCAGCCACGACGACCTGTGCGCCGGTTTTCAATCTTTTCGAAACTTATGGTAAGGATTCGCACGTCCCCCGCACTGTTTCTATAATCCGCCGTCCCCGAGCCATGATCCATCAAGCCGGCTCGGGTATGGAGTAAATATGTCCATCGGGTTATCTGCATTAACGGATTGTATCGGCTCTGAAATGACCGCCGTCGATCAAATGTTTTCGCAGGAATTGCGATCCGATCTGGCGTGCGTGAATGTGCTCGTAAAGCACGTCAGCCGATTTCGGGGGAAGATGCTCCGCCCGTCGCTCGTGCTTCTGTGGGGAAAAGCGTGCGGCGAACTAACGGAGGCACACACGGCTATTGCCACCGTCGTCGAGATGATCCACATGTCAACGCTCGTGCATGATGATGTGCTGGATGAAGCCGAACTTCGTCGCAAGGGTGCCACGCTCAATCATTTGCGTGGCAACGAATCGGCTGTTCTGCTCGGTGATTATCTCATCAGCCACAGCTTTCACCTCTGCTCCAGTCTCGACTCGCAGTACGCCTCTCGTGTCATCGGCCGAACGACAAATGAACTCTGCGAAGGAGAACTACTCCAACTGGAAAATCGAAATAACCTGGAGCTTGATGAGGATACGTACCTCACCATCATCAGTCGGAAGACTGCCAGCCTGACATCCGCCTGCTGCACACTCGGTGCAAAGATGTCCAACGCCAGCCCTGAGTTGGTTCAACAGGCCAATGTCTATGGCCGCTCGCTAGGGATTGCCTTCCAGATTCAAGATGACATTCTCGACATCGTCGGCGACGCGCGCGCGGTAGGCAAAACCCTCGGCATCGACATCGAAAAAGTGAAGCTCACCTTACCCATGATCCACTTTCTCCGTACCGCCCCGAAGGAGCACCGACTGCTGCTGCGAAGCCTGCTTGAAACTCGAGAACCTGACAAGGTGGAAAAAATCCGGAATCTGATAACTCCCTCCAAATCACTCCCTTACGCAAGGGAGCGCGCGCAGCATTATGTGGATCAGGCCCGGGCATCGCTCAATGGATTGCCCGAAGGTGAACCGCGGCAGGTTTTGGACATGATCGCGAAATTCGTAATTTCACGGCCGATGTAGGCGACAGGCGTAGGCAACCTTTGCCAACCCCCGCGCCATCCGTATGATGGCCCGCGTCAAGGAATTGAGCCATGTTCCAACGCGGAATCATCATCGCCGGCGCTATTGTTTATCTGCTCGTCACGGGAATTGTCCTGACGTCCGGCGGTGGGACGATACGCCCAAGACTCACCACTACAAATGGACCGGGTGGATTCGAAGGTGCGTCGCTTGACGGACTTCCCTTTCGCAGCATCGGGATTCAGATTCAAAGGGTGGATTGGATTCCGGAATACAAAAAGGTCATGGATAAAGTCGCCGCCACCGGTGCGGATACCGTTCTGCTGGTCATCGACACCCGTCAGGAAAACGGCAAGAGCTCACGCATTTATCTCGATTTCCGAATGACGCCGACGACGGAACAGATCGGCGATCTGATTGACTATGCCAAGAAAAATAAACTTCGCGTGATCCTCATGCCGATCGTGCTGCTCGACAACCCGATCGGTGGTGAATGGCGCGGCACGATCCACCCGGAAAGCTGGGACGAATGGTGGGACAGTTATCGCGATGTCATGCAGGTCTTTTCAAGCGTCGCCGAGGTTCATCATGCGGATATGCTGGTCGTCGGGTCGGAGCTGGTCAGCACGGAGCACATGATCGACCAGTGGACGAAGACCATCCAACTCGTCCGATCTAATTTCAAAGGCAAGCTAACCTATTCATCCAATTGGGATCACTACGAGGCCGTCTCGTTCTGGAGCCAATTGGATATGGTCGGCATGAACAGCTACTGGGCCATGAGCAAAAAGGATGGTTCAGGTAACATCACCGTTCCGGAAATTGTCGAGCGGTGGAAAGAGATTCAGAGCGATCTGTTGCCGTTCCTCAAAAAGGTGCATAAGCCACTGATGTTCCTGGAGATCGGCTGGTTCAGCCAGGCCAACACCGCCCGCGAGCCCTGGGATTACACCAAAGCCAGCGAACCACTCGATCTGGAGCTGCAAAAACAACTGTACGAAGCCTTTTTCCAAAGCTGGTACGGCCACCCAATGCTCGGCGGTTTCTCCATCTGGGAATGGCCCCCCAATTCCGGCGGACCGGAAGACAAAGGCTACTCGCCCGAAGGCAAACCCGCCCTTGATGTATTGAAAGAATGGCTCAAGAAAGGGCGATGGGAAGTGAAGTGAAGATTTGTCAGTGGTCAGTTGCTCGTGGTCCGTTGTCAGTTGTGAAGAACGGCATCGAAGATTTTCCACTGACAACTGACAACTGACAACTGACACCTGACACCTGACACCGAACAACTGATAAACCTATGCAACAAACCCGTTACCGCACTCATACCTGTGGCCAACTCCGCAAAGCCGACATCGGTCAGGAAATCAAACTGGCAGGATGGGTGCATCACTACCGCGATTTTGGCAATCTGGTCTTTATCGATTTGCGCGATCGCGATGGACTGACGCAATTGGTCTTTGATATCGATTTGTGCGGGCCGGTCGCGCACGAAGAAGCTCGAAAGATGCGCAGTGAATGGGTCATCAGCATCACCGGCGTGGTTACGCCGCGCGACGCGAACAAGTTGAATCCGAAGTTGGCGACCGGCGATATTGAAGTGCGCGTGAAGTCGCTCGAAGTACTGAGCGTATCACCGACGCCTCCTTTCACCCCTGCCGACCACGATACGATCAACGAGGAAAAACGGCTTGAATACCGCTATCTGGATCTTCGCCGTCACGAGATGCAGGAAACACTCCGCACTCGCTATCGCGTCACGAAGATGATGCGCGATTACCTGGGTGACAAAGGCTTCTGGGAAATTGAAACACCCTTCCTCACCAAGAGCACCCCGGAAGGCGCACGCGATTTTCTCGTGCCCTCGCGCCTCGTGCCGGGAAGCTTTTATGCGCTCCCCCAATCCCCGCAACTTTTCAAACAACTTCTCATGGTCAGCGGCTGCGACAAATACATGCAGATCGTCCGCTGCTTCCGCGATGAAGATCCGCGTGCCGATCGACAGTCCGAATTCACTCAACTAGATGTTGAGATGTCGTTCATCGACGTGCCCGAAATCATCCAGATCATGGAAGGCCTGCTGCGTACGATCTGGAAAGAAGTGCTGAATCTCGAAGTGCCGAACCCTATTCCTCAGATGGAATATGACGAGGCAATGACTCGCTATGGCTCCGATCGACCTGATCTCCGCTATGGCATGGAACTGCACGATATCAGCGATCTCGGTCAACAGACCGATTTCGCCGTTTTCAAAAACGCCCCGATGGTCAAAGCGATCTGCGTCCCCGGCGGTGGGAAAATGACCCGCAAGGAAACCGATGCCCTGGCCGAGTGGTCAAAGGGCTTTGGCGCAAAGGGACTCGCGGTCACGAAAGTCATCCAATCAAAAGACCCCGCCGGCTCCGCTGCGGGACTGACCCTCGATACCGGTGTCGCTAAATTTCTGGCCCCCATCGCGGCCCAACTCATCGAGCGTCTCAACGCCAAAGAAGGCGATCTGCTCTGCTTCGCCGCCGACAAACCCAAGGTCGTCCACAAAGTGCTCGGTGAACTTCGCTTGAAATTGGCGAAAGACCTTCAACTTATCGCCTCAACTCAATTTGCCTGGGTATGGGTCGTGAACTTCCCGCTCTTTGAATATGACGAGACCGAAAAACGGTTCAGCAGCACGCACCACCCGTTCACCGCACCGTTAGACGCGGACTTGCACAAGCTCGATAGCCGCGACCGCGAAGTCGTCGAGTCAATCAAGAGCAAAGCCTACGACATCGTCTGCAACGGCAGCGAAGTCGGTGGCGGTTCCATCCGAATCCATCGCATGGACGTTCAGCAAAAACTCTTCTCCTTGCTCGGGATCGACGAGGTTTCACAAAAATCGAAGTTTGGCTTCCTGCTCGATGCGCTTCAATACGGTGCCCCGCCGCACGGCGGTATTGCGCTGGGCTTGGATCGCCTTGTGATGATCCTTCGCGGCATCAGCAACATTCGCGATGTCATCGCCTTCCCCAAAACCCAAAGCGGTGCTGACCTGATGTGCGGCTCACCCTCTCCCCTGGACGACAAGCAACTTCGCGAAGCCAACATCCGCGTGGCCCTGCCCCCGGAAAAGAAAGTATAAATAGCGCTCGTTATTTCGGAACCGGGGACATTGCCGTCGGAACGCTCGTCGGTACCGGAAGCGGCTTTGGAGCGCTCGAAACAGAGGGCACTGAAAAGAAGAAAAGGCCCACGCCAAGGCTAATTGCGATGGACCCGGCGATGGCTACAAAAATGAGCGCAAGCGGTTTTCGTTTCCCAGGGGTTTCGTATTCGAGAAAGTTTTGTTCCTGTGGCATGTCGCAGAGTATAACCAATGCGCTATCTTCCAAGGCAATCTCCAACGGCATTATCGGACGTATTGTAACTCACAAAGCGTGATTCCCACCAAATTTGTCGTCAGAGAATAAAAAGCGTTTGAGCGGACGGTCGAGCAGGCTACAATTCGCACTCTGGAAAATTTCACAGACCAGGCGAACGAGAGGGATGTTCATTTCGTAGCTTGGTGCAAACGGCCTTGCGGGTCAGCGGTGTGTTGAGGGACCTCCGTTTTTGCCGCATGGCCGTGCTGAAAGATCGTGGGTGTATCACAGGAGCAAGCGCTCATGGCGTTACAGGCAGGTGGCCCGCGATATATCGGTATAGATCTTGGAACAACGTACTCGGCCATGGCATGGTTGGATGCTCATGGTACGCCCGTAACCATTACCAATCATGAAGATGAAACCACGACGCCCTCGGTCGTGCTGTTTGAAACAACCGGTGAATGCGTCGTCGGTCGAGAGGCCAAGCGTGCTGCGCAGGTCGTGCCGGAACTGGTTGCGGATTACGTGAAGCGTGACATGGGGGAGGCTCAATATCACAAGCGGATCAACTTCCGCTTTTATTCACCTCCCAGTATCAGCGCGCTGATTCTCAAGAAACTGAAACAGGATGCAGAGCGACGGATTGGTCCGGTGGCCGGGGCAGTCATCACCGTACCGGCGTATTTTGATGAAAAGCGTCGCCGCGCAACAGCCGCCGCAGGTGAGATTGCCGGGCTGAAAGTCATTGATATCCTCAATGAGCCCACTGCGGCGGCGCTCGCGTATGCGTTCCGGGATTTCGTGAACAACGGGGGCAGGCCGGACGATGTCGTCGGTCGAGCCATTGCCACAACGGCTCCACATATTGCCGTCGTCTATGATTTGGGGGGTGGGACGTTTGATGTCACGATTCTGCACATCAGCGGGGATGATTTGACGGTTTTAGCAACGGATGGGGACGCAAAACTGGGTGGCCGGGAATGGGACGATTCCATCATCGATTGGGCCTGCCGCCAATTCAAGAAAAAATTCCGCAGCGATCCGCGGAAGGATCCCCATAGTTATCAGCATCTGATGCTGGCGGCTGAAGAGGCCAAGAAGGATCTATCACGGCTTCCCCGCACTCGACTGATGGTCACCCATGCCGGGCAGACGCTGCCATTGGAATTGACGCGGGAGGAATTTGAAAAAATGACAGCGCCGTTGCTTCAGCGCACGCGCGATCGCGTCAGCCTGGTGATTCAGGAGGCGGGATTGATTTGGAGCCAGGTGCAGGAGGTATTGGCCGTCGGGGGTTCATCGCGCATGCCGATGGTTCTCAACATGCTTCGAGATGTAACTGGCAAGGCACCGAATTGCTCGTTGCCGCCCGGTGAAGCCGTCGCGCACGGCGCGGCGATTCACGCAGCCATCAAAGCGGTGGACCTTTGGCAGAATAATTCTGCGAGTGAGCAGCGCGCCGCTGCGCGGCCGGCGTCTCCACCGCCCCAGATGAGGCCCATCCCGATGGATCCTGCCGAGGTCATTCAGCCTCTGATTCTCGATCCGTTCGCCGATATTCATAGCCGCGACGATGAGCACCCTGAGGAAGGTGCAATTCATTCGACAGAAGATTGGGATGATGAAGCACATCTGCAGGTGCCCGAGTCGGATGAGGCAACACGCGATGCGCTGCTCCAGGCCGTACTTTCAGACGAAACGATCGACTTGCAAATCAGCGGTGATCCGACCGCCCATTTTGACCCGGCAGTACGCAAGAAACTACGGCGCGTTAAGAAGACGGACGTAAACGCACACAGCCTGGGTGTCATCGTCACGCGCACATTGGGGGGTCGGGGAAAATCAGTGCTGATCCCGCGCAATACACCTTTGCCGGCAAGTGCCACGAAGATTTATGGCACGATGAAAGACAATCAGCCGGAGGTTGTCATCCGCATTCTGGAAGGTGAACCGGCGTACGTTGACGAATGCACGATGCTTGGCACGTGTCGTATTACCGATCTGCCGGAGGATTTGCCGAAGGGCTCACCGGTGGAAGTTACATTTACCCTGGATGACAGCGGTCGACTGCATGTACGCGCAATGGAAATGACTTCCGGCCAATCGGTTACAACCACGATTCAATGTGATTCCGGTATCAGCGCGGAAAAAATTGAACGTGCCCGAGAGGCGTTGGAACATATCGCAGTTGTGTAGGAATGTCGTCTATATGACGGGGCGTGATCGCGCGCCATTGATGACTTTGTCCCCTCTCCTGTTACTCCGGGGGAGGGATAGGGTGGGGGCCTCTTCCACCACGAAAACAAGCCCCCACCCCTGCCCTCCCCCGGAGTACCGGGAGAGGGAGTAAGAGGACTTGAGTACCTTCAACGATTTAGCTTGCCGGGCGAAAAAATCCCACGCTTGACTCCATGATTCGTGCTTTAAACCGATCGCTCTCCGCTGCGGTTTCCTGTCGCACATCGTCGAGGTTCGCATTGCAGAAACGGCAGCCGAGGGATCGCACATGGAACTCGATGTAGTTCTGCCAATTCGAATCGAGCGTATTCAGAATGTAGCTACCTAATGTGCTCCGCTTCGGGCAACTGGGTCGATATTCTTCCCACACCTCGCTGAGCAATGATTCGAGCGTCGATTCTGATGAAAAGCGATCTTCGTGTTTCCCGGTGGCCAGTTCCACCTGGGCGCGAAGTCGTTTGATCCATCGGTGTTTGATCAGTCCGATATGCTTCTCAGCCTCGCCGGTTTTCTGGGCGATTACATTATTCCGCATTTGTGCGTAGAAGATCATTTCGGTCAGTTGAAGATCCCGGAAATCCAATTTGCGGCGAAATTCCTCAACCAGCGTTACGATCGCGCCGGCCAGAGCGGCTTTGTCGCGCTGAAGTTCGTCGGATTGAGCAACGAATGATCCGGCTGTACCTGGCGAGGCGGCCGGAAGAGGTTGGCCACCGGCAACTTCTTCACCGGCGAGAGTGGCGTGGACTTTTCGAACGCGCAACCAATCGACAATTCGGTTTCGCAGCAGAACAAACAGGTAGGTTTCGAGGCTTGCTTCACCGCGAAAATTTTCGATCCGACGCAGTAGAAGAAGAAATGCATCCTGCACAAGATCTTCGGCGTCGGCCGACGGTACACCCCGCCCCCGTGCAAACGCCAGCAGACGGCCCTGGTATCGCGCGACAAGCTGCGCCCAGGCCTCACCGTCGCGCTGGCGCACGCGGTCCAGAAGAAATTTCTCGGCATCGGTCCATTGGGTCATTCGGTCTACCCGGCAGCGTGGAAGGCTCCCACGATCACGCACGCGGACACCACGAGTGACAATACCGCGCCAACCCGAAGTCGGCGTTGAAAATATCCCTTTGTCACCGAATTGACAATCGTGTAGATCAACAGAATGACCGCAAACATCCCCACCAGTGAACCCCGTCGTTGAACTAAGTTTCGGCGATCATTATCCAGAACGCGCGAGTATTCCACACCGATCGATCTAAGTGATTCGTTCGAGGCATCAACCAAAATTTCAGCGGACCACAAATCGCCGTATGGCTTATGATTCTTCGAGACCGAGCGATCGTCAATAAACCGGCCCGTGTTCAGATCCGCCAGAATTCTCCGGCGGAACCATTCCCGGTTGCCGGCAGGGATCACTTTGCCGCGGACGACATCGTTCAACAGTCCTGCCATTTGCCGTGCCGCGTCCTGGCAGGCCTTTTCGGTCGCTTCTTGCTCCGAAATACACGGGGTCGTGGAACGGCCAATGATCCACTGCTTAGTGCCATCATTGCTGAGGAATGCCGGGGTCTCATCCACCCAGGCCTTGCTCTTATTCTGACGATTCTCATCCAGCCGATCCGTTGATGGAACGACCGCGGCTCGGCTCGGGAGCATGAATAACAGGCTTCCGATGATGATGATGATGATGAAAGCGAGGCTTCGACACATGACATTTCCTCCGTTCACTTTGCGGGTTCCGATGCGAGCGATGCCCCGGTTGACATATGTCCGTCGTTCGACACCTTTACGTTTCGGCGTGGCGCGGGCCACATCAGCAGTAGTAAAGCCGCGACGAACGTGCTGGATGCAACCAACACTTTTGCAGAGTTTACGTGATTGAGAACCTCGTCAATCCTGAAAACCCAATCTTGCATCCTGATGAACGGTACGACCGACCAATTGACGTGCGGCCCGGCCAATAAGAACGGCGTCCATATCAGTAAACCCGCGCCAGCCAGCGTACGCGTCATATGGAAACCACCCCGCGCCCGGCGCAACAACATGAAGATCATGGATCCCACGACGAAGGTGATGAACATCCCCGTCCCCATCATGATTCGCAGCAGTCGCGGCCACTCGGCGGTCTGGAATGCTTGCTGCAAATCTGCAACGGCATCAGGGTCGATGCGTCCGGAAGCTATCCACCCGGGCACGTCGAATGCCAGAGCCCCCGCGAGGATGAGTGATGCAAATAATAATAAGCTGGCGAAGAGTGCAACCGGGAACCGCACTAAAGTTCCGAAGAACGAAATGTCCCGCGGCTCACGCAACGGCAGTTTGGTGGGGGCAGGATTCGAAGTAAATACTTTCAAAGGTCCAAGATTGACGCGTGTAACGCACATGCCATTCTCCGTTGAATTTGATGTCCATGAATTGTCTGAAGCGGGCGGCTTTGCCTCCACCGCTGGAGGTGTGGGTGCTACATCCAAAGACTGAAAACTTGTGTTCGACTTTGCCGAACCATCATTTAAGAATGATTCCAGAGGCCTCGCATGCATCCACGGCGATAAAATCTGCGTGGCAATCGAAACGCCACATAACACTGCGACTGCAATCACGGCGGTCACATCCGCGCTCCCAAGCATTCCCCCCACGATCGCACCTGTGATTGCGCAAATGATGACTGCCCCCAGGGAAACTCTCTGTTTTCGATCGAGCTGGATGCGAGAATTCCAGTTGACTAACATCAGGGATATGGCAATGACGCCGATCCATTCCGGCGTAAAATGGTATGGCACCGGCCCCCACATCGGAATCCATATCAGGAACGAAAGTAAGACCGCGCACACTGCCGCGACGCCACCCACCGCCAATTGACGCAGGAACCAACTTTCGTGTTGCATCGAAGGCAACAATTTACGGCCAGCCCAGTTCAACCCGAATGTGGCCCCAATCGTACTCAGAAACACCAGACTCATGATCTGTAGCGGAGCGATGTATTGGCGCGATCCGGCCGCCATGACTGATGCTCCGATCGATAATCCCGCGATTGAAAGTAAACCAAGCACAATGCGATGTTTCGGCTGCATCGGGTCGGTGGCAATTGATGCATCTACATTCGCCTGAGTCGGCTGGTTGAGTTCGCGCGGCGTCGCCATCGCGGCGACACTTTCGCCAATTCCGCCCAACCGACGCGCCGCGCGCGTAAACTTGGCGCGTATTTGATCGAAGCGACGCGAAAATCGCTGTCGTTTGCGTTCCATTCGGGCCGCACGCCGTTCTTCGCTGGAGGTTCGTTTTTCAGAATCCACATCAAACGCACGCGACGACGGTGCCCGGTCAGGACTATTCGGATTCATGCCCGGACGAATACCCGCTCGATCCGCGATACGCCCCGCCACCATCGTCAGATGATCCGGTGAAAAGCACGAAACGCTTTGACGAATATGCTCGGCACCAAAAACAGCTTCCACCATCTGCTGCGTCGTCTCGTAACGATCATCCGGATTTTTTGAAAGTGCCTTCCGGATCACCGTCGCAAATGGCTCCGTCACACCACTCAAATCAACCTGCGTGCCGAGGTGCTTCATCAATACTTCGGCAGTACTGGCCCCATAAAACGGTGGATGCCCCGTCAGCATCTCAAACAGCAATATCCCGAGCGCGTAAATATCGATACTGCGATCATACTTCCCGGCTCCAATTTCCGGGGCCATATAATGCACCGTGCCGACGGTCATTGTCTGGCCGCTGCGATGGCTGGAACTGATCGCTTTGCTGAGGCCGTAATCCCCGATCTTGACGCAGCCGTTCTCGTAAAAAATATTTGCCGGTTTCAGGTCGCGATGGACAATTCCACAATCGTGGAGATACGTCAGGCCTTTTCCAATTTCCCGCAGAAAAAACGCGGCCTTTTGCGGGCCAAGACCGGAAGGCGCTTCGTCCAGCAGCTCTCGCAGCGAAGGGCCGGAAACGAATTCCATGATGACAATCGGTTGGCCCTCCTGCCCGGTCCGAACGTCGAAAATGCTGACCAGGTGCGGGCTCTTCAGGTTCATGCACTGGCTGATGCCGCGCAATTCCATCTGTTCGAAAGTGTGTACGACCTTCAGCGCGACTTCGCGACCGCTGTCGCTGATGGCGTAGTAGACTTCTCCAAAGCCACCGCGCCCTGCAGCGCGTTGAATCGTGTAGCCGTCAAGCGGACGATCGCCATGCTTGTAACGGTAGCCTCGCATCGCTGCTGTGGTTGGGGAAGTTTCGTTAATCATTGCTTGCTCCTACCCGGGACGTTATTACACCGACTGTACCACGAGGCTTAATCCACCGGCGACGATTCGCGCTCCAGGAGTCATCTCGGCCAACTTACCTGCCGGTTTTTCATCGATCAAGATTGCACCGGTTGCTCGACACAAGAGACGCCCATCACTGACTTGCAGCACAACCTGATCGAGCGTGTCTCTTGTCTTGATATGGGCGGCCGCGAAGGAACCGATCACCAGCTCGCGATCCATCAAAAGAACTTCGCGCACACCGCCCCACGGCAACCTGGTTCCGGTGATTCGGAGCACTGCCGACCCACTCGCCGGATTGGGCCGTGCGAACTCGATTCTACACCGAGGCCCCATGCTGATTCGATCACCGCTCGCCATGAGTTTGCTCGATAAAGTTCGATCATTGACCTGAACCGGAGAACGGGCGTTTAGGAAATAATCCTCGTCCGAGCGTGACAGAACCACCACCGGAGCATTGGCCGAGGTCATCAAAGGAAGGTCCGGCGGCGCGGTGATACTCACAGGCCCAAGCGAAATCGAGTTCCCGAGAATCACCAGATAACTGCCGGCGCCATCGACATGAAGAAGGAATCGCCGGTTGATCGCGTGATTGGGCAATGGCGCTGGTGCCGCGAGCGCGGGTCGCTTGATGGGCATGGCCATCGTTTCACCGAGGTTTAGCAATCCCAGCGGACCGGTTCGCACATCTCCCATCGCATCATCCGCGCGGGAGATTCCCTCAAGGGTTGCTCTTAACCACTCGGCGTCTGGCCATATGATGGCAAGCCGTCCCAGCACCTCACCGGCCTCGCGGAGCCGTCCGCCGGTGATGCAATCCCAAGCCACACGGCATTGATCCAGGCCGTGCTGAATCTGCATCAATTCCGAATGCGAATTCTGCATCGGTGTCACTCGGCGAAGCAACATGCTGGCGGCATCCAGGCGGCCGGATTCCAATAAATCCTGTGCTTTGCGTGAGACCCGGTCGCCGATCGTCTTGGACAGATTATGAGCTTCACCGGCACCGGGGCACAGCGATTTTGCTTTGGCAACACATTGTACCGCCGACTCCCAATCCTCACGACCAATGGCAGCCGACGCATCGGTGATACATCGATCCAGCATGGACCGGCGATCGGCAATGTCTGTAAGCAACACGTCGCCATCCGGCACCCGTGCGGCTAACTGATGACCCAGGGTGAACTGGCCTTGTTCCACCAGTCGCCGCGCTGCAGCCGTGGCCTGTTCGCGATGCACGAGGTGTTCACGGGTATCATGGTTGGCCCGATCAATCGCCGCCCGAAGCTGGGCGATCGGGTCCGTATTGCCCGCTAGCTGCGAGGCCTTGCGGCAATCGTCATCTGCCGGACCCAAACGCCCCGCCGCCAGGTGACCACGGCTGCTTTCCACTAACGCGGTCGTAAGCTGATCCGTCAATTCCTGACCCCGGCGGTGCTTGCGCAGGCCAGAACTTGAAAGCAGTTCCAGAGCTTCATCCAACCGGCCACCGGCCAGGGCAGACTCGCAGCGTTTGATGCGAAGGATTAACACAGATCGGTCTCCGTCAATGGCTAAGTGGAACCGCCGATTGTTCCCTTGAGTTTCGAGCAGATCGGGTGCCACAGGTCGCGGTACTTCGAGACCTGTGTGTTTCTTGTCCGGACACTCACAGGTTTCGGAGTACCGCGACCTGTGGCACCTGATTCTTTCTGTGGTTCTACATAGAACTTTGGCACTACACGTGTGCGAACCAATGCAATTCTACCGTCCACTGGCCGTCGTGGGTGCGGCGCTCGGAGTGGCAAAGTGCTGATCGACGCGCGTCAGCAATTCCTTCTCATCCACAATATCGATCGCGATTGGCTGAGTGAATTTTGCATCGCGTGCCAACACGCGCTCGGCAACCTGAAGCTGTTGGCGAATCTCGGTGACGAGTTTTTCCGCCTGCGCCAGTTTACTGGCATCGACGTGAACCATCCCACCGCTGGCCGCCGTCTGCACGAGTTGATACTGACCCGCCAATGCTTCGACCTGACTTTCCAACGCCACTTTCCGCTCGCGCATCTGCTCTAGCTGTTGCTCGGCGGCGGCCAACGACCGTTGCCGTTCTTCAAGCATCTTCTGCTTGGCAGCCAGCATCAATTCGGCTTCTTTATACCGATCAAACCGCCGGGCCAATTCCAATTTTAACTGATCACGTGTGTACGTGATTTCACCGAACGAAAAACTCGTCTGCGGACTGGCCAGATCGTCGCGCAATTTCTGAATGCGGGCAGACTCATCGTGAAGTGATTTCCGGTCATCCTTGCAGGCACACTTCGTCGCGTCGATCTCAACTTCCTGCTGAGCGATCACCCGCACGTTCGTCTGCATTTCCGGAAGAATATCATCGAGCAAGTCGCGAGCCCGACGAAGTTCAAACTCCACCGGAATATTTTCCTTCACCGCCGTCCGCACGGATCGTGCCGAACTGCGAAAATAGCTGCTGGCCTCATGACCAAACATCAACGTCCCGGCCAACATTCCACCGGCCAAAGTCAAACCCGCGAATTTGAAGAGCTTTAGAAACATGATAAATCTCCCAGCATGAAACCACTGCGGTTTGTTCCTCAAAGGAACCGGGCCGCCGCCCGCACAAGGGTAGACGAGGGAAGGGAGGATTTACTTCATGAAGTTCAAGAAACTTCGCCAATCGATTGAATAGTCGTTAGGTCAGCCTTGATAATTATCGCGCGCCAGAGATGGAATATTTTTCCAAAAAATTGGGAATTTCCCGATTTTCTCACGGGTTAAGTCAGCGTCATTCAGTCTGGAAACCGACCGCCGAAGGAGATTGCTATGTCGTTCTTTGCCAAACTATCGTGCTCGATCATGATCGCCGTGACTTTGGGTCTCACGGGTTGTCAGATGGGCGGTTCCGCCCCGGTAGCTTCGATGATGTCCCCGACGAAGGGAATTGTGGTCACCACCGCGAATGGCGTCCGCGTGTATGTGCCGACTGATGATGGCAAAGGCGTCAAATTGATGTCTTCGACCGACACAAAAGCGTGCGCGATGTGTGAAAAGGACGCGATGAACTATTTCACAACCGGAAAGCTCATCCCAGTGTGCAGCGAATGCAACGCAACGCGGGTTCCGGTTGGAGTGAAATAAGGATGAGGGGAAAATACGTTCCGTTCATGGAAAGATCGGAACGGTCTTCCCATCAGAATAAATTGCCGTGGCTTCCAGATGATTCGCGTCCACGTGAATCATCAGCAGCCCCCCGCGCGCCGAGTTAGCACCCCGGCTCATTCCCGTATCGGTCATAAAAAAAAGTCCGCCGAACTTCGTGAAGATCTGTCCGGCATCTCTCACGGAGCCGTCGGCAAAAATAATCTTTCCTGGTTGATGGCCAATCACGAGATGCTTGCATCCCAGCGCCTCGACAACGGTGCGTAGCTTTTTCTCCGAGTCATTCGATTTCTCGTCCGCCGCGACAGGTGGCGAGATCACTTCTTTGAGTTGCACCTCACCGGTTGCATCCCACCATTGCCTTGGGTGCATACGCGACTGGAGAATAGAATTGGGGTTGGAAAGAATGGGCGCGCTGTAGCCGTCGCTTGTGATATCGGCCTCCAGATCGCGTTCCAATGCAGCAAGAGATCTCCCACCGGCATTACCGGCATGGCAGAAGAACCAATCACCGACTTTCGCGGCAACCGGAAGAGAACGGAGCCATTGACCGATGCCGTTTGGATCGCGGCCTGCAACGACATCGGCGGTGTTCAGACCGGCGGCTTCCAGTTCTTTCCGGAACATCGCCGACTTTTTGGCCGTAGTTCCGGCAGCCAGGAATTCCGCCTCGTGGTTTCCGAGCGTTACGATCACGCGTCCCCCTTCGCTCACGGCCTGCTTTTGAATCGTGCGAAGCAGCGAGATGACTTCAAGTGAATGGTTGTATTTGTCAATAAAGTCGCCGGTGACTACTAAGACAGATTTTGCCCCGGTCCACTTCGCGTGTTCCGGATTGTCCGGCACATTTGCAACAATTCGTCCCACCAGGAGAACTTCGACCAGCCGTTCATAGTCACCGTGGACGTCGCCCAATGCGTATAGTACAACAGGCATGTCAGCCTGTGCGATGGCCGGATACTGCTGCCAGTCGCGATGCTCATCGGCAAAACACAATGAAGAGCAGGCGATGAACATTGAAATGACCGAAGTCACGCAACCAGTTTTCGAGCTTCGTAGATTACGCATGCGCACGATCCTACGAATTTTTGTGAGGTTGGGTAAGCCCCGTGGTAGTAGTCCCATAAAATTTCTTTTATATGGGCAATTTTGAGGTTGACGTAAGCAACTTTTGCCCTTAAAAACCCTCACGTCGTCACTTTCTGCCGAGTGGGTGGTTAAGACCAAGTTTGCGGATGACGATGTCTAGTAGTCCGATGAGGATCATAAGGTCACCTTCCTTCCCGAGCGTGGTGGCCTGGTGAAAAGTCGAGGTGTCTGTCAAACACCACCGACTTGGAGTTGAGTGAAGTCCCTGTATTTAATAGGGTGTTCGCTTCTACCTCCTGCCAGAGTCGCAAGTTTGCGATGATCTGGTAAATCCTCTCAGCGCGTCCCAAGATCCTACGCGCACGGACATTTCCAAAGTCTCATAACGTTTGCCGATGACGGCTGCGTCCTTGCATTCTGGACTTCCGTTTTTACACGGTCTCCTTGAAGGTGGGTACGCCAAGCTTTTGTGGAGATTCCACCCCGTCATCGCACGTCTATTTTTTATTGACACTACAGAGTGCGCCCTCGTGTTTCGCGAGGATCGCCCGGAGAGATTGTACCATGAAGTTGAATCGCCGAGCCCAACTGACTTTGAAGCCGATCCGAAACAAAACTCGCCATACCCTCGCCCGCGCCGCATTTGTTGAATCGCTTGAACCCCGACAACTTTTGGCCGCCTGGAGTCCGCAGGATCAGCTCATCGGGCTCGACAAAGCAACCCAGAACTACCCGAACGTAACCGGTGCCGGTGAAACCGTCGTGTTGATCGATCAGGGTGTCGATTACAACCACCCCGCTCTTGGGGGTGGCTACGGTAACAAAGTCATCACGTCCTGGAACTTCGGAACCAATAGCTATGATGTATTCCCCTACGATGGCAATGCCCACGGAACCGGTAGCGCCGGCGAAGTTGCTGGCGATCAGCATGTGGCCAACGGGCTTATCTATCAAGGTGTGGCACCGGGTGTCAAAATCATCGCACTCAATGCCAGCGGCACCTACCAGGTCAAGCAGGCGTTCGATTGGGTGGTTGCTCACCGTGCTCAATACAACGTCGTGGGTGTAAACTGGGTTGATCCGACGGGCACGAGCGATTCGTCGCAATTTCAGAGCGCGTTACTGAATCTCCGAAACCAGGGTGTATTTGTGGCTGGCCCAACTGGTAACTATGGCCCCAATCCCGTCTACGTCGCTCCAAACAATCAGTACTACGAAATCGGATCTTCCACGCTCTACAATTCCATCAGTACATTTACCCCGCGTGGCTCAGGTGTGAATCTGGTTGCCCCGGGAGATAATATCTATGTAACCTGGTACTACAGTGGGATTCATGCGGATCTTCCGAGCAGCGGAACCAGTTGGTCGGCACCGCAGGCTGTCGGAGCTGCCGCCTTGATCCACCAGATCAATCCGGCCTTCACTCCGGACCAGGAAATGCAGATTCTCCAGCAAAGCGCGACTCAGGTGTATGACTCCTATAGCGGAGCCTACTACCCGCAATTGAATGTGAACGGCGCGATCGCACTGGCCTATCAAAAGAGTGGACAGACCGGCTACACCGCACCCACGCCGGTAACCACTCCGACACCCACTGCCAGCGCGCCTGCCACAACCAACAGCCAGCCGTTTAAGGGGACACCCTTCGCGACCGGCACGGTGATTCAGGCCGGGTTTTACGACTTGGGCGGTGAAGGCGTCGGCTATCACAAGACGACTAACTTCAACGAAAGCGGCAGCACAGCGTTCCGCGGAGACAAAGTAGGCATTGGTTGGACCAATTCGGGTGGTGGTTCCAGCTTCTTAGGCTGGACTCACGCGAGTGAGTGGCTCAACTACACGGTGAACGCCGCTGCATCCGGTTCTTACTCTATCAAGGTGAATGTTTCCGATGCCGGTAACGGTGGAACGTTCCATGTTGAAGTAGACGGTAAAGACGCCACGGGCACATTGACTGTTCCGAACACGGGCGGCTGGGATAACTACAATCCTGTCTCCAAGAGCGGTGTATGGATCCCTGCCGGCCAGCATGTGGTTCGCGTCGTGATGGACACCAACGGTGGCTGGGGCTACGTCGGTAACTTCATGAACGTCAGCGTGATCCCTGATAGTGGCGGTGGCAACGGCACTGGTGGAGTTGCGGCGCCCGTGGCCCAAACCGGCGGCGCGGCTCCGGATAGCCCCTATGCCTTGAGCGTATTTGCCGGGTCTGGCAGTCGGAATATATTGGCGTTCTACGACAACTCAACGACTGAGACCGGGTTTATCATTGAACGGGCGGCTTGGAATAGCGGTGTTTTCAACGCCGTGACGACCCTTGCTTCAGACGCGAACGCCTCCGCCGGTAAGGGATGGCGATTCTTCACAGATTCAGGAAATAGTGGAACCTACTACACCTATCGCGTGAGGGCGGTCAATCAAGCTGGGTCTTCTGGTAATACGACCGCGAATGTGTCGACGACCTGATCGACGTTTCAGACATTCGCGAGAATCCACGACAGCACTTCCTGATCGTGCGCGGCGGGTTTCACTTTCTCAAACACGTGGAGCAACTTCCCGTCTCTGCCGATCACAAACGTGGTTCGCGCAACGCCCCAATACTTCTTCCCATACATGCTCTTCTCTTGCCAGCAACCATATTTTTCCGCGACGGCATGATCCTCATCGGCCAACAGCGGGAAATTGAGATGGAACTTCTCCGCGAACTTCGTGACATCTTTGACTGAATCCGGGCTGATTCCGAAGACTGCAACCTTGGCCTTGTCGTAGTCCGCCAGGGCGTCACGAAAACCGCATGCTTCCGTCGTGCAACCCGGCGTATCGGCGCGCGGATAAAAATAAAGTATGACAGTATGCTTCCCTTTGAATTCATCCAGGCTGATCGTCCGGCCATCACTTGATCCGAGTTTGAATTTCGGAGCAGCTTTCCCGATCAACGGAGCAACAGTTGTTTCTTTCATAGCGGATCTTTCGATGCAAGGTTGGTTGAACCCTTCCGGAAACATTAGCCCTTCTCGTTAGACGCGGCAAGCCGCGTCGCGGAAAGAAAGACGGCCGACCTTCTAAAGGGCAGCCGTCTTTCATTGCACGAATTAATCTAACAATTCAGATTTAGATTTTCACCGGACGACGACGGCGGGCGAGCAAGCCCATCGCGCCAAGACCCAGCAGGCTGAGCGTGGTCGGTTCCGGCACGCCGGACGCGATCACATCGCCGAAGGCACCGGCCTTGCCTTGAATCGTGTAACCCAAGGTCAGATCGGCGGC
>JBBRMF010000012.1:0-41433 GCA_038230975.1 Tepidisphaerales bacterium
GGTCAAGCCGTGCTTCCACCGTTCCAAAGCGGCCCTTTGAACGTCACACTCTCTGCGGCGGCCAACGGATTGACCGCGCCGATTGACGTCCGTTCGGTTCCAGACGCCGTCAATCAACTGGCGATTACCGATCAATCCGGCAAGGTTCGGATCTATCAGAATGGCGTTGCCCAGGGCACGCTGATTGACGTTTCCAGCCGCTTGGCTCCGTTTAGAACCAATGCCAATGGAATCACCTACGATGAACGCGGGCTGCTTGGTTTCACTTACGATCCGGATTTTAACAACGTCGGCACGCCGGGTTATCACCAAGTCTACACCTACACCACCGAGCCCAACGCCAGCGGAACTGCCGACTTCATCCCTCCTTCCGGCGGCACGATCGATCATCATGGCGTGATTGCCGGATGGACGGTCAGCGCGGCTAATCCCAACGTCGTCGACATGAGTACGCGCCGCGAGATACTCAGCGTGGCCCACCCCAATTTCAATCATGACGGTGGCTCAATTGCGTTCGGGCCGGATAAGCAGCTCTATTTCCCCCTCGGGGATGGTGGGACGGCCAACGATACCGGAAACGGCCACGTCGTTTCCACCGGCAATGCACAAGATCTCAGCGCTACCAACCTATGGGGCAAAATCCTCCGCATTGATCCGCATGGCAACAACAGCGCCAACGGAAAGTACGGAATCCCCACGGACAATCCATTCGTCAATACTGCCGGTGCCGCCAGGGAAATTTATGCCTATGGCCTGCGCAACCCCTATCGAATCAGCTTCGATCGCGTCAACGGGCAACTCATCGCTGCCGACGTCGGCCAGAACAATGTCGAAGAAATCGACCGCATCATCTCCGGCGGCAATTACGGTTGGCACACAAAGGAAGGCACATACACATTTGATCCAACGACCGGCAACGTGCTGGTCAACACCCCGGGTCTACCGGCTGGTTTGATCGATCCGCTGGCGGAATACGATCACTCGCAAGGCATTGCGATCGTCGGTGGGTTTGTCTATCACGGCTCACTGCTGCCGCAACTACAGGGCAAGTATGTCTTCGGTGATTTCAGTACCAGCTTCGGTGCCCCGGGCGGCCGGTTGCTCTACGCCGATCTCACCACCGGGCAGATATCCGAATTTCTCAACGGACTGAAAGCGAAATCCCCCATCTTTATCAAAGGCTTCGGCGAAGACGTCAACGGTGAACTCTACGTGTCCGGTTCTTCTGTCCTTGCGCCTTCAGGCACGGCCGGAATCGTTTATGAACTCGTCCCTGAACCCACGAGCCTTGGCCTGCTGGCAACCACCGGCCTGCTGCTCGCGCGGCGTCGGCGTCGTCAAACGACGAAGAATTACTTTGCCACCCACACCGCCGGTGGAGAGATTTCATCCCCAGGCCGCTTCCCGGCATCCACCCGATTGGGCGTCGTCGACAGTCGGCTCGTGGCTCGAATCGACATATCTTGATCGCATTGAATCTGGCAGCTCAATCGCAAACCAGCCGTGGCGGCCAATCCACGCGCGGCGAGGATATCTTTCTCCGCCTGCGTCATCTGTGTCGGTTCCCCGGCCACAAATTCAACCCGGCAAGTCGTGCAGCGCGCGTTCCCGCCGCAGGCGTGCATCTGATCCACCGCCGCTTCATCAGTCAAAGCCAACACGAGACGCTTATTCAACGGAACTTCAAAAGTGCCAAGTCCATCGACGGTAAGTTGCGGCATGGTTTCTTCTCTTTCGATTTAAAGCAGTAAAAAATGCGGATCGAAACCATTCGAAATCGAATGGCCCGTCTTATTCGCCGCTTCGTTCCGGCTTCGACGTTTTAAGAGCGCTCCGGTGCGGATCGAAATAATGATCCATCGCAAGGTACAACGCCTTGGCATGCCGAGCAAATAAAAACGCAAAGATGGGCATCGGAATCGCCACCGTCGTAATCAGTTTCCAGAGGGCCGGGTGAAAAAAATGATCGATCGATAACGCGACGATCATCCCCACCCCGGCGATCACACCATAATTCACCGCCCAGGTGGCCATCAAAAAATATCCGCTTTCCCGCTCATACGCATACCCGCAACGCGGGCAACCATCGAGCGGCGTAAACCAATTCCAGAGACTCCGCACTCGACGCGCCGGCATAAAAATCGGAGAGATCCCGCACTCCGGGCAACGCAGGCGCACCGCGCGACGAATAAAAAGCCACGCCGAGACGGAGTTTGATGAGGCCGGGCTGGTTGACAATTCATCAGATACCATCGTGAGAGATGTTACGCTCCAGTTGTGAGTTTGTCAGTTAGTTAGCTAAAGCGTCTTCGCCGTCTGCCATTTCCCGGGTGATGGCTTGTGCGTTTCCTGCAACCGCTGGCGATGGGCAGACAGAATATCGCTTCGTGTAATCATGCCGACCAACTCACCGTTCTGTCGCGCAACGACAGGAAGGCGGCCGATGTTGTGGTTGACCATGTGGTCGGCCGCTTCGCGCAGGCTGCAGTCGGAATAGACGATCACGGGCGGACGCGTCAGAAGATCTCGCAATTTCAATTCGACATTGACCTTCGGGTTCAGCAAATCCCGTCGCGTGAGCACTCCAACGAGATGACCAGCCGGATTGACCAGCGGATAACCCTGATGCGTCGTGCCAGCGCCATTGGCCGTAATCCAGGCGCGGATATTTCCGATGGTTTCGTCGGCGGCCAGCGAGACAATCTCTTTCGACGCACGGTCTTGAACGAGAATACTGTCGAGAAAATCCGCCGAATATTCGGCGGGAACACGAACGCCACGCCGGGCGATTTTCTCGGTCATGATCGAATTCCGCATCAACAGACAGGAGACGAGAAATGATGCGGTACATCCTCCAAGTAACGGAAGTAAACCAAGCGGTTGAAGCGTTGTCTCAAAAGCAAAGACGACTGAAGTGAGCAGTGCCCGCGACGCTCCGGCGAACATCGCCGCCATTCCCACCAGCGCCGCGATGCGCAAATCGACTGCCGCGCCCGGAAGCAGTTGTTGAGCCAATCCCCCCAGCAAAGCGCCAATGCCGCTGCCGATCGTAAATAAAGGGGCCAGCGTTCCGCCGGAAGTTCCACTCCCGAGCGCGATCGACCAAGAAATAAACTTCATCAGGCAGAGTACGGCAACAAATTTCAGCGGCCAGTCATTGGAGATCGTATGCGTGATGTTCTCGTAACCAACGCCAAGGGTACGAGGATAGAAATACCCAACCCCCCCGACAACAACTGCACCGATGGCCGGCCACCACATCCAATGAACCGGTAGTTTTTCAAACGCATCTTCGATTGCGTACACGATGCGCGTAACCCCCACCGATGCCACGCCGACCAGCGCGCCCAAAATAATGTAAACCACCATTGCCATGCCCGAAGGGGACAGTAGGTCGGACATCGGGAACACCGGTCGCGTGCCTTCAAATAACACCCGAATGCCTGCCGCAGCGGAGGCAGCCAACGCCACTGGCACGAGGGAACGCGGACGGAATTCGAACAGAAGAAGTTCGATCGCCAACAATACTGCCGAAACCGGGCTGCCAAATGTCGCGGCCATTCCCGCTGCGGCACCGGCTGCCAAAAGTGTCTTTCGTTCCATGGCGGTGGTGCTTAACACTTGGCCGACGAGCGAACCAAGCGCGCCGCCCGTGGCAATGATCGGACCTTCCGCACCGAATGGCCCACCCGTTCCGATCGAAATCGCCGACGAAATTGGTTTGAGAAATGTGATTCGAGGGGGAATTCGGCTCTCGTTTAAAAGCACTTGCTCCATCGCCTCGGGAATGCCGTGGCCGCGAATCGCCTTGCTGCCATACCTTGCCATGAGCCCAACCAGCACGGCTCCAATCACCGGGATGATGATGACGAATATCCCCAGATGATTATGTTCCGGCGACCCGGGAGCGAACGAGAGTTTGCCATAGAACGAAACGTTCGTGCATAACCAGATCAGGCGCACCAAAGCCTGCGCAATGAATGCGGCAACCACCCCGAGTGCCAAGGCAATCGCACTGATAAATACAACACGTCCATCGACAAGCGCCGACTGTGCCGGTACCAAAGCAGCATCCAAAGTAGGCCCGAGTGAAATTGCAATCGGAAGTCCTTCAGTGGTGGACGCTCGTTCAATTGGATGGTCTGCGCCGGAATCTGGAATCACGTTTTAACCTTTCAAAATAGGGAGGTAAGATTTTCGCGAGGGTCCCAGGTCACTCCGTCTTGTGATCGGGAGGGTCAACTATAAGGAAGGCATGGCATTGAAAACAATGCCGCATGCGACCGGTTCATCAAATTAATTTAGAAAGTTGACATCGGCGGAGACATTTCAAAAAAACTTCCCACAAAATCGCGTGTTGGCCCGTCCGTTATCATACGGGTGCAGGCAGATGCAAAAGCAATTGCTCGATCAACGAGCAAAGTCGAGACAGTTCGATCGCATCGAACGGACGGGCGGTGAAATCAAGAATCAAGTGCGATCCGTGCAGTAACAATCCGATGTCCGGCGGCAGCAGCGCGGGGAGTGTTGAGCGGGCGAGAATGCGCGCGGATCGCGAGTCGGATCCGAATACTACAAATCGCTCGGGGGGTGCCAAAGATGGGAAACTGGTCAGTGGAAATAATTCCAACACGCTCGATGGGTTGGCCTGCGGACGCAATCCGGTCGGTGGCCAGCGCGATTCGGTTTGGCGGACCATCACATGCCAGCGCGTGAATTGGCTGGAATCCGTTCGCTGCGATTTTTGCGTATGAATCTCGGCCATCGCCAGAGTTTTTGAGGTGATCGCGAGCGTTGCCGTCGGCGCGGGGTCCGTGGCAGTGGCCAGTGGCGCAGGCGGAACGGCTGAGTCGGCACCTGCGAGCTTCATCGCGTTGTCATCCGCCCAGCGCGAGAGTTCAAGCCAATGCCGCCGGGTCGTCCAGCGCCGAACGAGCATGCGAAACATCACGCTCGACGCGATCAACACCACCAGTAAAACGAGTGGAACCGGCCAGGCAATCAATCGCGGCAATGAGGTCGGGGCGGCGGCGAGCATGAACGAATTGTAATGGATTCTGTTGAGCGACGCCCGCTTGAGCGACCTCGAACGTTTTCAAAAAACTCTTGCTACTGCTTTGTCACGAATGGGATTTAGGGTGCCACGGGTCGCGGTACTCCGAGACCTGTGCGCTTTGGATACCCGCAGAACACAGGTCTCGGGATACCGCGACCTGTGGCACCTTCACCTCGCGCACCCCACGTGAAATGCGAGAACGCCTGGTCAGTGAGCCATGGAAATTTTTGCCCCGGCTACGGCCCGAGAGGTTTTTCGAGTCTGCTTCACCCGATAGAGCAGGCGATCGGCCTCAATCATCAGCATTTCGGCCGAAGCATCGGGCGGCAGATCGTCTGCCGAAAGCAGTCCAATCGATAAACGCGGTGGACGCGACACGGCCATCGGGCTCGTCAGCGCAATCACGAGAGATGACAGCCGATTTCCAACCGCATCGGCCTGCGCAGGCGTCTGGTGCGGAAGCAAAATCACAAATTCGTCGCCGCCGTATCGAAACGCCAAATCGGTTTCGCGCAGCGTTGATCGAATCAACTGCCCGAGTGCGCGCAGGAACGAATCGCCGGCCGCATGCCCGAGTGTATCGTTGAGCAGCTTGAAATCGTCGACGTCGATCATCATGAACGAAAGTGGTGTCCGCTCGGCCCGACATCGCTCAAATGTCTCCGGCAAAACAGTTTCGAGCGTACGGCGATTGAGCAACCCGGTGAGAACATCCTTGGCCGCCTGTTGCCGAATTGCGCCCAATGACCTCTCAAGCGCATCCGTACGATTGGCAACGCGCTGATGAGTTTCCAGTTCGATCCGTGCGATCTCCGCTTTCTGCCGCCGCAAATCGCGGAGAATCTCCTGCACTTCTTCCAGCAACGGTTCAATCCCGCCTCTGACCGTACCAAGCTCTTCGATCGTGGCATCACCGCTTCGAATCTGCCTCAATAGAGCCCGTGCGCGAGCCTGTGGTTGTATCCAATACAAATACAAATGAGCACACATGAACACACTGGTGGCGGAGATTCCCAAGGCCATCAGGATCTGCATCCACCATTGGAAATGAATCGACGTGGACCGCGCGGACAGCAAAATCAGCAGCACAATCGCGCAGTTCGCAATCAGTACGCAGAACGCAGTGGCTCGAACCGAGGAGTTAAAGATTCTTTGCACGAGAGTTGCCGCATTATCAGACGGGGCGGCAGTTTGGTGCGAAATCTCATCAGTCATTTTCTGTTTGATCGACAAAACAACCTGACTCCTTAAGCGAGCAGGATCGCGTCAATCGAATAAACGCTGGAGGGAGGGGGTTGCATCGCTTTCTGGATTTGAGTCGCAATCTTGCGCAAGTCTCCCAAAGCTCCCTGTCGTCTCAGCCGATACCATCCAGAGAAGCGGCGATCTCTTACGGTGAAACCGACTGAAGGATGAGGGCATGAGCGCAACGAACTACGACCTGGTGATTATCGGTTCAGGCCCGGCGGGGCAGAAGGCGGCGTTCTGCGCCGCAAAGCTCGGCCGTCGCGTCGCCCTGATCGAGCGGAATGGTGGGATCGGTGGCGGTTGCATTCACACAGGAACCATCCCTTCCAAAGCCATGCGCGAAGCCGTCCTTCACCTGACCGGATTGCGTGAGCGCGCGCTTTACGGCGACTCCTACACCGTTAAAGACGAAATCACGATGGCCGACCTCCTGTATCGCACGCAGCACGTCGTGCGAAACGAAGTCGACATCATTCGCACGCACATGAAAAGCAATGGCGTGAAAGTTCTCTGGGGCGATGCGGCGTTTCTGGATTCAAATACCGTTCGCGTCATTCGCAATGAAGATCAAATCGACCTTCGCGGCGACAACATACTCGTGGCTGTCGGCACGGAACCGGCGCGCCCCGCAAATGTACCGTTCTCGCCGGATCGCATCATCGACAGTAATGAACTTCTGCGCATGAAGGACTTGCCGCGCAGCCTGATCATCGTCGGCGGGGGTGTCATTGGTGTGGAATACGCCTGCATGCTGGCGGCGGTGGGCGTCACGATCACGCTTGTGGAATCAAGGCCGAAACTGCTCGAATTTGTCGACGATGAAATCAGTGAGATGCTGCAATTCCGCATGCGCGACATGGGCATTCGCCTGCGTCTCGGTGAGTCGGTTGCGGAGATCACCGTCGACGGAACCGGGGTGGAGGCCACGCTCACCAGCAATAAAAAGCTCAACGCCTCAATGATGCTGTACACCATCGGTCGGCAGGGCGCAACCGAAAAACTAAATCTGCCTGCCGCCGGTTTGAGCGCCGATTCTCGCGGTCGACTCAAGGTCAATGATTTTTACCAGACCGATGTTTCCCATATCTACGCCGCCGGCGACGTGATCGGTTTCCCCGCCCTCGCCGCCACGAGCATGGAGCAAGGTCGCCTCGCCGCCTGCCATATGTTCCACCGAATCGCCGAACCCGTCAGCCCGCTCTATCCGCTTGGCATCTACACGATTCCCGAAATCAGCATGGTCGGCCAAACCGAACAATCCCTCACCGCCGCCGGTGCTCCATACGAAATTGGCATTGCCCGCTTCCGCGAAACCGCGCGCGGGCAACTCATCGGGGATCTTTTCGGCTGCCTGAAACTCCTGTTCCACCCAGATAGCCGTCGGCTTTTGGGTGTACATGCCATCGGCACCGGCGCGACCGAATTGATCCACATCGGCCAAGCGGTGATGGCTGCCGCCATGCCGATCGATTACTTCGTCGAATCCGTCTTCAACTATCCCACGCTCGCCGAGTGCTACAAAGTGGCGGCGCTGAATGGTATCAATCGGTTACGCGCGCCGCGGATCGAAATCGAAGCAGTCGAAGAGATAATCGCCAAGGCCGCGTGAGCGGATCAAACGCCGACGAATTCACGCTCGACAAAATGAGGGGCTCCCCCACGACACCATCTACAATCACGTCACTTAACAATGCGACAGATATAAAAAGCGCGGCCGGTAACCAACACGCGATTAAAACAACTTTCGTAGAATGTCTCATCTTGGTAAAATGATGTCATGGTCATCACACTGCACATCCCACATGAACTTGAAGGTTCGTTGCAGACCGTTGCAGACCGTTGCCGAACAGAGCGGTGTCGAGCCCGCGCGCTGAGCCAGCGAGGTAATTACCGAACTTCTAAAGCAAACGACAGACACATTTCGCGACCAAACTGAGGTCGAATCCGATCGGCTACGTCAACTATTTCGCCGTCGCCAGGCCAGCCTGCCGTCCTTGATACCGCAATTATCGCCCGGAGGATGGATCGGCACTTGAAATCATCCTTGAATAGCGGCGTTGACTTCCCCTCTCTAACGTTTCGTGATCGAAAATAGGATTCACGTTCGCGGTTCATCTGGATTCCCACCCCCACCTCCGTTATCATTCCCAACACCGACCCGCCGACTGATGTTCTAGTAAACAGAACCGTAGCAATCAGAGAGAGTGAAGTCACATGAGGCATTTTGACCTTGCCGTCATCGGCACCGGACCTGCCGGGCAGAAGGCTGCGATCCAAGGCGCAAAGCTTGGTAAGAGTGTCGTGCTGATCGAAAAGAACAACACGCTGGGCGGTGCCGCCATCAACACCGGCACCGTGCCTTCCAAGGCGTTGCGCGAGGCAGTTCTCCATCTCACCGGCGCAAGCAAACGCGGGCTGTTCGGTGAAAGTTCGCGCATGAAGCAGAAGATCACGATCGCGGATCTGATCTATGTGAGCCAACAGGTGATTCACCACGAACTGGCGCTTATTCGCGATCAGTTGGATCGCAACGGTGTGGAACTGATCTGGGGAGCCGCGCGGTTTGATGATGAAAATGTCATTTACGTCGACCGAACCGACGACTTCGAGGTATTCAGCGCCAACTATTTTGTCATCGCCACCGGCACCCGGCCGGCCATGCCGGAGAGCGTGCCTTTTGATTCGCAGACCGTCTTCACCAGCGATGGCTTGCTCAAACTCGAGACTCTCCCCAAGACCATGATCGTTGTTGGCGGGGGTGTCATCGGCTGCGAATATGCCTGTATGCTGGCGACGCTTGGTGTGAAAGTCACTCTTGTCGAAGGGCGCGGTGAAGTCTTCGGTTTTCTCGATCACGAAATCGCCGAAGCATTTCAATACCAAATGCGGCGAATGGGTATTACCCTGCGACTCGGTGAGAAAGTCGCCAAAATTGAACATCTGCCACCCGATCCCTCGATGGGCAACGGCTACAACACACCGCTGGTCCAGGCGACTTTGGAATCCGGCAAGCACCTTCGGGCGCAAACGCTGCTCTACGCCGTCGGTCGACAGGGAACCTGCAACGCGTTGAACCTCGATAAAGCTGGCCTGAAGGCCGATGATCGCGAACGACTCAAGGTGAACGAACATTACCAGACTGCGGTGGAACACATCTACGCCGCCGGCGATGTGATCGGTTTCCCCGCATTGGCCAGCACCGCGATGGAGCAAGGTCGTCTGGCGGTTTGTCATGCGTTTGGAGTGCCGACGCGCTCGATCCCCGAGTTGTTCCCGATCGGTGTGTATGCCATCCCGGAAATCAGCATGGTCGGCAAAACCGAAGAACAACTCACCGCCGCCGGAATTCCGTACGAGGCCGGTGTCGCCCAATACAAAGAACTTGCGCGCGGCCAACTCCTCGGTGATGACACCGGCATGCTCAAACTGCTGATCCACCAGGACAACCACCAGATCCTTGGCGTCCATGTCATCGGCACGGGTGCCACTGAACTGATCCACATCGGACAGGCCGTGATGGCCCTTGGTGGCAGCGTGGATTATTTCATCAACAGCGTTTTTAACTTTCCCACGCTCGCTGAGGCGTACAAAGTCGCCGCCCACAATGGACTCAACAAACTCCGGCATGTGTGAGCATGCATGAAATATGAGCCAATCCTTCACCTACGCGTATTTCACCGACGCCGCCGCATGGAAGCCTGCGGACGACCTTGCCCGCGTGAATGCTTACGAAGTAACCCGAGTAAAACCCATCATTGGTGAAGATCGCCTGGACATTCCATCGAATCTTCTAAGGTTGGAATCGTCCAGCCCGCTGACTTCGCCCGATCAAATTCCGACTCATTTATTCCGCGGCGTGACCCAACATCTTCACTATACCGACGCCTCTCAGCGAAAAGAGTTGCTCGCGCAAGCAACGCCGGAGTTTGCGCCATCGCCGCAAACCGTCACCGTGATCATCCCGATTCGCAAGTCGCAGGCTTGGTGGGATTTGCCACAGGATGAGCGAATTGCCGATTACCGTAAGACCGCGAAAACGGAGGGACACACCGCCATCGGTTTACCTTACGTGCAGCACATTTTTCGAAAACTGTATCATTGCCGTTATCTCGAATCCGCGAATGGGTTCGATTTCATCACGTACTTCGAATTCCAAGTTGAGCACACGGACGAATTCCTGCATCTGCTTCAATCACTCCGCAACCTGAATGTAAACCCCGAGTGGGCCTACGTCGAATCAGAAATTGAGATCTGGACCACCAAGACGCGCTAGAAACCAAATGACCATTCCGTTTCCGATTTGCATCGCCTGCGCCTAAAGTCTCGCAAGAGGAAACTTCGGCATGGGCAAACACATAGCAGTGATCGGCGGAGGAATCGGCGGACTTTCCGCGGCGATACGGCTTAGCGTGGCCGGTTTCCGCGTCACTCTGTTGGAGAAGAATGAACGCATCGGGGGAAAACTCAATCTCTGGGAAGCCCCGCATCCTCATCGGCCACAGGATCGCCCGTTTCGATTTGATACCGGTCCGAGCCTGCTGACCATGCCGTTCGTATTTGAAGAACTGTTCAGCGCCGCCGGGGAGAAATTGGCGGATCATCTAACATTGACGCGCCTCGACCCGATCGCCCGGTATCGCTGGGCGGATGGTGTCACATTCGAAGCCCGCAGCGGAAGCGATGAATTATTAAAGGAGATCGCAAAGATCGCGCCAGGGGATGTCGAGGGTTGGAAGCGTTTGGCTGCCCGCGGAAAAATGATCTGGGAACTGTCGGCTGAACTTTTCCTGTATCACGCCCCGGAACAGATCTTCGGCAAAGGGCTCTCGCTGGCTGGCGCGCTCGGCGCAATCGCAGTGCCCCTCAAAATTGGCATGTTCAGTAACTTCGCCCGCACCGTGCATCGTCATCTGCACCATCCAAAGATGCGCGAAGTGCTTTATCAATATGCCACCTACAGTGGTGCCAGCCCTTTCAAGGCACCCGCAACTTTAGCAGTGATTCCCCATGCCGAATTCGGATTCGGTGGCTGGTACATTCAAGGCGGCTTATATCGTCTGGCCGAAGAATTGGAGAAGCTCGCCCGAAGGCTCGGGGTGGAAATCAAAACCGGAAATGCGGTACGACAGATTGCGATCGAAAATATCGGCATGCGTGCCACGCCCGGGCATCATTCTTCAAAAGCCTCTCGAACCACCGGCGTTATTTTAGAAAATGGGGACACCATCCATTGCGATGCCGTCGTAGCCAACAGCGACGTCGTCTACACCTATCGCAATCTGATCGATCCCCAATTCCGTCGTCGGTATAACAACCCCACGCTCGACAAACTCGAACCCGGTGGCAGCGGTATGGTGCTGTTGCTGGGTGTCGAAGGAACCTATCCGCAGTTGACCCATCACAATAAATTCATGCCGCGCGATTATCGGAGTGATCTGCGAGCGATGTTCGAAACCCGAACCGTACCGGAGGATCCCTGCATCTATGTCTGCGCCAGCACGCGCACGGATGAAACGCAGGCTCCGGAGGGCTGCGAGAATCTGTTCGTCCTTGCCAGCGCACCCCCTTTGGATGGGTCGATCGATTGGGCCACCGAAGGGCCGCGCTATCGCAATCAACTGGTTCAAACCTTGGAGCGGCGATGGGGGATCACTGACTTGTCGACACGGATCATTGTCGAAAAGTCTTTCACGCCGCACGATCTCCAGAGCGCCTACAATGCCAACGCCGGCAGCATCTACGGAATCGGCAGTAATAGCCGCCGTACCGCATTTTTACGCCCCCCGAATCGCGACAAGGAAATCCGCGGTTTATACTTTTGCGGCGGCGCAACGCACCCCGGAGGAGGCCTGCCCCTGGTGACGCTGTCCGGAAAAATAGTCGGCGAACTCGTTCAAGAAGATTTTTCGTAGGGTCCGCACGGCGGACCGCTGGAAGCCTGTGTTGGTTGTCTTTTCAATAATTCTCGCCCTCGTTGCGATCCTCTGGCTCGCGTTGCTCTTTAGCCCTGCGCATGCCTGGACGCATCGCAATCCGCTGGATTCCACAACTGAAATTGACGCCATTGATGGCGACTGGCCTCCGGTCACGCTCGTCATCCCCGCGCGCAACGAAGCCACTTGGCTGCCGATCACGATCCCCTCTTTTTGTGAACAGGAATACCCATCCACGCAGGTCGTGCTTGTAGACGATCAAAGCGACGATGATTCCCGCGCTATATTGGGAAAACTACAATCGCAATATAAGAATCTGACCGTGTTGAACGGCGCCCCGCGGCCGGATGGATGGTGCGGAAAACCGTGGGCGGTGCATCAGGGGGTGAACCAGGCAAAAGAAAATCCCTCTCACCGTCCTCCGCAAGGTACCTGGGAGGAGGAGACAAGGTGGTTTTTGTTTACCGATGCCGACTGCGTGTTTCATCCCAAGGCGGTGATGCAGGCCATGCGGCTGGCCCGTAGCGGAGATTACGACGCCGTCAGCCTGCTCGCTCACATGACCTTCGGATCACTTTTCGAAGAAATCGCCCTGACAGGATTGGCGACCGTGCTGAATCTCGTCATGCCGATGGGGCGGTCGAATGATCCAAAATCCGCAGTCGCGCTGGCGGCTGGGGGATTCATTCTCGTAAAACGCAGTGCGTACGAAAAAATCGGCGGACACGAAGGCGTTAAGGGGCAGATGATCGAAGATGTATTCATCGGACGCAAGCTTAAATCGAGCGGCGCAAAACTTCACACGCGCGCAACCGCCGATCTGGTCAGCACGCGCATGTATGAAGGATTTGCGGATCTCTGGGAAGGACTGTCGAAAAATGCGTACGCCGGCATGGATTACGATGCGAAAAAACTCTGGGTTGGGCTGGTGATGGCGATTCTGGTCGCAGTGCTGCCGCCGGTGTATTTCGTGTGGACGCTATTCACCGCGATGAGGCATGGTTCGATCATGGCCTGGGTGCTGTTCGGTTTAGCCTCCATCATCGTCGTCTGTCAGGCGATGATTCATCTGCGAACCGTGCGGCACATGAAGTTACCGTTGTGGCATTGCCTGCTGATGCCGGCCAGTGCTGCGATATACACGGCCATCGTCTGCAACAGCGCCTGGCAGCATCATTTTGCCGGTGGAAACGTGTGGAAAGGCAGACGCTACGATCGGGCGATGCTGCTTGAATCCTCGCGCGAAATCACGAACGATTAAGTTGGCATGGTCGTTCCGCCCGTGGACTTGTTTTTGCAAGGCGCAATGCACGGGCGAGACACTCATGCCACTTTGCGCATGCGAGAAAGACGGGGCGCCTCCTCGCACCCCGTCCTTCCCTTGATTCAATTTTGACGAGTCTCAGGCCACTTTGCTGATGACCGGTTCCGGCACGTTTTCCAGGTGAATAATGCGCGGTTGGATCTTGCGGTAACCCAGTTGGCGGACAATATCCAGGATTTCGGTCCAGGTGGGATAGAGCCGTTTGTTGACCTTTTTGTAGGTTTCGATGGCCATGATGAACTCGAATTGCTCGACGTTCATCTCCCCTTCTTCAGCCTCGCGGCGATCATCCGCACGACGGCGACCGGGGCCACGGCGACGTTCAAGCCCGGTATCGACACGGCGTTCAATCCCGCTGCGACGCTCAGGTCCGGCATAGTGTGCCGCCTCAGCCGTGAGCTGCCGACGCTGCAGGCCACTGCGTCGATCGATGCTGCTTTTACGGCGGTTTTCACCGGGCACAAACGCCCGTTTATCGGTCTCAACCGCCGTCGTTTCCACAGTAGCCACAGGGACCGCTGCTTTGGGTGCTGAACCACAGCCGCAACCACCCTTGCCGCCGGTGGAAGCCGTGCGTGGCGTGGCGGATTTGCCGGTTGAACAACTGCCGGTGGGGTTAGACATGTGATCGAGCTCCATAAGTATTCCTCTCACCCACTGCATCGACAAACGACCGGGAGGGCTGAAGCAAATGAAATACTTATGACGTTACAATTAGTGCATTTTAACGCATGAAAATCGGGGCAGAGTTCTGAAAGCCATGATCAACGGCTTTTGTGTTGCGACTCACACGTCATTAGCGTGTGAGCCAATAACCCGGCCGCCGGCGGGCGTGAGACAGCGCCAGCACGCGAATCTCGGTGTCAAGCACCTCGTAAATCATCGAATAGGGGAAACCTTCGAGAAGTCGACGGCGGATGTGGCGTCGAGTGCGCAGCCTCAATCAGCTCCGCGTCGGCTGATGGATGAAACCGAACCTTCACCGCAGAGTCCCTCGTTTGAGCGAGCGATACGCACGCTCAAAGACTTCGCTTGCGTCCAAAAGTTGCGCCTCCCCGCGATCGATAGATCCGGCCCGCTTTTCGATCTCGTCCGCCCACGCCTCGTCAATTTCCTTCTGCTCTGCTTCGGCCGGTTTGAGGCTCCCCAACAAATGTACGGCGATAACCTCCCGATCTTCCGCGGAAAGCTCCAATGCCTGCTCAAGAACTTGTGCCGACGACAACATGGGCGTCATGATCCTCATGATGCCGCGTCAAGTCAACAGAAATCTCGACCTCGACGAAATCGCGAGTGTCCAAAAAGTTGCGATTGCGCGATAGGTTGACAGTATTGACGTTCAACTCCAGGGATGGATATCAAACGGAAGGATTTTATGAAGATCAATTCATGGATCGGGATGACGTTGCTGATTCTCAGTTATTCACTCACCGCCAACGGATTAATTTTCGTCGGTGGAAAAGAACCCGTAACAGACAAGAACTGGCCGGCCGGGTCGTTGGAGGTGGCCAATCACAAATCGCGGCAAAGCTGGACCGAGGGCCCACCGTTCGGCGGCGGATTATGGTCATTCCAGTATCGCGGTGACACGCGCATTTTCAACGAGGTGCTCGCCAAATTCGCGCTGATCAAAGCGCCCGATCTCTTGCTCGTCATCCACGAAGGGGCGACGGAAAATCCGCATGCTTCGCCGGATGACAAAGCCAAGGGATTGCAGCGGGTTGACTGGACCTACACGATCTGGACGCCTGAGAATTTCTATCATCTATACGGCAATTCCACGAGTCTATTCATGTCGACTCAGCCCGAATTTCGCGCGGAATTACCACCGCCGCAACTGGATATGTTTGTGGGGCCGGGAGGGGTCGACTGGAGCCTGGTTCAAATGCCGAACGGTCTGCGCGTCATCGATGAGCGCGCTGCCAGCCACGGTTACAAAACAGAAGATGGCTCCGTGATCACCGGCACGGCATACGACATGCTTAGCAGCAAGCCCGTGGGCGCGGTGGAATTGGTGGTGGCGAACTACGAAAATAAATCCGCAAAAAAAACGCCGATCGCTGTCGGTGGCGAAGCCGATGCGAAGATCGAATTGAAGACAACGCAAGAGATGGGCTGGACCGAAATCGCTACGGCGGTGGGTGATGCCGACGGTCGATTCGAACTGAAAAACATTCCACCGGGAAGCTACGAAGTTCTGGTGCGATGCCAGGGATACGCTCCGCGCGTTCTTGGCTACTTGGAATGTAAGAAAGGAACGTTCAAAACATTCACCGTCCGAATGTCACCGGCGGTAGAACAAACCGGCAGTGTGGTCGATTCCGAAGGTAAACCGATCGCAAAAGTGAAGGTTCGCCTGGACAACACCGTCGCCTCCGACGGGCGCGGCTATCCTACGTCGCGCGTCAATGAAAACCAGGAAGTGATCACCGATGCCCAAGGCCATTTCACTCTCACCGGCCTGCCACGCGGCGAGGCGGTGATTACCATCTGGGGAAGCAATCTGCACCAGATCGACATGCTAAAGCCGCATACCATCCCCGGCCCACCACTGGTGATCAAAACGGCTGGCACGGGCACGATTAAAGGAAAAGTCATCGGGCGAAATGGTAAACCCGCAGATGGAACCGTAAGCGTTTGGCCCGAAGGCGGGGAGGTCGTTGGGTCATGGGGTGGCTCGATGAATCTTCAGGAAGGAGGGACGTTCATCTTCGAAACCGTTCCGCCAGGGAAGTATTTTATCTCAGATGACGCCGGTGCAAAGTATCAAAAGAATGGCAAGTCCACTCTGATCGAAGTGAAGGCCGGTGAAGCGGTGGAAGTGGAGTTGAAGAAATAGAATCTTGGCGTGGATGCGGTGACGGCCTATCATGCAATGAGACGGCAAGGGCGAGATTCCCCTGCCCGTCTCTTTTTCGAGGGATTCGCCGCATGGATTTGCCTGCTTCGCCGCGCCGGTTGTACATGGACAATGCCGCCACCAGCTTTCCCAAGCCGAAGGTGGTGATTGAGGCGATGGTGCGCTACGCCACAGAGCTCGGAGCCAGCGCCGGGCGCGGGGCTTATCGCGAAGCGATCGAAACATCCAACATTCTCAGCGAATGCCGAGGGCGGTTGAATCAACTCTTCCACGGCGAAAAGCCCGAGCATTTTATCTTCACGCTCAATTGCACCGACGCCTTGAACCTGGCGATCAAAGGGCTCATTGATCCCGAGAAAAAAAATCACGCGATCTGTACCCACATCGATCACAATTCAATCCTGCGCCCGATGAATGCATTGGCCCATCAGGGCTGGCTTGAACAGACGCGGGTGGCGGTGGATCCAAACACCGGCCTGGTCGATCCGGAAGAAATCCGCAAATCGATTCGCCCGGACACGCGTTTTATTGCCATTACCCACGCCAGCAATGTGACGGGTACGATTCAACCCATTCGTCAGATCGGGCAGATGGCGCGGGAGAATGGGGTGCCGTTCGTCGTCGATGCCGCGCAGTCCGCCGGGCATATTCCGATTGATGTGCGCGAAGATTGCATTGATCTTTTGGCTGCCCCCGGCCATAAGGCGTTGCTTGGCCCGCTCGGCACGGGGTTTTTATACATTCGGCCCGGGATTGAAAAAATCCTGCGAACCCTTCGCGAAGGCGGCACCGGTTCCGTGAGTGAACTGGATCGCCAACCGGAATTTTTACCCGATAAATATGAACCCGGCAGCCATAACGCGATCGGCATTGCCGGCTTAAATGAAGGCGTGAAATGGATTCTCGATCAGGGCATCGAAAAACTGGCGGCCCATGATCTGGATCTGGTGCGCACGATGCTCGAAGGCTTGAGCGATATCAAAGGCCTGACCTATTACGGTCCGCGCGGCGTAAAGAATCGGCTCGGGGTCTTTTCCATCCGCATCGAAGGATTTGAACCCTACGAACTGGCCGCAATTTTAGAATCTCATTACGGAATTCTCACCCGCCCGGGAATCCACTGTGCGCCCCTTGCCCATCAGGCTCTCGGAACCACCGAACATGGCGGCACGACTCGGCTCAGTTTCGGGCCGTTCCTCAGCAAACAAGATGTGAAATTCGCAACCGATGCCCTGGCGGAAATTGCGGCGGAAATCGTGACTCGGGGTTAGTTGGCATCGTGTAGGGTGGGTGTACTCGCCCACCGATTCGCCGAGTGACACGGATGGTGGGCGGGTTACGCCCACCCTACAATTCTCAACAATACACTTCAAACATAATCGGATATGGAATCAGGTCAGGGCGGACCAGATGGAGTTTCCGCAATCGAACCTCCGGATTGATTCGGGCGGCAGCAGACTCGCCTTGCGAAGCGGCAGTGGGGGTTGATTGACTGGGGGCTGTGGCGGAAAGTGCCATCAGCAGCGAGGCCACACCGGCCATCCGCAAAGTAGACAGGGTTATGAGACGCATCCCGAATGTCATATGACACTCTTCCTGGAAAAAACTCTCGCCAAAAGGCGAAGAGCCGTCGAAGGGGGCGTCTATCGTTGCCTTGGGACAACCTTTTGGTCGATAGATACAAATAGATTACCCCGGCTCATTGGCATCGCCAACGGAAAAATTGTAGAGTGACAGGGGGGAGTTGCCGATAAGTGTTAATTCCGGCAACTCATACGATGTTTTCCACGCACGACACCTAGTGCTGGCTTGTAAGTAACTCTAGGGCGGAGCTACACCTATAGTTTGTCGCCCGGGAAGGCGCAACCCGCCAACTTACACGCGGCACCGCTGTGCGGAGCGCATTACGCACGTCCGAATAAATTTTTGCCTGATGAAAAACTGCACGAGTGCTTCGTCGCGCTTGAGAATTTGGTTAGTACAACAGGATGGGTGCCACGGGTCTTGGATTACCGCGACCCGTGGCACCCTAAATCCTGTTCTTGACAATGCACTACGGGTTTGATTGCGGTTCGGACGTGTGAGCGGCGCCGTTAGAGTGATCGTTATCAGACCCAGCCGCGTTGCCCTTTACGGCACCGCTAATCAATGTGGTAATCAGCGGGGCGGCAACCTTCAACGCTTCTCGCAGGATCGATCCAAATACGGACGACTGCGGGGCAGTGTCTTTTACTTCCTTTGCGGAATCGTCCGGGGAAGCATCGGCAGCAGAGGTGAAGTTCTGCTTGAGTTGCTCCCACATCTCCATGGCCTCATCCCGGTTGCGCGGCGTGAGGGTGTAGCCCGCCGCCACGCCCGCAGCTACGGCGGTGGCAGTGGCAATCCACGGATACTGCTGTGTCCAATGCCGCACATCCGCAGTATTCTTGATCGACTGCTTTAGATCCGCGAAGGTTTTTGCCAGGGCAATCTTCGCGTCCTCGGCTTGCTTAGCCAGATACTGCGCCTCGGTCAGTCCGGAATTCTGCGGAGCGGTCACGGCGGTTTTCTCAGGCCTTTTCGGTCCGGTGCTGGACGTCGCGCCCGAATTCACTGCGCTGGTCGTTTCGTTTGCGTTCATACTTCTGCTCCATTTGCGATCGCCAGGAACCCGTGAGCTTCTTCATACCGATCCAACCGGTCAGGCAAATTCCACCTAAAACCAGCAGACCCACGATCAGGCTCCCAAGCCAAAGGTGCCCGCCCAGCAAGCTTCCCAGGCCCATCGCCAAACCACTCAGCGTCAAAAAAACCGCGGAAAACAAAAGCCCCCCAACGATCAATAGCCCGATCACCCCCATGATCGCCAACATCATCAGTCTACGAACCGACGCTTTGGCACCGTCGGCTTTCGCGCTTAAGAAATAAGACGCATAGGCCTTCAGTTCCGCCAAAAAAACGGGCACTTCCTCAAACGCCCGCTTGGCCGGGTTCACCGGTTCGTCGTCAACCGGTCGTTGAGAATTGCCATTCGAGGGCGGCGGGTCGAACGAGGTTCGCGAAGATTGAGTTGGGGATTCCATCGAGCGCTTCTCCAATGCAAATCTCCAACTCAGCTCCGCTTCCACAAAATCCCAAAGACAATTCCCACACCTGCGGCAATCAACAGGCACTTCACCGGTTGCTCCTGAACGTAATCTTCCAGGGTGTGTTGCCACTGCTGCGCGCGTTCACGGCCCTGATTGTAGTACTCTTCTGCAGTATCGCGAACATGATCAAACTGCTCGCTCGCGGCATCTTTGACTTTACCGACCACTTCCGAGGCCTTATCACGAAGTTGGTCTGTTGCGCTGCCTTCGCCTGCGTTGGGTTCATTGATGCGTGACATAGGTACTCCTTGGCAAAACTAAATTACACATCCGATGGAAGTGACCCATACACGAATCACCGTGATCCATCTGACTGCTTTAACATACCGCGTGTTAAGAATCGAATGGAACGGTAAAAAACGTGATTTTGTGATTCGTTGGTAAAAAAGGAATCGCCCGGCTTTTGAAACCAACTCGAAAATTTAATGTGGCTTTCAACTTGGGGTTCCGTTCTTCCTAGGGTCCGCTTTAGCGGACGGAATCATTCCTAACGGAAAAACATCCCGTCCGCTAAAGCGGACCCTACGAACGACAAGATCAATTCCGCTACACCAAACTGAAAAACGCTTTTAAAGCCCGGGAAGTCGAGAATAAACCGATTTTATTCTGCTGCCGCTCGACTTCCTCCTCCTCCTCTATCTTTGAATCTCCGTGTTTTGGCTTTCGCATTTCGCATCAGTTCCCAAATTTTTTTCTTCCATTTAACCTCTATCCTGTTTATCGTGTTCCCGTCCGGGGGGGGGTTCTACCCAAAAAAAGCTTGTACACATTAAATGCAATCGCGGTGGGTGTTCCAGCAAATCACACATCAAAAGGAACCAATCAATGCGAAAAAACCCTCAGATCAAATGGCGCGCACTCCTGGCTTGTTGTGGCGGCGTCGCGGCCGCCGAACTATCCGGAATTTTCGGTATCGCTCACGCCGAGTCTTTTCCCCTCTGGGACGGCAACGTCGGCAACTGGAGCGATCCCACCCACTGGATACCGAACGGTGTCCCGAACAACGGCAACGACGGAAATAACTTCGACGTGATCGTCACCGGTGGGGCCATCAATCTCGACATCCCCGTCACGATCGACTCCCTCTCCTTTTCCAATGCGGTGATCTCCGGAAGTTCCACGCTTTCGATACTTCAGTTGTTGAACTGGAACGGTGGAGTGTTTGGTGCGGGTGGGAGAAAGGTCAATGCGAATGGCGGAATCTTCATCGGAGGCACCGGCACTGCCTTCATCAATCATTTTACACTGATGAATGCCAGCACGGCGACGTGGGCCGGTGGCGGAAACATCACGCTTTCAAACTCAGCCTTGCTCGACAATCGCGGAACGTTTAACGCGGAGAATGATAAAAGCATTCTAGTGGACCCAGGTCGCGTTTCACTGATATCGAACAGCGGGGTGTTCAATAAGTCTTCAGCAACCAATGGAATGACGACGATCTGGGTTCCGTTCAACAATAGTGGCACGGTCAGTATCAACAGCGGCGGTCTCAAACTAATGGGCGGTGGAACGGAAACCGGCGGCGTGTTCAACCTCGCAGCGGGAACGGCACTTTCCCTGTCCAATGGCACATACAATTTTGACTCGGCTAGCCAAATCAATGGCGCGGGAACCGTGCTGCTGAATGGTGGAACCGTAAATGTCGTTGGTTCTGGATTTAATATTGCCGGGCCGGTAACGCTGAGCAGCGGAGGCATTGGCGGGTCGGGATTAGTTGCCATCAATGGCCAATTCAACTGGACCAGCGGCAAATTCGGCGTGGGTGGAGGAACCACGGTCGCGAACGGCGGCCTTCTCATTAATACGAACGCAATCAAAACGATCGATAACTACCGTTTAGTGAACGGTGGAACCGCCACATGGAGCGGAGTCTCAGACATTATTCTTCGGAACGGAGCAATCCTGGAGAATCGCGGAACACTGAATGCAACTAGTAATGCGCTTATTCGAGGTGAAGTCGGGTCCGGCATCATACTCAACAATGGAGTGATTAATAAAGCATCCAAAGCCTTCGGATCAACAAGATTTAGTGTGCCCTTCAATAATAATGGAACGGTCAACGTCAACAGCGGAACTCTGGAACTAACAGGTGGCGGCAGGGCCACGCGCGGAGTTTTTAACATCGATCAAGGCGGAACACTTGCGATAAACTCCGGAATCTACACTCTGGATCCGATGTCCACCCTCACTGGTGCGGGAATCGTGTCGGTCGGTGAGTCTACGTTAAATGTCGCCGGTTCAGGATTCAATGTCTCGGGCACCGTGTCCATTGGCGGTAGGATCAATTTCAACGGGGCGAGTGCGACGGGCGGAACCGTGCTTGTCAATGGAACTATCGCCGGCTCGGGTGCGTTTGATGTGACGGGACCGCTGACGTGGACAGAGGGTGATTTCGGGCCGGGTGGCGGGACGACTACTGGTTACGGGGGATTGTTAATCAGCGGGAGTGTGACCGGTAGCTTCATCAATGCGTACCGGCTGGTCAACGCAGGCACAGCAAAATGGAGTGGCATTGGAGGAGGGTTCACGCTTTCGAACGGCGCGATTCTCGAAAATCGTGGAACGTTTAACGCGACGAATGATGCAAACATTGCCACGGGGAGCGGCGCAGCTTCATTGGTGATCAACAGCGGCATCTTCAATAAATCGTCCACGGTAAAAGGAACAACCACCCTCTTTACAGGGTTTAATAACAGTGGAACCGTCAATGTAAACAGCGGGACTTTGAGACTGGCAGGCCGTGGTGTTGATGCCGGTGGAACGTATCACGTTGCACCGGGGGCCAACTTGCGATTCGATGCAGCACGTAGTCTGGACTCGGCTTCTTCAATCACCGGAGGGGGTACGACGACCATCAACGCCCCAGTCTCACTCAAGAACTTGAATCAGGGCTCACTGGTTATCAATTCCGGCGCTCAGTTGACGATCATCCCAACCGGAGCGCGCTCGAGCATTTCCACCGACGCACTCAACATCTCATCGACCAGTCTACTCGATCTGCAAAACAATTTCCTGGCCCTCAACAACACCGTCACCCCTTACTCCAGAGTCACAAAGTACATTAACGCGGCATACAATTTGAACCTCGCCACCGGTTACGGAGACTACAAAGGACGAGGCGGCATTACCAGCACCGTTGCACAAACCTCCTACGCCATCGACCGATTGATCGGCGTGGGCTACTACGATGGATCGCTGCAGGACCCTGCCAACCCGAACAACGTCGGTCAAATCATCGGCCCTGACTCCGATTCAGGTCGCGGCACCGGAATTCCGCGTAATCAGATTCTCATCCGTCCTACCCTCACCGGTGACTTGAACGGTGACGGCGTCGTCAACGCCTACGATGTGAGCCTGTTCAACAGCTTTGGCCTGCTCAACAACGGCACCACCCAGCTCGGTTGGCAGGCGGGCGATCTCAATGGCGACGGTGTGGTGAATTCAACAGATGTGAGTCTTCTGAACGCAGCTATCAACGCGAACAAAGGTCAAAGTCCGGCAGTCACCGTAGCGGCAAAACCGGCGGCGGACCGCACCGATCGTTCCACCTCCCCGCAGGCCACTCCACCCGACCCCGGCAGTCTGGCATTCAGCTACGATCCTGCCACCGGCAACGTGAAAATCCACTACAATGGCTTCACTGGTTTCGCCGGCAAGCCAAGCTTCAGTTCCGGTAATCGCGCCCTGAGTTCGATCCATCTAAAGTCAACCGGAGGACCATTCGCTTTGGATTCCTCCAAACTCACTCCGACGGCGACCACCGCTCTATCAACTGTAACCGTGACCGGTAATACCGAGATCAACCTCACAGCCATCGACGGCAACCTACCCGACGGCACCGATCTGGGCCCGATCCTACCCGCCCATCTTGATGCCACTCAACTGGCCGATGTACTTACCCTGTCATTCAACTACAACGGCAGTCATTTACAATCCGGTGCCGTGGCCGCACTGATCGTGCCTGAACCGATCGCCTTCTCCTTGGTAGGATTCGGGACAATTGGGCTTATGTCCCGCAATCGAAAGAACAGCAAGGCCAGACTCGGGAAATAACGTTTAAGACTCACCGACCGGAATTGTTGACGGCCCCACGAGCCCACGTCGTGGGGCCGTCGTGTTTCACAACGCGGTGAACGCGCAGCATCATAGCCGCAACATTAATAATCATGCTGAAACATGCTATGAAGAACTGACAAATGCCCTAAACTGCTGCATATGTCCGGGATGAGCCGATCTCATTGAAGTGGAAACGTCGTACCCGTAGGAGTCTTTGTATGATGGAATCGCTCGAATCCCGCCTGTTGTTTTCGCGCGCGGTCGATACTTCCAGCGTAGGTCTCTTCAACCCCGACGGCACCGCCGCCACTCTTGATCCGTCACGCGACACCTGGCTCGTGATTCACGGGCGCGGGGCATCCAAGGATGATGAAACGTTCCAGTCGCTCGCGCACGCGGTTGCGATCCAGTCGCCAGACCATCAAGTTCTACTCGTAGGTTGGGGCCTACTTGCCGGCGTTCCCACCAGCGCTCAAGCCGAAAGAAACGCCCTGGCAACCGCAGACGCGGTGGCCGCGATGGTGCGCGCGGCCAACATCACCGGCCTCCATGTCAACCTGATCGGATTCAGCATGGGCGGCTATATCGAGGATCGCTTGTCCCGCGATCTGCACAAGGTCAACCGACTCATCGCCATCGATCCTTCAAACGGCGGCGGCTTCGCAGCCCACTCACTTTACTCCATCGCATTTCACGGCGTGATGAGCCCCAACATCAGCCTGTCCGCCAAAGATGCCGTCCAAATCACTGATTTGCCCGGATCATCCGGTGTGCGACATGTCGAAACGATCCTGGCCTTCCGAACCATGATGATTCGCGACGCCGGCATCGAGTCGGCACCGGAGGATCATATCAGTCCATTGTTCTCCATTTCCAACATCCTCACCGGACAACTTCCGAGTTGGCGTAAAGGTAGCTTCAAGGGCTTCAACGCGAAGCTTGCCGTGGGAGCGGTGGCGGGCTCTCCCTATGAATTCGGGCCATTGGAGCTAGCCTACGTCGATCGGTCGCGACATCATGTCCGTTTATTCTGACTCGTAGGTTCCGCACAGCGGAACCCACACGAATCGCGCACGGCCATTTAGTGCGGGCGTACGCGATTACTCCCCCCCCGGGTCCCCCGGGGTTGGGTTGGGGTGGGGGAAATCCGCTGACCACCTTAATTTATTGAGTAAGACCCTCACCTTTCCCCCTCGGAGTACCGGGAGAGGGGACAATGCTCGCCGATCTCGTCACGCGCCCATTGCCGAGTCTGGAACAATGCAACACTGGTACGATGCAACACTTGAAAAGTGTCGCTATTTAGTTTCATATCCGTGCGGTTCTTTAGCAAAGGCTACCCATGATGCAGAACATCTCCTCCAACCATCCCCATGCGTTACCCGCTGCCGAAGCGATTCAACACGGCGACATCGAGGCGCTAAAACAACTGCTTGCCGACCACCCCGATCTAGCCACGGTCCGTCTTTCGCGCATGAACGGGGATCAACTCTGCAAAATGACCCTGCTCCACATCACAACAGATTGGCCCGGCCATTTTCCCAACGACTCACAGATGGTGGCACTATTGGTGGCCGCCGGTGCCGATGTTAACGCCCGGTTCGAAGGCCCTCACACGGAGACACCGCTGCATTGGGCCGCCAGCAGCGATGACGTTGCTGTCTTGGATGCGCTTCTGGATCACGGCGCCGATATCGAAGCCCCCGGCGCAGTGATCGGCGGCGGCACACCGCTCGCCGACGCTGCCGCATTTGCCCAATGGAAAGCCGCGCATCGTCTCATCGAGCGCGGCGCAAAAACCTCGCTCTGGGAAGCCGCCACCCTGGGACTCCTCGATCGCGTCGAACAACATTTCGACGGCCATCCGCTGAAACCCTGGACCCCTTCCGGTCCATCCCCCAGCAGTCCCCCACCCGACGAGATCACCCACGCCTTCTGGTGCGCCTGCCATGGCGGCCAACCAAAAACCGCCGAGTACCTCCTCCAGCGCGGCGCCAATATCAACTGGTTAGGCTACGACCACCTCACCCCCCTCGGCGCTGCCCGACGTAACGGAGCCAACGAGCTGATCAATTGGCTTGTTCATCAGGGGGCAAGATGAACGATTTCGTAACTTATGAAAATGTGCAGAGCGAACCAGTGTCATGCTCAAAAGTAATTTGATTCAATTACTGATACTCTGGGCGTGTGTCGTGCTGATCCTCGTAGGGGCGAGACTAAAGCTATTTGCGCTCTTCATTTCCATTCTCTGCGGTTGGGTCTTGCTCGTTGCGCTTCAATTTTATTGGGGAGAAACCGAGACACGTGAAGACGTCATGTATCTTATCTTTTGGTGTATACTTCACACAGCGTTTTGTACGCTCAACTGGCTTGCTCTGTCATTGGCGCGCCGTGTGTTTCGACACTAAGCAGCAGGTAGGGTGGGTGTACTCACCCCACCGTCTTTATCCCGCGTCGAGCTGCAAACGGTGCGTGAGTACACCCACCCTACCTGCTTTCGAAGAGCGCCCGCTCATCCGATGTACAGCGAAATATCACTATCGGTCATTTTCTCTAGGATCGCTCTCCGGATTCTGCTGCTCACCCTCAACACATACTGTCTATTCGATCGCGGTACATACTGGTCAACATGACTATCCATTGTCGAAAGCTCTGCAATGACCGTGTCTCTATTCGCAAGATCAACCACCAAACCCGCCGCCTTGATGATGAGCGGAAGCAAGTCCAGCCCCATTTTCTCTGCTGTGGGAATATAGACCGATTCTATGAATCGCTGATTTGATAGGGGGATACTATCTATCGTCTGCTTGCCTTGTTCTACATCGATTGCTACAGACATAAACTTATTCTCCGAATTCAGCCTCGAAATTGAAGTCGGGTGCCGCGCTCGTAAGAAGAGCTTCAATCTGTTCCGAAACTGCATTCTGTAGTGCAGGATCTGTCGAATCGTGGGGACAAATCGAGGCGGGTCGAATATTACCGTGTGTCATTATTGGGCCAGTCCCGTTTTCTATCTCCAAGGTGTTCCTATCTCGAGAGGATGGCCAATGAGGTTGCTCGCTTCGGCAATGGCACAACCGGCATCTCGTCATATGTGCGGCCGTCCAGCATGCGACCGGTCTTTTTCTTATTGACGCCACCCCATTGTTTGAAGAAAAATGGGACTCCGGCAGATCGACATTGACGTCGAATATCAATAACCCAGTCGCGTTTCATTTCCCTCGCGCCAGGTCCACTCTCACCGCCGGCGATCACCCAGCCAATTTCGCTCAAGTCCATCGTTCCAACCGGTCCAATCAGCGGCTCAATCGATAGGAACTTTACGGCTGCGCCAGTTCGTCGAAGGCAGTCAATTCTGCCGGTGTAGTCCGCATTTTCAACGCTGACACCCATCCAGATATTGGGCGCCCAATTGAGCAATGGTGAAAGCTCTTCCAGCCGCTCAGCGCGTTTGGTCAACACTTGGAAATGATGCCAAGTCGCTCGCCGCATCACATCGAAAACGCTTTCGATGAATGCAAATGGTACATCGATGTGAAAAAGGTCGCTCATCGAGTTTACGAAGATGCGCTGCGGCTTTTTCCAGCGAAGAGGAAGCTCAAGTGCCTGAGGCTGAAGCGTGAGGTCAAAGCCGTTCACGTAGTTTGGCTGACCCATCAGGCGAAGCCGCTCCGCCATTCGTTTGGCGTAGCAGTTCTTGCATCCCGGGCTAATTTTGGTGCAACCGGTGACGGGATTCCACGTCGATTCCGTCCATTCGATGGGTGAAGATTGCGCCATGGGTCAATTATGCTTCAGAATGTGCTTGGCGATATCCAATGCGATTTTTCCGCCCTTTCCACTATTTCCGGCGGCAAAGAACAACTGGAAAAGCGGGCGATTCTTATCACTGCGTAGGACGCAAGGGTTCGACGCTACGCTTGGGAAGATGCTGCAAAGCCGCTCATAGTAATAAGTGCCGAGACCCTTTAGCGTAAGGTTCTTCTCAACCACTGTCATGTCAACGTCGAAGATGTCAACCTGTGTTCGCTCCTTGTAAAACCGCGACTCCCAGTCTTTTGTGCCGAACATAGTATTGAGCCGATTGCGCCACGCCGCGTCAATTTCAGTTGGCGACTTCGTCATCAGTCGATTTGCAGCAAACGGGAAAAGAATCCACGTATCAATGCAGCGTGTCGCTGCGACTGCTTCAATCGTAGCCCATTCGGCTTGCATCCCGAACGGATCGAGAAAGAGCACACCACGCGTTCTTTTCCTGTCCCAAGATTTGCAGATTTCACGAATTGCTCGGTTCGCATCGCCCGCGTGAATATCAATGGCCGAGGCTTGTGCGGGAAACTCTGCTTTGAGCTTCTCCAGTTCCTGCACCTTGGCGTCATCATGCTCGATGAAAACGAATTGATGAAACGGCGGCACTACTTTGAGCGCAATTTTCGCGGAACCATCAAGGAAACGTTGCGGTTCGGGTGCGGCCAGTTCTTTCAATTCGTCTCTGAAGATGTCCAGTTGCGGTGAAGCAGTGATCGCCTTCTGTTCCCGGTATCCCGTGCCGGCGAATGCGTCAATGTACACCCGCGTAAAGGCCTGATTGGACAGTACCTTGCTGTAGGCGCGAAGGTACTGATTAAGGGCATCGAGCTTACGTTCTGTCCAGTCGCCGCCGAATAGTTGAAGGCCTTGCTGTGCCATTTTCCAAAAGGTAACACACGCCCGAAGACCACGATAGAGAAAGGAAGCAAAAAACCGGACGGCACCGCACGATTGTACCGTCTTCTGCCGCGGAACCAGTTTGTGCGCTAGGGGAAGTCCGCGTCATTATCAAACCTGGGACATTACCCCGACAATCTCCAAAAAATCCCCCTTCCCTGTCTTTTTCCCACCCCCGAAATCTGTTCCATTCTGTTCGTTTTTGTTCCATTTCCCCGTCGAGTGCAATGGATTGTGCTTGACGGCTTCGTGGCCCCTGAGTTACCCTTCACTCACATGGCCAAGTTCCGCATCGACACGATCGCAGACTTTTCGCGCCAGTTGGCGTTCTCGTCAATCGAGAATCGCACGGCGCAGGTTACCTCCGCGGAACAGTTGCTCCATCTGATCGACCCGGCCAAGGCTTACCCGCTCGAATTCATCATCTTTAAAATCACCGGTTACCACCCGAAGCATGTCAACGAAGATCTGCTTACCGGGCTTGCACTGCAGCATGATCTGGGGTTGCTGATTGAGCAGGTGAGTGACACGCTGAAGATGCAGGCGGGGTTGATGGCCGAGCCGGTGCTGACGATTGATGATGTGACGGAAAAATTCAACGTCACCAGCAAGACAATTCAACGCTGGCGGCGGCGCGGGTTGCCCGCCAGGCGATTTGTGTTTGGGGATGGGAAGCGGCGCGTGGGTTTCCTGCTGAGCAGCGTGGATCGGTTCCTGAGCGCGCATCGCGAGCAGTTAAATGTGACGGGAAATTTCTCTCTGGTCGGTGAAGCCGAACGTCTCCGGATTTTGCGTCAGGCGCGGTTGTTGGCTACTCGGGGTCGTTGCACCGTTGAGGAGATTACGCGACGGATCGGGAAGAAGCTCAATCGTTCGCCGTTGGCGATTCTGCATACCGTGCGGAAGTATGATGATGAGAATCCGGGCGAAGCGATTTTCTGTCATGCACCGGCACCGCTTGTGGCCGAAGACCGTGAGCGAGCGTTGAAGGCCTATCGGAAGGGTGTCACCATTTCCGAGTTGGCGCGGCGGTTTGATCGGCCGCGCACTGCCATCGGCCGGGTGCTGCTGGAAGAGCGCGTGGCACGGCTCAATCGCAAAAAGATTCGATACATCGACGATACGCTCTATCACGATTCCGAGGCAGAGTCTGCCGTCAAAGCGATCGCGTCGCAGGAGGATCTGGCGTCAATGGCGTCCCGTGAAGAGGTGCGCATACCGCGTGATTTGCCGACGTATTTGCAGGATCTGTATCGCACGCCGTTGCTCGGTCACAGCCGTGAGCGGGCACTGTTCCTGAAGTTCAACTTCCACAAATATCAGTTTGTGCAGGCCCGTCGCGATCTCGATCCGCAGTTTGCACGGCGGCGTGATTTGCAGGTATTGGAAGGGCGTCTTCGTCAGGCAACTGAAACCAAGAACGCGATCATTCAGGCCAATCTTCGCCTGGTCGTGAGTGTCGCCCGGAAGCATCTTCGGGCGGGGCTGTCGCTGATGGAACTGATCAGCGATGGGAACATCACGCTGATGCGGGCGGTGGAAGGGTTCGATCTACATCGCGGTTATCGATTCAGCACGTACGCGACTTTGGCATTGATGAAGGGTTTCGCGCGAAGTGTGCCGACGATGCTGGCGGGAATGATTCGCGGGCGAAAGATTTCCAGCGACCACAAACGGTTGGCCGAAGTCCCCGATTCACGATTCGAAAATTCGACGGATCGTCTGTTGGCCCGTGATGAGATTCATCAACTGCTCTCCTGCCTTGATGACCGCGAGCGCAGCGTATTAATGGCCCATTACGGCCTGAGCAACGATCGCACGGAATCTGCAGCAGCAACGTTCGAGCAAGTGGGTGAACGCCTCGGTCTCTCCAAACAGCGCGTGCGACAAATCGAGCAGACGGCGATCGCAAAACTTCGCCTCGCGGCCAAACCGTCGATCTAAGGTTCGGGATCGAAACGCTCTATCATTCGGAGAATCGTGAAGAAAGCCATCTTGGTTATCACGACCGTCGGCTTGCTGGCGTGGTCGGTTCTGGCCGGTCCGCCCGCGACGGCTCCCATTACCTCTCCAGCCACACAACCTGCGGCCCCGGCAAATCGTGCGGCCATACTCAACGGTTTGAACTTCAACGGCAACTTCGGGAACCGTTCACTCGATGCCCAGCGACGACGCTTTATATCGCTGCAACAAAGCACGGAAACTTTTCCGATTGTTTCCGCCCGCAAGCTGAACGAACTGCTGCAATTTTCTGTGGCGGATGGCTTACTTCAAACCGAAGTGAATCCCTCCGACCTGCCCGCCGGGCAATCGCGATTCAGCATCGATGGCTCCATCGCGACGTGGGTGGCTCAAATTCAAAATGCTGGGCCGTTGGCGGGGACGTACGTCAATCTCAGCCGCTATGATTTTGACCAGACCGAAGAAGGGCAAATCTGGTCAGTCACTTTGCATCGAAGCGATAGCTATCTGTCCATCAATATGCAGGGCCTTGGCGCGGGTGTCACGTTTCACCAATCCAACGGCGTGGTCATGCTTACCGTGATGCAGTTTGCGAATGGTCGCAACCGCGCGGTCTTGCGGTTGGATGCCCCAAGCCTGCTTCAACTTCAGGCCGATCATCCGGAAGAAGTTCGTCAGTATATGTTGCCGATGCTCAGCCGATTGGGCGGCGGTGATGTGCTGCGGGTCGGCGCGGCGGATGTCTATACGGTCTTCGCGGAATTGCCTCCGTCGAGTGTTGTGATGGAGAAATTAAACCGTCAGTTGCCGCGCCTCGACAGTGATGCTTTTCCCGAACGCGACGCCGCCAGCACGGAGTTAATGAGCCTCGGCCGGCAGGGCATTCAGGCGGCGCTTCGACTCGATCGCGAAGGCCTGAGCTTTGAGCAGTGCAACCGCATTGATGCGCTGATCGATCGTGAACGGCATCGGCTTGTCGAAGATCCGGCGGTGCTTCGACGCGACGTTGCGTTCCTGCTGGACTGTCTGGAAGATATTGACCCGGCGGTTCGAGTCGCCGCCAAAGCCGCGTTGGAAAAGGCGGCGGGGCATGGGCTGGCCTATGATGTGTCGGCCGATGCCAGCGAACGCGCGGTGGCGGTTGAAAAACTCCGGGCGTTATTGAAAAAAGAGAACGATGCCAAGGCGACGACGCAGCCCAATTGATCATGAGGATGAGATATGGAATCGGCCGAACCCCGGCAGCGCATCATCAGTTCCGACACGCTCCGCGGTGCTCCTACCGACCGCACTCCCCCCGGCCAACAGTTGACGAGCAAATGGCCGGTGCTTCATTACGGCTCCATTCCGAAGGTGGATCCCCATGCGGAGGACTGGTCGTTACGGTTCTTCGGGCTTTGCGATGAGCCATTTGAGCTGAGCTATCAGGATCTTCTCGACTTGCCCAAGGTCGATGTCGTGTGCGATATGCACTGCGTCACGCATTGGAGCCGATTGAACAATGTGTTTACCGGTGTGCCGATCGCACCGCTGATCGCGCGGGCCAAACCGAAACCGAATGTGCGGTTTGTGCTGTGTCACAGCGAGGCGGGGTTCACGACGAACGTGCCGTTGAGTGAATTCATCGCCGAAGACTGCATTCTCGCGCTTCAATGGGAAGGCAAAGAACTCACGCCCGAACACGGCTGGCCCTTGCGCGGACTCGTGCCCCGGCTCTATCTCTGGAAAAGCGCCAAGTGGCTGCGCGGGATCGAACTTCGCGCCAGCGATGCCCCCGGATTCTGGGAACAAAACGGCTACCACATGCACGGCGACCCTTGGAAGGAAGAGCGGTTTGGGTGGTGAAGGAGATCCAGTTCAATCTCTCACTTTTAGCGGAACTACCGATAGTACGGGTTTTCGGATTATCCGATGATATGGCGCGCTGCTTCACGCTTTTACTTTTTCCCACTGCCTCTCCACCCGCTTCACTGAAATCGGGATCGACGTTTTCAGTTCCTGCGCGAATACGGAAATGCGGAGCTCCTCGACCATCCATCGGTAGACCATCAACTCTGGATCTCGCATGCCGTCTTTGCGGTGCTTTTCCAATCGCGTGAGATACTGTTTCCAGAGCAGGGTGATAGTAGCCATCGCTGCGTCGTCTCGCGAAAGGCCGGCGTTGGTCAGCTTCTTAATTCGACTGGCGATGCCCTCGAGATATCGCGGTAGATGTTGCAGCCAGGTCCACGGGAGGCGGATGATGAATCCTTTGTAGACCAGATGAGCCAACTGTTCTCGCATGTCGCGAACGGCGGGGTGCAGCATCGGGGCGAATGGTTCACCGAGACGCCGTTGCAGGGGTTGATACTCAGCGAGAATTTGACCGACGATCTGGCAAACTTCCTTCGTGGCGGTGTTCAGTCGGCGCCAGGCTTCTTCGGCGATGCGCACGAATTCGGCTTGCGTGCGAATGAGCGCCGTGTCACCGGCGAAGCTGAGCGCTCGGTCGGCGATCGCTTGGAGCAGATCGGCTTTCAGGTCGGTGTAGTTTCCGAGGGTGGCGTAGTTCAACGACATCGCTTCGACGCCGGGAAGATTGCGCTCGGCGTAGCGGAGTTCATCGCGCACCTGCGTCATGAAAAGTCGCCGCACACCGGAGCGCATCGACTCCCTGGCGGCTTCGGCGGAATCGAGCAATTCCAGCGAGGCCGATGTACCGCGATCGACCAGCGCCGGGTAGCCGAGAAACGTCATGCCATCGCGTTTCACTTCGACGCTTGGCGGTAGATCTCCAAAATCCCAGCGCACCAGATTCGCACGGCTGAAGGGTGTCTTGGGCATGGCGGCAAAGCTTTCCTTTGCCGCCATGCCAAGCTGCCGACGGATCGCGTTCAAATCACGACCGGTCGCCAGCGTTTTCCGCTGCTCGTCGATTACGCGGAAATTCATGTGCAAGTAGGAAGGAATCGCCTGCGGATCAATGGCACTGCGCGGCACGGGCGTCCCGGACTGCTTGCCGAGGAATTCACTCAACGCCTCCACGAGCGGAACCGGGCTTGCCTTGAGCGCCATCACGGCCAGGTCAGCGGTGTCGGTCACCGGAACAAACTGCACGCGCAGGGGTTTGGGCAACGTGCGAATCAGCTCAACGATTTTTTCGCGTAACAATCCCGGCACAAGCCAATCGAAACGGTGGGCGGGCAGTTGATTCAGCATCGCCAAAGGGACGACCAGAGTAAGGCCATCCATCGGGCCGCCGGGGTCCAGATCATATTCGACATTCAGCGGAACCTGGTTGACGAGCAGAAAATCCGGAAACGCCTCGGCGGTGATCGCATCGGCCGAATGCCGCATGAGATCGCGTCGGCTCATGAACAGAACCTTCGGATTGGCCCGCTCTGTTTCTTTACGCCATTGTTCGAACAATGGCACGTTGTAGATTCCCGCAGGGATTCGCTTGTCGTAATAGTCGTACAACGCGGCTTGATCCACCATCACATCGCGACGGCGGGCTTTGGCTTCCAGAGCCTGCACCTCGTCAATCAGTCGGCGATTGTGCCGAAAGAACTGGGCTTCGGTTCGCCAGTCCTGTTCGACGAGGGCCGCACGAATGAAAATTTCGCGCGATTCCTTGGGATTGATCGGACCATAATGAACGGTCCGTTGCGGGACAAGGACCAAGCCATACAGCGTGACTTTTTCCGTGGCGACGACGTACCCGCGCTCCGGCTGCCAACGCGGATCGGTGTGGGTTTTCTTCACCAGGTGCGCGGCAATCTGCTCGATCCATTCGGGTTGTACTTTCGCGACCGTGCGGGCGTAGAGCTTGGTTGTTTCAACCAGCTCTGACGCGACGACCCATTTCGGACGACTTTTAAAAAGTCCTGAGCCGGGAAAGATGGAGAACTTGCTACCCCGGGCACCGGTGTATTCATGGGCGTCGCTCTTGAGCCCGATATTGCCAAGCATCCCCGCCAATACGGCGCGGTGAATGGCATCAAACCGCGCGGGGGTTATCTCGTCAGAAGATTTCTCGGCCGGTTTCGCCATGGGACGGGGATTCAATCCGCTTCACATGTGAATCGCGCGTTTCTCCACCGCGAGCGCCGCTTCCTTCATCGCTTCGGGGAGCGTGGGATGCGCGTGGAAGCTGCGCGCGAGGTCTTCAACGCTCGATGCGAATTCCATCGCCACCACTGCTTCGGCGATCAGATCCGAAGCATGAGGGCCCAAGATATGAACGCCGAGCAGGCGATCGGTTTTGGCATCCCCGATGATTTTGATCAGCCCTTCCCCTTCGCCCATGGCGACGGCGCGACCGTTGGCCATGAATTGGAATTTGCCCACGCGGATGTCGCCGCGCTCTTTGCGGGCATCGTCTTCGGTAAGGCCGACCTGCGCCAGTTCCGGGCTGGTGTAGACGACGTTAGGGCACGCGCGGTAGTTGACGTGACCGGGTTTGCCGGCAAGCAGTTCGGCGCAGGCAACGCCTTCTTCTTCAGCCTTGTGAGCAAGCATCAATCCACCGATCACGTCGCCAATCGCGTAGATTCCAGGAACCGTGGTTTCATAGGTATGCGGATTGACGCGAACGAATCCGCGCTTGTCGATTTCAACTCCGACTTGCTCCAACCCAAGATTGGCAGTGAACGGCTTGCGACCCACCGCGACCAGCACGATGTCGCATTCCTCAACCACCGTTTGATCGCCGGTCACTCGCGTGACCTGTACTTTATCGCCAACCACTTTGGCGGCGTCGGCCTTGGTGCTAAGGAAGAATTTCATCCCCTGTTTTTCAAGCATCCGCTGAAACTGAGTCGTCATTTCCTTATCCATGCCGGGCAAAATGCGATCCATGAATTCCAGCACGACCACTTCCGTACCCAGTCGATTCCAGACCGAACCCATCTCCAAACCGATTGCGCCGGCACCAATGACGACCATGCGTTTCGGAGCGGTGGACAATGTGAGCGCCTCGGTGGAGCTGATGATTTTCTCGCCGTCAAACGGGAATGCCGGAATTTGAACGGGCGCGCTCCCCGTGGCGATCAGCAGTTTGCCGGCAGTGAGTGTCTTCGTGCCATCCGCCCCTTTTACTTCAAGGGTTCCCGCGCCGGTGATGCGGGCGGCGCCGGGGAAGTATTCGATCTTATTTTTCTTCATCAGGAAAGTGACGCCACTCACCATTTTTTTCACGACCGCATCTTTGCGGGCGAGCATCTTGGTCAGGTCGACTTTAATCTCACCGGTATTGATGCCGTGATCGGCCAACTGATGCCGGGCTTCACTGAGTCGATGCGTTGAATCGAGCAGGGCTTTGCTGGGAATGCACCCGATGTTGAGGCAGGTTCCGCCCAGGAATTCCTTGTCGACGATGGCGGTTTTCATGCCGAGTTGCGCTGCGCGAATCGCCGCCACGTATCCACCCGGACCGGCACCGATGACGATAAGATCGAAGTTGGAATCTGACACGGAGGAGGCCTTTCAGGGCTAATGTTGGGTTGTTCGGAAAATGACGAATGACGAATTTCCGAATGACGAATCAATGACGAAATCCGAATGACGAATTTTGAGGGAAAATGATCGAGTGTTCTTTCGACATTTGAGAATTCGTCATTCGGAATTCGTCATTCAGAGGACATTGGTTTTTTAAGTGATCAAATCTCCAGCATCAACCTCGTCGGGTCTTCCAGCGATTGTTTCACGCGGACGAGGAAGCTGATCGATTCACGGCCATCCACCAGGCGATGGTCATAGCTCAAGGCCAGATACATCATCGGGCGGATCTCGATTTTGTCACCGATGGCGACGGGCCGCTTTTGAATGGCGTGCATTCCTAAAATGGCTGCTTGAGGGGGATTGAGAATCGGGGTGCTCAGCAACGATCCAAACACACCGCCATTGGTGATTGTAAATGTCCCACCGCTGAGTTCTTCAATCGCCAGCTTGTTGTCGCGCACCGCGTTGGCGAGTCGTTTGATTTCCGCTTCGATTCGGCCGAACGACATATTTTCAATTTTATGCAGCACAGGGACGGCCAACCCGCGCTCCGTGCTGACGGCGATGCCGAGATTGATGTGTTGGTGATACACCACATCTTCGCCTTCGAGATAGGCATTGATGCGGGGGAATTCTTTGAGAGCCATCACCACAGCGCGCGAGAAAAAGCTCATGAAGCCAAGGCCGACACCATGCACTTCCTGGAAGCGCTCTTTGAATTTAGCGCGGAGATTAATGACTTCGGTCAGGTCGACTTCATTGAAAGTGGTGAGGATGGCGGCGGTCTGCTGGGCTTGAATCAATCGTTTGGCGATGGTCTGACGAATTTTCGTCATCTTCACGCGGCGCTCACCGGACGCGTCGAAATCTTTCGGTGGGGCATTCAACGCCGGGCTCAATTGCTCTGAAGCCCCGGCACCTTTCGGTGGGGTGGCAGGCGGGGCGGGTGGGGCCACTTTCACAGGACTGGCGGCTTCGACTTTTTTCTCCCCATTGGCTGCGGCCTGATGTTCCTGAACGTACGACAGCACGAATTCTTTGGTCAATCGGCCACCCGGAGCGGTCTTGAGCAAGGTAGCCGGATCGAGCTTGTGTTCCTGCACCAGCACGCGGACCGCCGGGCTCATATCCTCGGGCAAAACTGGCGATGTCGGAACGGTGGCAGTTGCGGTCGCCTTCATGGATTCGGTTGGATTCGGTTTTGCGGCAGTCGCAGCGGCAGGAGCCCCGGCGGTTTCCACCTGGGCAATCGCTTCACCGATCGCCACGGTATCGCCCACCTTCCGGGATAGCCGAATAACACCAGCGGCCGGCGAGGGCAAATCGACGTTTGCCTTGTCCGTTTCCAGCAGGCAGATGGGTTCATCCTTCGCGACGGTATCGCCGTCTTTCTTCAGCCATTGAAGCAAGATGGCGGAGGTTACAGATTCACCGAGACGAGGAACTTCTACGGGGGTTGCCATGGTTTACACCTTCTTGAATATTCTAACTAGCCGTGCGCGATGACGCGCCACTCAAATCGTAGGTTCCGCTGTGCGGAACGTCTTTTTGTGGCTCGCGATTCTTGTTCCGCAAAGGGCTTGAGAATTTTTAGGTGGCGTGGGCGTCTCGCCCGCGTTTTCTTCCGAAAAAAGCACGGGCGAGACGCCCATGCCACCATTCTTTCCCATGCTCACACCGGAACCTACACGAATCGCGCACAGTTATTTACACCGCGCGCTGCCACGCAAGCGGTTTACAGCTGAATGTGTATCAATAACGCGGACAATCGACAATGTCGAACGTCCGAAACTTCAATCTTTCGCTGATTTGCCCAATTCCCCATCCGCGCCTACGCTTTCGGACAAACCTCTTCCAAGGAGAATGTCATGCCCGTGAAAGCCTACGCCGCCAAGTCCGCCAAAGGAAAACTCGAAGCCTTTGAATATGATGCCGGCCCGCTTGGCCCGCACGAAGTCGACGTTCGCGTCACCCACTGCGGCATTTGTCACAGCGATATTGCCATGATCGACAATGATTGGCACTTCACGCAGTATCCGCTCGTTCCCGGCCATGAAGTCATCGGCACTGTCTCGGCGATTGGTTCAGAAGTCGACGGTTTGAAGGTCGGCGCGCGCGTCGGTGTCGGCTGGCAGTGCGGTTCGTGCGGCACCTGTGAATGGTGTACCACCGGCCAGGAGAATTTCTGCGCGAACGAGCGCGATACGATCGTCTTCCACAACGGTGGATTCGCCGACAGCGTTCGCACGAAATGGAATTTCGCCATGCCGATTCCCGATGGCCTCGATTCAGCCTTCGTGGGCCCATTGATGTGCGCGGGCAGCACGGTCTTCTCCCCGATGCTGCATTTTGGGGTCAACGGCAACATGCGGGCAGCGGTGGTTGGCATCGGTGGGCTCGGTCATCTGGCCGTCCAATACCTTGCAGCGCACGGCTGCGATGTCACCGCTATCTCCTCGTCTCATAATAAAGATGAAGAAGCGCGGAAGTTTGGCGCCTTTCATTTCATCGCCACGCGCGAAGGCGATGAACTTAAAAAGGCCGCCGGCAGCTTCGACTTTATCATTTCCACAGTTTCCGCCGACGTGAACTGGGCCGAGTACATTGCCGCCCTCCGCCCGCACGGTCGCCTGTGCATCGTCGGCATTCCCGAAAACGACATCAAAGTCCCCGCGTTCGGGATCATCCAGCAGGAGAAATCGGTCACCGGTGGCCGTTGCGGCAGTCCGTCCGACACCGCGGCCATGCTCGCCTTCTCAGCCCGGCATGGGGTCAAACCGATGTGCGAGTTCTTCCCCATGAAAGATATTAACACCGCTGTCGAACACGTCCGGGCGGGTAAGGCGCGGTATCGAGCGGTGCTGGTGGCGTGAGATATAAAGCCCAGCAGAGTGTTCTCCGTGAAAAATAAGCGTGACACTCTTCACCCGGAAAGCTATTATGAGGACCGGCCCTTGAACCCGTATCATTTCCACGCGGAGTGACATTGCCATTTCGTACGCCCATCCAACGCCATGCCCGCACGTCTTCCGATCGACGTGGCTTTACGCTCGTCGAATTGCTCGTGGTGATCGGCATCATTGCGCTCCTGATTGCAATTTTGCTGCCGGCACTCAGCAAGGCCCGCAAGCAGGCGTTGACGGTCAAGTGCCTGTCCAATCAGAAGCAGTTGATGGTCGCCACGATCATGTACGCCAATGAATACAAAGGCACTTTGCCTTTCACGGGCTGGGCTCTAACGAATCATCACATCTCCTGGCTGTATCTGGATAAGGGGCCGATGACCGGTAAACAGTCCGAAGTGATGGGCGGGCAGCTTTGGCCGTTTATCAACCACGCGGGTGTGTATCACTGTCCGGCGGACGAAGTGGTCTTCCCGAATGGCAGCGTGAATCATCTCAGTGACTTCTCCATGAACGGAGCCATGAGCGGGTACAGTGAAAACAACTTCGCAGGGTTCAAGATCGTGAAGTTTCATCCGGATGATGTGGTTTTCATTGAGTTACCGGGAACCCGGTCCGAATACAACGGGGCCAACGACTCGACTAATTTCCCATCGGAAGGAATCGCGATCCGCCACAATCGAAGCACTACGCTGTCTCACATCGACGGACATGCTGACGTGATCACCGGCGTTCGCTACAACGAGTTATGCCACAAAGGCCCCTCCATTCTGTGGTGTAACCCCGCTTCACCAGTAGGCGGTTACTCGTCAGGCGGTATGCCTGCGGTGATAGCGATGCAGGAGTGAACGGGACGGAACACCACATCGAAAAACGACCATATGCGTTCGCGCCATCGCTATTTATTTCTGGATTGATTATTCCGAGATTCAAGTCGGCCGACGCTACTTCCCGCCATCATCCAGCTCTCATTCTCAATCATCCCTATCCCAGTGCGACGAGTCATTGGCGTTGTTGCCTTGCCAGAAGGACCCCCAGAACACGACGTTAGTCGGCGATCGACTCATCTTACCGTCGCTGCCGTCCTGCTTTTGCGATTGAGTTCCGAAGATCGGATCGAAGACAACCGTCAGCATCGTCCGACTTTCCAATCCCTCCATCTACGGCTGTGGACGGGCCACGCGACCTTTCTTTGACCGACGAACAGATTTGCGAGAACTTCCAATAACATCCCGAATGAATTGACTGCCAATCATGCTTGTTCCTCCCGGAATAGAAAATTCGACCCAACGAGTTGCGAAATGGCTCTACGGATTGCCGCTTGGAGAAGCAACAGGTAATTTGGCGCAGGTGTCCTACCGCGTTGTATTTTGAGCTGGCCCGGAAGTTTGGTCACGCCCGAAAACGCGAGCATCTCACGGCGTCGCGCCGAAACGCATGTCACCTGTTAGACTGTTGGCCTACCGTGACACGCGTTTTCCGAAAAATCGCCAACTTGATGGAAAGCCTTCGCAGTGCCGATGGACTGTCGCGCCCGGATGAAACACGGTTTGAACCGGTACAGATCGACGGGCTGACCGTCCACTGCCAAACCTCTTGGCCGGTGGATGCCGCATTCCTTGATCGATGGAATGACCTGTCGATTCAACTGCCCGCCGGCACACCATTTCAGTCCCCGGCATGGCAGATCGCCGGCTGGAACGCGGGCCGCATCGTGGGTCGGATCCGATTCATCACGGTTGATCGAAACGGAGAACTCCTTGCGGTTCTACCATTGTGTTTGAATCCCCACGGCGGGCTGCATTCGCCCGAGGCTTCCATTTCCGATTATCTCGATCCGCTCATCGTTCCGGAGCATGAGCCTGCCTGCTGGGCTGTAATTCTTGCATTCATGGCAGCGCAATGGGATCGAAAACTGGTTGAGTTCACGTTGCACAACATTCGCGAGTGGGCGGCGTGCCGTTCGATTCTGCCGACGTTGGCCGAGACTGCGGGTTTTTCGCTGGAGGAGACACTCGTCCAATATGCACCCGCGATTCAGTTGCCCGCGAGCTGGGACGAGTATTTAATGTCGCTCGAAGCGCATGAACGCAAAGAGCTTCGCCGAAAAATCAATAAAGCCGAAACCAAAGGCGAGGCACGGCTTCTGAAGTGCGAAGATGCGTCGCTGCTCGAAAAGGCGCTAGTGTCGATGGAATCCGTCGGCGGTGAGAAGGGTGCATCGGTGGGGGGTTATGTCCGACCTCTGATCGAAGCCATTGCGCCTGCACTCATGCGCGACGGCCGACTGGAATTGTGGGTACTCCACATCCTCGGCCAACCCGCCTGCTACTTAATCCAACTCACTTCGTCGATGGGGCCAATGCTCTATAACCTCGGATATGAGCCATCGATGAAAGAATGGAGCCCCGGGGTCGTTGCCGTCGGCATGTCGATTCGAAATGCGATCGCGGCGGAGACAAAAGTATTTGACTTGTTACGCGGCAGCGAACCCTACAAACACAAGCTCGGTGGAGTCGATCGGCCTCTATATCGATTGACGCTCAAAAGAAAACCAACCTGATTCCGGTCCCCGGCGATGAGTAACATTTCGGCGTCGTGAGCATGACCTCGGGCGCAATGGCCAAGCGAAATTCCGGTTCCTCGGATATCATTCAAATCATGTCGCTCAACCACGATCTTGCCGAACTCTTTGCCCGAATGGCCGCCATCATGGAGATCAAAGGGGAGAACGCATTCAAGGCGATTGCATTCTCAAAAGTCGGTCGCATTTTA